>JARLGP010000178.1 GCA_031292735.1 Holophaga sp.
GCCGGCGCTGGGGCCGTCCTTGGGGATGGCGCCCTCGGGCAGGTGCACGTGCAGGTCCACCTGCTCCATGAAGTCCGGTTTCAGGCCCAGGCTTTCCGAGCGCATGCGCACGAAGGACAGGGCCAGGTTGGCGCTTTCCTGCATCACCTCGCCCAGCTTGCCGGTGAGCCGCAGGTTGCCCTTGCCGGGGAGCTTGGCGGCCTCGATGGTGAGCAGGTCGCCGCCGAAGGGGGTCCAGGCCAGGCCGTGCACCACCCCGGGCGGCTGCTGGCGGCCCAGGGGGGCCTCCAGGAAGATCTCCGGGCCCAGCAGCTTGGGCAGGCGCTCGGCGCTCACCCGGCCGTCGAACCCCGGGGAGCCGTTGGCGGCCGGCTGCAGGCTCTGCCGGGCCAGCTTGCGCAGCACCCCGGAGATCTCCCGCTCCAGCTGCCGCACTCCGGCCTCCTTGGTGTAGTCCTGGATGATCTTGTCGATGGCGGCATCCTCGAAGCGGATGTCCATGTTCTCCATGCCGTGCCGCTCCAGCGCCTTGGGCACCAGGTGGGCCTGGGCGATGGCGCGCTTTTCGCGCAGGGTGTAGCTGCTCAGCTCCAGGACCTCCAGGCGGTCCTCCAGGGGCTGGGGGATCTGGTGCCGCACGTTGGCGGTGGCCAGGAACAGCACCTGGGAGAGATCGAACCCCACGTCCAGGTAGTGGTCCTGGAAGCTGAAGTTCTGTTCGGGGTCCAGCACCTCCAGCAGCGCCGAGCTGGGATCGCCGCGCCAGTCGGCGCCCATCTTGTCGATCTCGTCCAGCAGCATGACCGGGTTGCGCACCGCGCCCTTCTTCATGAGCGAGATGATCCGCCCGGGCATGGAGCCGATGTAGGTGCGCCGGTGGCCGCGGATCTCCGCCTCGTCCCGCAGGCCGCCCAGGGAGAAGCGCAGGAAGGGCCGGTTCAGGGCCCGGGCGATGGACCGGGCCAGGGAGGTCTTGCCCACCCCCGGCGGCCCCACCAGGCACAGGATGGGCCCGCGCAGGCCGGCGCTGCCCCGCTGGCTGGAGGAATCCCGCAGCCGGCGCATGACCGCCAGGTACTCCAGGATCCGCACCTTGACCTTTTCCAGGCCGGAATGGTCCTCGTCCAGGATGCGCTCGGCCTCCTCCAGATCCAGGTGCTCGTCGGCGTAGACGTTCCAGGGCAGGGCCAGCAGCCACTCGATGTAGCTGCGCGACACGGTGGACTCGGCGCTCTGCGGGGCCATGCTCTCCAGCCGGTCCAGCTCCTCCAGGGCCTTCTTCTCGGCCTCTTCGCCCATCTCCACCTTGAGGATCTGATCGCGCAGGCGGCTGATCTCGTCCTTTTCGCCCTTGCGCCCGGAGGCCTGGGCGCCGCCCATCTTCTCCCCCAGCACGAAGGGCCGGTGCTCGGAGCCCCGGCTCTGGCGGGTCTTGTCCTCGGCGTCGCCTTCCAGCCGGTGCCGGGCCGCATCCAGCTCCAGCATCCTCAGCAGGGTGTGCAGCCGCGGCTCCAGCTCCAGCTGGTCGAGCACCTGCTGCTTCTCCCGCACCTCCACCGGCAGGGCGCCGGCCACGGCGTCGATGGCGCCGCCCAGGGGCAGCTCCTGGAGCGATTCCATGGAAAAGCTGCGGGCCAGCTCCGGGTTGCGCAGCAGCAGGGCCTGCACCGCCTGGTTGAAGGTGGGCAGCAGCGCGCTTTCCGGGGAGGACGGCTCGGCCAGGATGGTCACCTCCGCCTGCACCACGTCGCCTTCGTCCAGGTAGCGCTCCAGCTTCACCCGGGCGATGCCGCGCACCCCGACCTTGTAGTGGTCCTTGGGCACCGGGATGAGCGACTCCACCAGGGCGAGGGTGCCCATGGAGTACAGCGACTCCTGCTTGGGCTCCTCCTCCTTGGGATCGCGCTGGGTGAGCATCACCAGGTGGTCGCCGGCCTTGATGGCCAGCTCCATGGTGCGCACCGAGGAGCGCCGGCCCACCATGAACGGCAGCCGGCTGCCGGGGAACAGCACCATGTCACGGATGGGAATGGCGGGTAGGGTAAGACTCTTGCTGGGGACGTTCATGGGCTGGAACCCGCGGAAGGATCAGCCGGCGGCGGGGATGGGAAGGCTGGCGATGCCCAGCTCCTTTTCCACCTGCTGCCGGGTGAGGTGCAGGGTGGCCCGGACGGTGCGATCCTCCGAGGGCAGTTCGAACATGGGCTCAAGGAGGATCTGCTCGAGCATGGAGCGCAGGCCGCGGGCTCCCAGCTTGCGCTGCAGCGCCTGGTCGGCGATGGCGTCCAGGGCGCCGGTCTCGAAGGTGAGCTCGATGTCGTCCATCTCGAACAGGCGGGCAAACTGCTTGGTGACAGCGTTCTTGGGCTGGGTGAGGATGGCCACCAGGGCGCTGCGGTCCAGGGGCTGCAGGGTGGCCAGCACGGGCAGGCGGCCCACCAGCTCGGGGATCAGCCCGAACTTGATGATGTCCTCGGGTTCCACAAGCTGCAGCAGCTCGTCCTTGCGGTCCTTGGAGCTGGGCTTGGCGCCGAACCCCATGGCCTTGGCCCGCACCCGCTGCTTGATGATGTCCTCGATGCCCACGAAGGCGCCACCGCAAATGAACAGGATATTAGACGTGTCCAGCTGGATGAATTCCTGGTGGGGATGCTTGCGCCCGCCCTGGGGCGGCACGTTGGCCACGGTGCCTTCCACCAGCTTGAGCAGGGCCTGCTGCACCCCTTCGCCGCTCACGTCCCGGGTGATGCTCGGGTTCTCGCTCTTGCGGCCGATCTTGTCGATCTCGTCGATGAACACGATGCCCCGCTGGGCCCGCTCCACATCGTAGTTGGCCACCTGGAGCAGCTTGGTGAGGATGTTCTCCACGTCCTCGCCCACGTAGCCGGCTTCGGTGAGGGTGGTGGCGTCGGCCATGGCCAGGGGCACGTCCAGCATGCGGGCCAGGGTCTGGGCCAGCAGGGTCTTGCCGGTGCCGGTGGGGCCGATGAGCAGGATGTTGCTCTTGGTGAGCTCCACCTCGGTGGTGCCCAGGCTCTTCTGCGGGGTGAGGATGCGCTTGTAGTGGTTGTACACGGCCACCGACAGGCGCTTCTTGGCGCCGTCCTGGCCGATCACGTAGTCGTCCAGGAAGGCCTTGATCTCCTTGGGCCGGGCCAGCCTCGGCTCATGCTTGCCGGCCGGCTTGCTCTGGCGGCTCATGCGCAGCTGGAGCTGGCCCGCCTCAACGCATTCATTACAGATATAGGCGTTGGGCCCTGCCAGCAGCTGTTCCACTTCGTGGGGGGCCTTGCCGCAGAAAGAGCACTGTTGATCCCGCTTCGTCGTCTTTGTGTTCATCGATACTCCCCGGACGGAACCGGCCCTTCCATTGTGAGGCCGCGCCGCCTCCCTTGCACTGAGGTTTCACTGCTCGTGGACAGTTACCAAGGTAAGGACTTCAAATCGCTTGATTCCAGCGGGAATCTTGATCTTCACTTCATCCCCTTCCACCGCTCCCACCAGGGCGAGGCCGATGGGGGAACTGATGCTCAGGTGGTCCGGATGATCCGCCAATTCCTCGGGAAGCACAAGCTTGTATGTGACCTCCTTGTCGGAATCCAGGTCCAGCAGGGTGACCCGGGTGCCGTAGGCCACCTTGTCCCGGGGCAGCCGGTTGATGTCCAGGCTGGCCACCTCGGCGATGCGCTTTTCCATGGTGACGACCTTGTTCTGGTAGATGTCGCGCTTGGCCAGGGCCTGTTCATACTCGGCGTTTTCCGAGAGATCGCCCTGGGAGGCCGCGCTGGCGATCTCCTTCGGGATGTCCACCAGCAGGGCCTGCTTCAGCACTTTCAGTTCCGCTTCCAGTTTGGCTAGTACGTGCTTGGGCATATCACTTCCATGGGTAAGGGCCGAAGCCCAGGATTGGGATGCCGGGGAACGTGGCCCCGGCCGGGATGGTTGCTAACCCCGGAGGCCGATCCCCTTGGGAGAAGTGGCGGGTTTCGGCTGGAGACCGGGGGGTGGCTATCTCATATAAAAGGATGCGCCCCATTTGAGAGGCGCGGAGCCCTATCCTAGCAGAATCCCCGGGAAAGTGGAGAAGCCTTGATTTTCCTTCCTGCCCTCCGGTTCCGGCCGGCTCACCTCGCAGGCAGCCGGCCCCCGGGATCCCCCTGAAAAATAAGAGCTGGGAGCCAAGCGGCTAAATCGGATAAGCTAGTCTTTTGTTGATTTTCAAGCGAGGGAAGCCCGCCAATGAACTGGCTCAGAATCAAGTCAGCCCTAATCGTGGTCATGATGGCCGGCCTGGCCATCGGCGCTTCCGCGCCAGCCTTCGGCGCCACCGCGCCGGCCAACGACGACGCCACCTGCCTGGCCTGCCACGGCCAGAAGACCGCCCCCCGCAAGACGGGCAAGGGACCCAAGGCGCCTCCGTTCGTGGACGCCTCCAAGTTCGGCGGGTCGGTCCACGCAGGCAACGGCTGCGCCAGCTGCCACACCGACGTGGACCTGGCCTCCCATCCCGGCAAGCCGGTGGGGCCGGTGGTCTGCGCCACCTGCCACGACAAGCCGTCGGCCACCTACGAGGCGAGCGTGCACGGCATGGCCCGCAAGAGAGGCAACACCGGCGCGGCCCAGTGCACCGACTGCCACGGCGTGCATGACATCAGCAAGGTCAACGCCCCGCTGTCCCCGGTGAGCCGGGACAACCTGGGCGCCACCTGCGGCCAGTGCCACCCGGACCAGGTGGCGGCCGTCAAGGGCAGCATCCACGGCCAGGCCATGGCCAACGGGGTGCGGGAAGCGCCCAGCTGCGTGGACTGCCACTCGGAGCACCAGATCGAAAGCCTGAAGAGCGCCAGCCCCATGAAGGTGTCCGCCGAGGTCTGCAGCCGCTGCCACGGCGACGCCCGGATGAACGCCAAGTTCGACCTGCCCAACAACCGGGTGTCCACCTTCTTCGACAGCTACCACGGCATGGCCGGCAAGATGGGCTCCCGAACCGCCGCCAGCTGCGCCAGCTGCCACGGCTACCACAACATCCTGCCGTCCTCCGATCCCAAGTCCTCGGTGAACAAGGCCAACCTGATCGCCACCTGCCAGAAGTGCCATGCCAACGCCACCGAGAAGTTCGCCCTGGGCACCGTGCACGCGGACCGGAACCAGGTCACCGACCTGGGCGGCAAGATCGACCACTGGGTGCGCGCCACCTACATCACGCTGATCATCGCCGTGATCGGCGGCATGGCCGGGCACAACCTGCTGATCCTCCGCAAGAAGGCCATGGCCTCGCTGAAGGATCCCAACCGCACCCTGGTGCGCATGACCCTGGCAGCCCGGATCCAGCACGGCCTGCTGGCCTCCAGCTTCATCGTCCTGGTGATCACCGGCTTCGCCCTGAAGTATCCCGATTCCGGCCTGAGCTGGCTCATGGGCTCCAGCGAGCTGGTCCGCCGCACCGGGCACCGGGCCGCCGCCTGCGTGATGATCGTGGGCGCCATCGCCCACCTGGGCTACGTGATCTTCACCCGGGACGGGCGCAAGTTCGTGCTGGACATGCTGCCGGAGCTCAAGGATGTCACCGATGTCCTGGTCACCCTGCGCTACTACCTGGTTCCGGGCACCCGCAAGCCGCAGTTCAAGCGGTTCGGCTACGCCGAGAAGGCCGAGTACTGGGCGGTGATCTGGGGCACCTTCATCATGGCCGCCACCGGCCTGCTGATCTGGTTCAAGCTCTACGCCACCCGGGTGGTGCCCCGCTGGGTCATCGACGTGTCCACCACGGTCCACTACTTCGAGGCGATCCTGGCCTCCCTGGCCATCCTGGTGTGGCACTTCTACTTCGTCATCTTCGATCCCGACGTCTACCCCATCAACTGGACCTGGATGGACGGCAAGGTGACGCCCCACCACTACAAGGAAGAGCACGGCCTGGACTCCGAGACCCTGGGGCAATCCGGCCAGGAGCCCGAACCGGAGCCCGATGAGGACGAACCGGAAGGCTGAGGCGTCCGGAACCCGTAAAAATGCGGCCCTTGAGGCCGCATTTTTATGTATTAATGCTATCGTTTTTCTATTATTCAGCATCTCTTCACAATCCGCGAGTAGGAGATGGATGTCATCTGACCCCCACCAGCTGCAACCCGCATGGCTCAACGCCCAGAGCCCGCGGGAAGGCCGATACGTGATCGGGCCGATCCTGGGCCGGGGCGGAATGGGCGATGTGCACGAGGCCTGGGACGTGGTGCTGTGCCGCACCGTGGCCCTGAAGATCCTGAAGGACATCGAGCCCGCGGCGCTGATCCGGTTCATGCACGAGGCCCAGATCCACGCCCGGGTGGTGCACCCGAACATCTGCCGGATCTACGACGTGGACAACTATGAAGGCAGCCTGCGGGTCGCCATGCAGCTGGTGCGCGGGTCGAACCTGGAGCAGATCTGCGGCGAGCTGTCCCAGCGGGAGATCGTCACCATCATGGCCCAGGTGGCCCAGGCGGTCCACGTGGTGCACCGGCTGAACCTGGTGCACCGGGACCTGAAGCCCTCCAACATCCTGCTGGAGCGCAACGCCGAGGGGAAGTGGACCCCCTTCGTCTGCGACTTCGGGCTGGCCATGGCCCTGGACGAGCCCGCGCTCACCTACACCCACGGGGTGATCGGCACCCCGGCCTACATGGCCCCGGAGCAGCTGCAAGGCAAGCGGGAGCGCATCTCGCCGGCCACCGACGTCTACGCCCTGGGCGGCACCCTGCATTTCGCCCTCACCGGGCACCCGCCCTCGGGTTCCCGCAGGAACCAGGACACGGGAAGCCTCCCGGCCATTCCCCGGGACCTGCGGGTGATCATCGCCAAGTGCCTGGAAGAGGAGCCGGAGCTCCGCTACGCCTCGGCCAGCACCCTGGCCGAGGACCTCTGGCGGGTGCGGGACGGCACCCCGATCCTGGCCTCCAGCCCCAGCTCCCTGGTCCGGCTCGGCCACTGGAGCCGCATGGGGATCCGGCAGACCAGGCCCTGGCTCACGGCCCTGGCCATCGCCCTCCTGGTGGTGGTGGGCGCCCAGTTCATCTTCGCGCACCGCCAGGCCGTGAACCGGCAGCAGATGGAACTGGCGCAGCGGCTGGACCTGGAAGCCGGGGACCTGGCCCGGGAGTTCCGGCTGGAGCTGATGCTGCCGGTCCACGACCTGCGGCCCAGCTATGCCCGGATCCGCGCCCGGCTGGAGCGGGACCGGGCCCGGATGCTCGGCCAGGCTCCCGAATGGCAGGGTTCCGGGCACTTCGCCCTGGGCACCGGGCACTACCTGGTGCGCGAGTTCGCCGCCGCCCAGGGCGAACTGGAGCAGGCCTGGGCCTCGGGCTTCCAGGATCCGGCGGTCACCAGCCTGCTGGGCTGGGCCACCCTTCCCGCGGCGCGGACGGCCGAGCTTTCCGCGCAGTTCGACCCGCAGCTGCCGGCCCCGGCTTCGGCCTCGGTGCCCATGACCGAGCAGGTGCAGGGCATCCTGCACCAGGCCCGGAACCAGGAGCCCAGCCAGGTGGACGAGGCGGTGGTGGCCTGCCTGGCCAAGGACTACCTGCGAGGCGCCGCCATCGGCCACGCCGCCTTCCTGGCCATGCCCTGGCACTACGAGGCGGCCACCCTGGAAGCGACCTGCCTCACCGGCCTGGCCCGGCAGGAGCAGGAGGCCGGACACCTGGCCAAGGCCGAGCTGCGCTACCAGCAGGCCATGGGCGCGGCCAAGGGGGCCCTGGCCGTGGGCCAGAGCGACCCCGCCTCGTACCACGCCTTCTTCCTGGCGGCCCGCGGCCTGGCGGCGCTCACCCTGGAATGGGGCGACAGCCCCCGGCCGTCCCTGGGGGAGATGCAGACGGCCTGCAACCTGGCCCTGCGCCTGGATCCCACCGACCCGGACCTCCAGGACGACTGGCTGGCGCTGCACTCCCTGCAGGCCAGGCGCCTGGCGCTGTACGGCCAGGACCCGGAGCCCGAACTGAAGGCGGCCCGGTCCTTCCTGGACATCTGGTGCCGGGAGCCGCTCTCCCCGGCCCTGCGCGCGGACCGGATGCTGATCTACGGGCATATGGCCCAACGGGAATTCCAGCGGGGCGGCGATCCGGGCCCGGCCCTGGACGAGGCCCTGAAGAACGCCGGCCACACTCCGTTCCTGTGGCGGGACTACTACTGGGAATGGATGAACCTCAAGGCCCAGGTGGAGGCCGCCCGGGGCCGCGATCCCCGGCCGACCCTGGCCGCGGCCCTGGACCGGCTCCAGCCCCTGGCCCAGGGCGGCCCCTGGTCCCTGAAGGAGACCCTGGCCGACAGTTGGCTCATCCGCGCCCAATGGGAGGCCGCCCACGGCGTGGACCCCGGCGCCAGCGTGGCCCAGGCCCGGGCCCTGGCGGAAAGCGCCCGGAGCCAGAACCCGGACTCCGCTTCCCCCTACGCCCTGGAAGGGCTCTGCCTGGTCCTGGAGCTGCAGGCGCTCCCCGGACAGCGGGCGCGCCTGCTGGCCCAGGCCCAGGAGCGGCTGCAGCAGGCCCTGGCCCGCTGCCCCCGGGGGCCCCGTCAGGCCCGGCTGCTGCGGGCGCTGCAGGAAGCGAAGTGATTGCCGACCTGGCCAGGAAAAGGCCTATAATTGATAATTGAAATACTTATCCAATGCCTGCTGAGAATCCAATGAAGATGGATTATCGGATTTTGTACCTCGAAGACCGGGAGGAAGAGGTCGGGCCGGTGGCCGATCTCCTCCGGCGCGAGTATCTGCCCGCCGGGCTGGCCTGGGTGAGGGGCCAGCAAGCCTTCCAGAACGCGCTGAAGGAGGGCTGGAGCTACGATGTCCTGCTGGTGGCCGATCCGCTGGCGGGATTTTCCGGCCAGGATGCGCTGACCCTGGCCAAACGGCGCTGCCCGAACCTGCCGGTGATCCTGCTGATCGACCAGGCGAATGCCGAACTGGCCGCGGAATACCTGCGCCAGGGGGCCGCGGAGGTGGTGGCCCGGTCCGGCCTGGCCCTGCTCGCCCCGGCCGTCCGGCGCGCCCTGCGGGAGGCCAGGGGCCTGGCCAGCCTGCGCGAGGCCGAGGCGGAGAACGCCCGACTGGCCTCGCTGCTGCGGACCGTCCTGGAGTCCACCTCCGAAGGCATCCTGGTGGTGGACCTGGCGGGAAGGATCGCCACCTACAACCGCAAGTTCATGTCGCTGTGCGGCATCCCGGAGTACGTCATGGCCCCCATGGACCTGGAGCGGGTGCTCCGGTTCCTGCAGGACCAGTTCGCTGACCCGGAAACCTTCCTGAGCGAGACCCGGGCCCTGGGCGACCGCGCCGAGCGCAGGGCCCTGGGCTTCCTGGTGGGCAAGGACCAGCGCACCATCGAGGCCTACGGCCGGTCCCAGCGCATGGGCAAGGAGTCCGTGGGCAAGGTGTTCAGCTTCGTGGACGTCACCGAGCGGGACCCGGCCCACGACCCGATGCCCGAGACCCTGGCCGTGCCGCCGGACCTGATGGAGGCGGCCCGGGCGGGGCGGGTGGTGCCCTGGTACCTCACCGAGGAGGAGCTGGTGGTCTCCGATAAAGGGCTGGCACTGCTGGGCCTGCCCTTGGGCGGACTGCCCCGGGACCTGGCCGGCCTGGAGGCGCTGATCCATCCGGAGGACCTGGACCGGTTCCGCCGCAGCCTGGAGCACCCCCGCACCGCCCCGTTCGAGCTGCGCATGCGCAAGGGCGACGGCTCCTGGATCGCCACCCGGTGGAACATGAAGAAGGGCGCGGAAGGCTACCGCGGCGTGTTCAGCGAGCGCCCCGGAAGATCCGCGCCCGGCGACGGCCAGGCCCCCGAACAGGCCACCCCGAGCTTCAACTTCAAGGTGCAGGTGCTTCAGGATTGAGCGCCGCCTCCACCGGGGTCGGGTTCAGGGCCCGCACCAGCGCGGCCGGCGCCAGGGCCACCAGGAACCCCCGGCTGCCGCCGTTGATGAAGATCTGCTCCAGGTCGAGGATGCTCTTTTCCACGTAGACCGGCATGGCCTTGCGGGTGCCGAACGGGCTGGTGCCGCCCACCAGGTAGCCGGAGTGACGGTTGGCCACCTCGGGCTTGCAGTTGTGCACCGACTTGGCCCCGATCTGCCGGGCCAGGGCCTTGGTGCTCACCTCCAGGTCCCCGTGCATGAGCATCACCAGCGGCTTGCCGGCCTCGTCCTCCATGATCAGGGTCTTCACCACCCAGTGCTCCGGCACCTCCAGCTCCCGGGCGCAGACTTTAGTTCCGCCGTGTTCCTCGTAGCGGTACAGATGCTCGGTGTAGGGCAGCTTCAGCCCCTTCAGGAGCCGGGTGGCCGAGGTGGAGGGGTAGGAGACGTGAGTCATGCCGCCATTCTACCCCCCGCCCGGCCGGGCCCGGCGCGGAAATTCCTTGCCAGCCGGCCGCGCCTGTGCCAGGGTAGTGCTACCGATGGAGGAGCGATTCCCATCAGTAACCTGCGGGAGGGCGATGAGCCCGGTGAGAGCAGGCGAAAGGGGTGGATCGCCGAAGGGTTCGCGTATCATCAGCGCGCACCTTGGACGCCAGGGCTAACACCCTGCGGCTGTCGCGGCATCCCGTTGCCGCGAAGTGCCTGAAGACGAACATCCTGACCCTTAGGGGTACCATGGTGGGTTCAAAGGCTTCCCTCGAAATTGGAGGTCTTCGTGCAACCCACCGCGTCCCACCCACCCACGGCTCCCGACCCAGTCCTGGGGCTCCTGACCGACCTGTGCGCCCTGGATTCCACGTCCGGCCGGGAGGCGGAACTGCTGCCCGTGCTGCTGCCCGCCCTGCGTTCCCGGGGCGCCCGGGTGGATGTGCGGCAGTTGGACTCGGGCCGCTGCAACGTGCTGGCCACCTGGGGCGAGCCGCGCATCCTGTTCTCCACCCACCTGGACACGGTGCCCCCGTTCCTGCCGCCCCGGCGGGAAGGGGACCTGCTGTTCGGCCGGGGCGCCTGCGACGCCAAGGGCCAGATGGTGGCCCAGTGGCTGGCGCTGGACCGGCTCCTGGCCGAGGGCCGCAGCGACTTCGCCTGGCTGGGGGTGGCCGGGGAGGAGACCGACAGCCTGGGCGCCCAGGAAGTCTGCCACTGGGCCGACCGGTTCACCGGGTGCCGGGCGCTGATCAACGGCGAGCCCACCGAGCTCAAGCTGGCCGCGGGCCAGCGCGGAGTGGAGAACCTGCTGCTCACCTGCCGGGGCCGGGCCGCCCACGGCGGCACCCCGGAACTGGGCCACAGCGCCCTGCTCGACCTGCTGGACTGGCTGGAGGCCATGCGCCGCCTGCCCCTGGGGCGCGACCCCGACCTGGGCCCCGAGGTGTGGAACCTGGGCACCCTCCAGGGCGGCACGGCGGTGAACATCGTGCCGGACCAGGCCCAGGCCATGGTGAACCTGCGCACCGTGCCCGGCTCCGGCTTCCGCCGGGCCCTGGAGGCCATGCACCCGGCCCAGGGCGAGCTGAAGGTGCTGCTGGCCGACCCGCCCTGCCGCTACCCCGAGATCCCCGGCTTCGACCGGGCGCCCATGCCGTTCGGCTCCGACCTGCCCATGCTGGGCGGGCTGGTGCCCAGCGCCGCCCTGGTGCTGGCCGGCCCGGGCAGCATCCGGGTGGCCCACACCGACCGGGAACGGATCGCCCTGGCCGACCTGCTCGCCGGAGCGGAGCTCAACCACCGTCTGGCCTTGCACTTTCTGGAACAATGAATACCCCCTGCCGCCCTTTTAATCCCTTCAGGAGCCTCCCCATGTCACCCATCCCGGTAACCGTCCTCGGCGCCACAGGCGTTGTGGGCCAGCGTTTCATCCGCCGCCTGGCGGGCCACCCCATGTTCCAGGTCACCCGCATCGCCGCCAGCCAGGGGGTGTTGCGATGATCGTTCTGAAGTTCGGCGGAAGTTCCGTGGCCGATGCGGCCTGCATGCGCGAAGTGGCCGCCCTGGTCACCGAGGCGCTGCCCAACGCGCCGCTGGTGGTGCTGTCCGCCACCGCCAAGACCACCGACACCCTGTTCGAGGCCGCCCGCCGCGCCGAGCGGGGCGACCTGGGCGGCGCCATGGAGCTGCACCGCGGCCTGGTCCAGCGCCACCGGGGCATCGCCCAGGACCTGATGCCCCAGGGCCTTCCGGCGGAGCTGGACACCGCCCTGGTGGAGCTGGGCGGCGAACTGGAGCTGCTGCTGCGCGGCGTGGCCATGCTGCACGAGCTGAGCCCGCGCAGCATGGACGCCATCGCCAGCGTGGGCGAGCGGCTGTCCACCCGTATCCGGGCCGCGCACTGGGGCGCCGCCTGGGTGGATGCGCGCACCGTGGTGCGCACCGACGGCGTGCACGGCAACGCCCAGCCCGCCTTCAAGGAACTGACCGCGCTGGCCCGGCAGCACCTGGCCCCGAACCTGGGCGCCGGCCGGGCGGTGGTGACCCAGGGCTACATCGGCGCCACCGCCAGCGGCCTCACCACCACCCTGGGCCGGGGCGGCAGCGACTACAGCGCCGCCCTCTACGGCGCCGCCCTGGGCGCCGCGGACATCCAGATCTGGACCGATGTGGAAGGCGTGCTCACCTGCGATCCGCGGGTGGTGCCCGAGGCCCAGCCCATCGCCGAGCTGAGCTTCGCCGAGGCGGCGGAACTGGCGGCGTTCGGCGCCAAGGTCTTGCACCCGGCCACCATCCAGCCGGCGGTCGAGGCCGGCATCCCGGTCACGGTGCGCCACACCCGCCGCCCTCACGGCCGGTTCACCACCATCACCGCCGCCGTGATCACCGGCCGGCCGGTCACGGCCCTGGCCCAGCGCGGCCCCATCACCGTGCTCACCGTCACCTCGGCGCACATGCTCAACCAGAGCGGGTTCCTGGCCAGCCTGTTCCAGGTGTTCTCCCGGCACAAGATCAGCGTCGATCTCATCGCCACCGCCGAGGTGAGCGTGTCCCTGACGGTGGACGCCGACGCGCCGCTGGACGCCCTGCTGGAAGACCTGGCGGCCTTCGCCACCGTGGGCATCGCCCGGGACCGGGCCATCGTCGCCATCGTCGGCGAGCGGCTCAAGCTCACCCCCGGCGTGACCGGGCGCTGCTTCGGCGCCATGCGCGACATCAACATCGAAATGATCAGCATGGGCGCCAACGAGATCAACCTGAGCTTCGTGGTGCGCCAGGAGGACGCCAAGCCGGCCCTGCGGGCCCTGCACGCCGCGCTGTTCGAGGCCGGAAGCGAGGCCCGGTCATGACCGACCGGACGGTTTCGACGGACCGGGCGCCCATGCGGGTCGGCATCTTCGGACGCGGCCGCCTGGGCTCCGCCATCGCCCAGGAAGTGCGGGCCGCGGGCGACCTGGAGCTGGTCTGGCACCTGGACCTGGAGGACGGCCCGCCCCCGGCCGGCGCCGAGCTGGCCTTCGACGCCAGCGTCGCCGGCGCGGTCCCCGGCCACCTGGACTGGGCCCTGGCCACCGGCACCGATCTGGTGATCGGCGCCACCGGCTGGTCCCTGCCCGATCTCCAGGCCCGCATCCAGGGCCGCATCGCCGTGCTGACCTCGCCCAACTTCAGCCTGGCGGTGGCGCTCATGGCCCGGCTGTCCCTGGTGCTGGGCCGGTTCGCCGCCCTGGACCCGGAACTGGACCCCTTCATCACCGATCACCACCACCGGCTCAAGGCCGACGCTCCCAGCGGCACCGCCAAGCGGCTGGCCGCCGCGGTCATGGCCGGCTGCCCGCGCAAGACCGCCTGGACCCTGGACACCCCGGCCCCCGAGCAGCTGAGCATCGGCGTGCTGCGGGCCGGGTCGGAGTTCGGCGCCCACACCGTGGGCCTGGACGGCCCCGCCGAGGTGCTGGAGCTCACCCACCGGGCCCGCTCCCGGGGCGTGTTCGCCCGGGGCGCGGTGCTTTCCGCCCGCTGGGTGCGCGGCCGCAAGGGCCTGTTCACCTTCGATCAGTACGCCCAGGAAACCCTGGATCCGCTTTTCCAATTCGGAGACCCGTCATGACCCCGTCCGCTGGAATGCCCGCCCTCCTCACCGGCATGTTCGTCGCCCTGGCCACCCCCTTCACCGCCGACGGCGATGTGGACCTGCCGGGGTTCCGCCAGCTCATGCGCCACGTGGTCGACGGCGGCGCCGACGGCGTGGTGGTGCTGGGCTCCACCGGCGAGGCCGCCACCATCGTGGACGCCGAGCGGGACGCCCTGATCGCGGCCTGCCTGGAGGAGGCCGGCGGCCCCACGGTCATCGTCGGCAGCGGCTCCAACGCCACCGGCCTGGCCGGGGCCTGGACCCGCCGGGCCCAGGTGCTGGGCGCCCACGGCGCCCTGGTGGTGACCCCCTACAAAAAAAACCCCACCCCGGGCGGGCTGGTGGCCCACAAACATGCCCTCACCGAGGCGGCCCCCGGCCTTCCGGTTTTGATATACAAC
>JARLGP010000179.1 GCA_031292735.1 Holophaga sp.
GAAGCGGTCACCACCACCGCCAAGCTGGAACTGGACCTCGGCGCGCGGCTCACCAGCGCCACCTGGCTGGTGCGCGGGTTCCGCCCGTTCCGGGACGATCCCGTGGCCTGGGGCCAGGACCACCCGGGGCAGACCCCCGGCAAGAACCGCTTCACCGGGCTGCAGCAGACCCTGGACTTCCGCGCCTCGAACCGCACCACCCTGGGCCTGGGCGCCGCCTGGCAGCGCGAGCAGGCGGTGCTCAACGTGGCCGGGCTGGCCCGCAACGGCTTCGCCTGGTTCGCCGATGTCACCTTCCGTTGGCCGGCCCGGAGCTGAGCGGCCTTGGCATTTCCCCCCCGATCAGTGAAAATCAATAACCACAGGAGTTTGCCCATGGCCCCACGCGCGCTCGTCACCGGCATCACCGGCCAGGACGGCAGCTATCTCACGGAATTGCTGCTGGCCAAAGGCTACGAGGTGCACGGCGTGATCCGCCGGGCTTCCACCTTCAACACCGACCGCATCGACCATCTCTACGCCGACCCGCACCAGGGCACCCGGCTCCAGCTGCACTTCGGCGACCTGCAGGACAGCGGCGGCCTGCGCCGGATCCTCGACCAGGTGGCCCCGGACGAGGTATACAACCTGGGCGCCCAGAGCCATGTGCGGGTAAGCTTCGACCAGCCGGAATTCACCGCGGAGGTGGTGGGGCTCGGCTGCCTGCGGCTGCTGGAGGCCCTGCGCTCCTACCAGGATGCCAGCAGGCGCCAGGTCCGCTTCTACCAGGCCGGCTCCAGCGAGATGTTCGGCAGCGCCAAGCCCAGGCAGAACGAGCAGACCCGCTTCCAGCCCCGCTCGCCCTACGCCTGCGCCAAGGTCTACGCCCACTGCCAGGTGGTGAACTACCGGGAAAGCTACGGCATGTTCGCCTGCAACGGCATCCTGTTCAACCACGAAAGCCCGCGGCGGGGCGAGACCTTCGTCACCCGCAAGATCACCCGGGCCGCCACCCGCATCAAGCTGGGCCTGCAGAAGAAGCTCTACCTGGGCAACCTGGACGCCAGGCGCGACTGGGGCTTCGCCGGGGACTACGTGGAGGCCATGTGGCGGATGCTCCAGCAGGACCATCCGGACGACTACGTGGTGGCCACCGGCACCGCCCTCACCATCCGCGAGTTCCTCAGCCTGGTGTTCGCCCAGCTGGACCTGGACTGGACCGAGTGGGTGGAGATCGATCCCCGCTACTTCCGGCCGGCCGAGGTGGACCACCTGGAGGGGGATGCCAGCAAGTCGCTGGCGCTGCTCGGCTGGGAGGCAGGCACCGACATCAAGACCCTGGCCGCCATGATGGTGGCCGGGGACATGGAACTGGCGAAACGGGAGGCGGTGCTCAAGCAGGCCGGCCATGCCGAAACGCCCAGGGGGGAATTCTGATGGGCTTTCCGGAAACCTTTCCACTGGCGGGCAAACGCATCTGGGTCACCGGCGGCCACGGCTTCCTGGGCCGGCCGGTGGTGGCGGAACTGGAGCGCCGGGGCGCCATCCCGCTGGCGCCCACCTCGCTGGAATGCGACCTGCTGGACCCCGCGGCCGCCGCGCGCTTCATCCGGGAACACCGGCCCCAGGGGGTCATCCACATGGCCGCCAAGGTCGGCGGGATCGGCGCCAACCGCCAGCATCCCGGCTACTTCTTCTACACCAACATGGCCATGGGCCTGCATCTGGTGGAGGCCTGCCGGAGCGAAGGCCTGGACAAGATCCTGGTGCTGGGCACGGTGTGCGCCTATCCCAAGTTCTGCCCGGTGCCGTTCCGAGAGGACAGCCTCTGGGACGGCTATCCGGAGGAGACCAACGCCCCCTACGGCATCGCCAAGAAGGCCCTGATGGTCCAGCTCCAGGCCTACCGGCAGGAATACGCCACCCGGGGCATCTTCCTGATGCCGGTCAACCTTTACGGGCCGGGCGACCACCTGGACCCGGAGAACAACCACGTCATCCCCGCCCTGATCCGCAAGTTCCTGGAGGCCAAGGCCGTCGGCTCGCCCGCGGTGGAGCTGTGGGGCACCGGAGCCGCCAGCCGCGAGTTCCTGTTCGTCCAGGATGCCGCCGAAGCCATCTGCGAGGCCATGGCCAAGTACGAGGACGGCGACCCGGTGAACCTGGGCACCGGCGCCGAGCTGAGCATCCGCGACCTGGCCCTGAAGATCCGCGCCCTCACCGGGTTCCAGGGCGAGCTGAGCTTCAACCCCGGCTACCCGGACGGCCAGCCCAAGCGGAAACTGGACACCAGCCGCGCCCTGGAGCGCTTCGGCTGGCAGGCCCGGGTGGGCCTGGACGAGGGGCTGCGGGCGACCATTCCCTGGGTGAAGGCGGCGCTGCATCTGTAATACACTGGCTGGATGACGACACACAAACGCATCCTGGTGACCGGCGGGGCCGGGTTTCTCGGCTCCCATCTCTGCAAGACCCTGGTCCGGCAGGGGCACGACGTGCTCTGCCTGGACAACCTGTTCACCGGATTCCGCAGCAACATCGCCGATCTCCTGGCCGATCCCCATTTCGAACTGATCCGCCACGATGTCACCGTGCCCCTGTCCCTGCAGGTGGACCGGATCTACAACCTGGCCTGCCCCGCCTCGCCGGTGCACTACCAGCGGGACCCGGTGGCGACCATCAAGACCTGCGTGCTGGGCGCCATCAACATGCTGGACCTGGCCAAGGCCACCGGGGCCCGCATCCTCCAGTCCTCCACCTCGGAGGTGTACGGCGATCCCTCGGTGCATCCCCAGACCGAGTCCTACTGGGGCAACGTCAACCCGATCGGAACCCGCAGCTGCTACGACGAGGGCAAGCGGTGCGCGGAAAGCCTCTTCTTCAACTACCAGCGCCAGCACGGGATCGATATCCGGGTGATGCGCATCTTCAACACCTACGGGCCCCGCATGCATCCCAACGACGGCCGGGTGGTGAGCAATTTCATCATGCAGGCGCTCCAGGGCCAGGATATCACCCTGTACGGGGACGGCCGCCAGACCCGCTCCTTCTGCTTCGTGGACGACCTGATCCGCGGCATGATGGGCATGATGGAGCAGGAAACGGCCAGCGGCCCGGTGAATTTCGGCAACCCGGTGGAGATCCCCATGGTCGAATTGGCGGAGCGGATCATCCGGCTCACCGGGTCCGGCTCCAGGATGGTCTTCCAGCCCCTGCCGGAAGACGATCCCAAGCAGCGCCAGCCGGACATCGCCCAGGCCAGGGCCCTGCTCCAGTGGGAGCCGGTGGTGGAACTCGAGGACGGGCTGGGCCAGACCATCGAATTCTTCCGGGGTGTGCTCGCCAATGGCCTGTGACCCGCATCCGCCGATCCACTTCTTCACCATCGTGCTCAACGGCGAGCCCTTCATCCGGCACCACCTGGAGGTCTTCCGGCAGCTGCCGTTCCCGTGGCACTGGCACATCATCGAGGGCGTGGCGGAGCTGACCTTCGACACCGCCTGGAGCCTGGCCAACGGCGGGCGCATTGACGCGGCGTTCCATTCCGGAGGCCTGAGCAACGACGGCACCCGGGAGTACCTGGACACCCTGCAGCGGGAGCATCCCGGCCAGGTCACGGTCTACCGCAAGCCCGGCGGCGCGTTCTGGAACGGCAAGCTGGAGATGGTCAACGCGCCCCTGGCCAACCTGCGGGAACCCTGCCTGCTCTGGCAGGTGGACGTGGATGAATTCTGGACCGTGGAGCAGATCCTCGCCTGCCGGCAGATGTTCCAGGAAAACCCGGAGCCCAGGGCCGCCTTCTTCCGCTGCCACTTCTACGTGGGCCCCGGGCTGGTCACCTCCAGCCGGGAGTGCTACGGCAACAACAGCCGCTTCGAGTGGCTGCGGGTGTGGCGGTTCCGGCCGGGCGACCGCTGGGTCAGCCACGAGCCGCCCATGCTGGCCGGCCGCTGGCAGCAGCTGCGCACCCGCTGGCGCCGGCTCCGGGGCCGGGGGCCCAAGGTCCGCCTGCAGCGGCTCAACGCCTTCCGGCACGCCTGCACCGAGGCGCGCGGCCTGGTGTTCAGCCACTTCGCCTACGTGCTGCCTTCCCAGGCGGCCTTCAAGGAGCAGTATTACGGCTACCGCGGCGCCCGGCAGCAGTGGGAGGCCCTGCAGGCGCAGGAGCGGTTCCCGGTGGCCTTGAAGGACTATTTCGCCTGGGTGACCGACGGCACCACGGTGGACCGCGCCTCCGACCAGGGCCTGCCCCCCTGGGACGGCGCTATCTGAACCCGTTCCAGGTGGCGGCGAGCCCCTGGGCGACGGGGGTCCGGGCGCTCCAGCCCAGCTCGGCCCGCGCCTTGGCCGGGTCCAGCACCGAGCGCCGCTGCTCGCCGGCGATGCCGGGCCCGTGCTCGATGCCGGCGGGATCCAGCCCCGCCTGCAGGCACAGGCCCCGGGCCAGTTCCAGGATGCTGGTCTCGCGGCCGGTGGCCAGGTTGATCACCCCCGCGGCCCGCTGCTCCAGCGCCGCGCCGAAGCCCTCGGCCAGGTCGCCCACGTAGACGAAATCGCGGGTCTGGAGGCCGTCACCATGAATTCGAGGGGCCTGGCCCCGGGCCAGCCGCCGACAGAACATCGCCACCACCCCGGCTTCCCCCACGGCGCCCTGGCGGGGGCCGTAGGCGTTGGCCAGGCGCAGGCTGCAGGTGCGCAGGCCGCGCTGCACGGTGTAGGCGTGCAGATACTTGTCCACCGAGAGCTTGGCCACGCCATAGGGGTTGATGGGCTGTTCCGGGTGGCCCTCGTCCTGGGGCCCGTGGGCCTCGCCATAGATGGCGCCGCCGCTGCTGGCGAAGATGAAATGCTGGAGTCCGTTGGCCAGGCCCGCCTCGATCAGGGCCAGGGTGCCCAGGATGTTCTGCTGGGCGTCGAACACCGGGGCCGAGCAGCTGGTGCGCACATCGATCTGGGCGGCGAAGTGGAGCACGGCCTCGGGACGCAGCCGCGCCAGATGGCCGGGGAGCGTGGGGTCGCCCAGGTCCAGCTGCAGGAAGTCGGCCCCGGGGGGAACCTGGTCGCGCGAGCCGTTGCACAGGTTGTCGAGCACCGTGACGTGGTGGCCCCGGGCCACCAGGAAATCCGCGGTGTGGCTGCCGATGAAGCCCGCCCCTCCGGTGACCAGGATTTCCATCAGGCCTCCCCGCCGGCGAGGATGCTTTGCACCGCCCGCTTCATCCGCAAATGGAACTGTTCCATGGAGTGCTCCTGGTGGAAGAAGGCGGCGGAACTGCGCTGGCGGCGCTCCAGTTCGGCGTCGGTGAGCGAGGCGGCCTCCAGCAGCGCCGCCTCCACCGCCTCCACCGTGGTGTCCTGGATCAGGATGCCGAAATCCTTCAGCTCGATGCCGCACTGCCGGGTGAGCATGGGGATCTGGCCGCCGTTGCCGCAGATGTTCAGCACCGAGGAACTGCAGCCCTCGGCGCAGGAGGGGCAGAGGATGAAGGCGGTGGTCCGGAGCGCGGCCGTGAATTCCGGCGAAAGCAGCGAAAGGAAGCTTTCCACATGCACGTTCGGCAGTTCCCGCAGCTCGTGCCGGAAGGCGCGGATGAAGGCCCCCTCCTGCTCGATGTCGCCGTAGATGTGCAGGTGCAGTTCGGGGTGCCGGCTGAACGCCTCCAGGGCAAGATCCAGGCCCTTGTGCACCAGTCCGGTGCCGGAAAACCACATGAAGTGCTGGCGGGTCTGGGCCAGGTCCCTGGAATCGATGATCTCGGTGGCGTCCGCCGTCTTCAGGAAGCCCAGCGGCAGCTGGTGCACCGGCCTGGGGGTGATGGCCCGGTAGGTGCCGGCGGTGAAGGCGTTGCCCAGCACCAGCAGGCCGTCAACCACCCGTTCGATGCCCAGGCCGGGGTTGCTCAGCCGCGCCGATCCCGGCAGCCAGATCCGCTTCCGCCGGTACAGGTCGTCCAGCCGGCCAAGGCTGGCGGTGTTCGAGAAGGGCGTGTAGGCGCCGCAGGCATAGAAGATGGTCTTGGGGAACCGGGAGGGCGTTCCCAGGAACAGGTTCTCCACCGGGTTGCCCGAACCGATCACCACGTCGTAGCGGGAATAGTCGATGGCCATGGGGTTGTCGTAGTTCACCACGTCCACCTGATAGCCCAGCTCGTGGAACACCTTGGCCATTTCCATGGCTTCGGCCTGGTTGTTGTGCTTGAAGTTGAATTTCTTGAAGAAGGCGCGGTTGACGCCGCTGATGAGCACCCTGGGAACAAAGCCCGTCTTGAAGTAGTTGGACAGGACCCTGTTCTGTTTTTTCCAAAAGCGGGTGAGCATTCACCAATCCTTTTTCCACAAAACTGCCGATTCTAGCATCATCACCCGAATGGACCACGGCCGCTGCAAGGAAAGAACAGCCTGATCCTTTGGGCTGGAACGGGACAAACGGGCCGGGTGGGATCTTCCTTCGACCCGGGGCCGCGGCGGAAGGTTGAGCGGGGCTAGCCGGATTCGGCCTGGTCCGCCTGCACCCAGGCTTCCGGCGGCGGCTCCGGCTGCCCGGGGCCGGGCTGGGTCTTGAACCTGCGGTGCATCCAGAACCACTGGGTGGGGTTCTCGCGCACCCGCTGCTCGATCCAGCGGGTCATCCGCTGGGTGCCGACCCAGGCGTCCCGGGCGGGGTCGCCAGTGTTGGCGACGTGGAAGGGCGGGTAGGCGGTCAGGGTGACCACCCCGTCGGGGCCCACCCGGCTGGAGACCGGCAGCACCGGAAGGTCGAAGCGCAGGGCCAGCACGGCCGCGGTGGAGAAGGTGGAGGCCCAGCGGCCCATGAATTTCACGAACACCCCGCCGGTGAGGGCGTCCTGGTCCAGCAGGAAGCCGATCATCTGGCCCTCCTTCAGCGCCTTGATGGAGCCGCGCACCGCGCCGTCCTTGGCGATGACCGAGTTGCCGTAGGCGGTGCGGAAGGCCCGCAGCCGGGCCTCCAGCAGCGGATTGTCCAGCGCGCGGCCGATCTCGGCCATCTTCCAGCCGCCCAGGCTCAAGGCCAGGGCCAGCAGCTCCCAGTTGCCCATGTGGCCGGTGAGGCCGATGATCCCCTTGCCTTCCCGGAAGGCGGCTTCGATGTGCTCCCGCCCCTCGATCCGGGTGATGCGGCGGATCTCCTCCGGGGTGGTCTGGAGGATCCGCAGGGTGGTGAACAGCAGGGCGCCGAAATGGGCGAAGCAGTCCCGGGACAGGGCCGTGATCTCCGTCTCGGTGAGGCCCAGGTCGGAGGACCGCAGGTTTTCCCGCACCACCCGGCGGTGCCGGGCGTCGATCAGGTAGTACAGGTGGCCCACGGCCCGGCCCAGGGTCCAGGCGATCCGCCAGCTAAGGCCGGAAACCAGCCAGATCACGGCCATGGCCAGGCCGTACTGCAGGCGGTGGACGAGCGTGGGCTGGGTGGTTCTAGCCATGGATGGAAGGGAGCGCAGTGCGAATGGGCATGCTTGAAGTATGCCACATCGCCCATTGAGCTAGACTCTAAGCCACGAGGCCCGTCATGCTCACCCCCCGCCAACGCCAGTTCCTCAAAGCCCAGGCCCATCCGCTCAAGGCCCATGTGCACATCGGCAAATCCGGCCTGACCGAGGCCCTGGGCGCCGAACTGGACGTGATGCTGGACAGCCTTGAGCTCATGAAGATCAAGCTGAACCAGAACGCGTCCGAAGACCTGGATACCCTGGGGCGCCAGCTGGCCGCCAGCGTCCCCGGCCTGGAGGTGGTGCGCACCCTGGGCAAGACGGTGCTGGTCTACCGGGCCAGCCGCACCCGTCCCACCCAATATCCCCTTCCCTGAAAGCAGGAATGGTAGTCTTAGGGCAAATCTTATAGTCCCCCGGGCTGGGTGCGGATCTGGCGGTCTGCGCCGGCCCTGGTCGGAATGCCGGAGGTCGGGGTGCCCTTTCTGTCATGGTTCGAAGGAGATGTCCTGCGCAGACATGCCTTGACCGGGGACTGCCAGGTGGGCCGGGATCCGGTCCATTGCCCGGTTTCCATGCCCCAGGATCCCAGCGTTTCCAAAGTCCATGCGCTGGTGGCCAAGCGCAACGGCGCCTGGAGCGTCCGCGACCTGGATTCGCACAACGGCACCCTGGTCAACGGGCTGGCGGTGGCCGAGGGCGACGAGGCGAACCTGGTGGACGGCCAGGAGCTGCGGCTGGGCGACTGGGTGCTGATGTACACCGAGGGCTTCCCCGGGCTGGACGGGGTGAATTTCCTGGAGGGGGTGGGCGACCTGTTCACCGAAACCCACGCCCCCGGAGATTCCCGGCTGCTCATGCAGGCGCTGGAGCTGCTGCACCGGTCCAGCGAGAGCCTGCTGGAGGAGGGCAGCGCCGACGCCATGTTCCGCCGCATCCTCACCGAGTCGCTGGAGCTGCTGCGGGCCGACCGGGGCATCGTGGTGATGACCGACCCCGGCGGCGGCTGGCGCAGCCTGCACCGGATCGGCGATCTGGAAGACCGCCAGGGGCTGTCCCATTCGGTGGTGGACTACGTCCTGGAGCACCACACCGCGGTGCTCAGCAACGCCCCGCTGATCGACCCCCGGTTCGGCGGCGCCAGCCTGGTGGAACTGCACCGGGGCGCGGTGATGTGCGCGCCCATCGAGCTGGACCACTCGGTGCAGGGGGTGCTCTACCTGGACCGCTGCCGGGAAGGCAACCCCTTCACCCGGTTCGACCTGGGCCTTCTGCAGACCTTCGTGCGGCAGGGCGCCCTGGGGCTGCGGCACATCCAGCTGGCCCAGCGGGCCATGGGCCAGGCCGATGCCCAGGGCGAATTCCTGCGGCTGAAGGCGCGCTACCAGCGGACCCTCACCCGCACCGCCGAACTGCTGGGCACCATGGGCTCCAGCCTGCGCTGGATCCAGAGCTATGCGGAAAGCGGATACGGTGACCGCGCGGCCATCCTCCGGCACCAGTCGGAGCGCCTGCAGTACCTGGTGGGCTCCGGGCTGCAGGAGACCCTCCTGGAAGTGCCCATCGAGATGCCGGTGTCCACCAGCCTGAACGCGCTGCAGGCCACGGTGGAGCCCGCCTGGCGGGACCTGCTGCAGATCCGCGACAGCACCCTGGACCTGGAGCAGGTGCCCAAGGGCACCATCTGGGCGGCGGGCAGCCTGGCCGCCCAGGCGCTGCTGGGGCTGGTGGAGCCGATCCTGATGGAAGTGCCCGAAGGCGCCCGGGTGAGCGGCGAGTGGCAGGAACAGCCCGCCACCTGGACCCTCCGGCTGCAGTTCCCCAACGGCATCCCCATCCCGACCCCCGATCCCTGGACCTTCCACACCCTCCAGGAGACCGGCATCGTCTGGCGCTGGAGCGAGCAGGCCCTGTCCCTGGTGTTCGCCAAGCAGATCGAGCATGCCCCGGAGACCGCCAGCCACCCGCTCATGGGCCTGGTGACCGAGGAATTCGAGCTGATGTGGCTGTTCGAAAGCGTCGCCGCGGCCGGCGACCTCACCCTGCTGCCGCTGGAGGAGGAGCCGCCGCACATCCCGGTGCCCCCGCTCAGCTACCTGGTGATCGACGCCAAGGGCACCGCCGACTGCGTCACCTGCGCCGAGGCCTACCGGCGCAACCCGCTGTTCGCCACCGTGCCGATCCTGGTGGTGCGGGCCCCCGACCCGCTCTACCCCCAGCTGCTGGCCGCCGGCGCCACCGATTGCCTGCCGGACGGGTTCCGCTGGGAAACCCTGCACCACCGGCTGCAGGTGCTCAAGGGCCACGAGGAGCTGCAGCGCAAGGCCCGGGCGGTGGAGCGCCTGGACTCCCTGCGCCAGATGGCCGGCACCCTCAAGCACGAGATCAACAACCCGCTGGCGGTGATCTCCATGCAGGTGGAACTGCTGATCCGCAAGTATCCCGAAGAGGCCAAGCTCACCAAGGTCATGGAGATGGTCGAACGGATCCGGGTGCTGGTGCAGGTGCTGCAGAAGATGCGGGAAAGCACGACGGAGGAGTACCCGGGCGGGGACAGCATCCTCAAGCTGGGCTGAGGCCCGAAGGGGAGCAGAACCAGGCCGTGGCCTCAAACCAGCAGGTAACCCAACGGTGCGCAAACGTTCTTGAGCATGCCAAGAACGGCCGGATCCGAAAACGTCCGGTTGAAGACCGGGTACCTCGGCATCGCCCGGCGGGCCCGTTCGTAGAGGGCGACACTGGGTTCGTTCCTGTTCATGGAAGACGGGTAGGTCAAGCCATCCACCTCGGGGTAGGCGTCGTAGATCGCCACGGACCACCGGCGGGCGCGGGGCCGCGGTCCCGACCCAAGGGCTATGGAAGCCCCGGCCCTCGTGGGCCAATTCCCCGTGAGGTCGAGCAGGCGCAGGTCGGCGACGGTGGCGAAGGCCACCCAGGTGTGCGCGTCGCGAACCCGGTCGACCGTCCTGGTCTCCTGGAACACCTCCGCGATGGTCGTGGCGGCCGCGTCCGCGCCGATGGCCCCGTAGAGGATCTCCCGGCTTTGCGAGCACGGGGGTGGAAGGTGGTGGTCGAACCGGGCGTTGGTGGGGCCCCAGGCGCGGAACTGTCCCCAGGTCGTGGGGTGGGCCCCAGCCTGGGAGTAGGTCCGCCAGATCACCGTCCCGGCAGGAGGAGGATGTCGGCCCCGATCCGGACCAGCTCCTCCCTTGGAGGCGGGAGAGGAAGCTTGGGCATCGGCTAGGACAACCCGGCCGCGAGCGCGGCCACGGGTCGTGGATGGCGGCCTTCCAGAAGCCAGGCACGGGGACTGGTGGGGATTTCGTCCGCTCCCGCGACCAGGTCGGAGTTCGGGAGCAGCAGCCAGCTTTCCACGGCCACCGGGGAGATATCCCGGGGGAGCGCCTGGGCGACCTCTCCCCAGCCCGGAAGCTCATCCTTGCCCGCGAATTGGAACATGGGGAGCTTCCAGGACCGCCCATCCCGGATGGCCAGGAGGGTCCGCTCCTGGAGCCGTTGCCGGATGCGCGCATCCGACACGCCGAGCAGCTTGGCAGCCTGCAGGGTCGTCAGCCCCGTCTGGACGAGGCTCGCGTGGCTGATCGCCCCCGCGAGGAGGGGATCGTCGCCCGGGGCGAACCTGGGAGCGGGGTCAAGCCCACCGGCACGGGCCACTTCCATTTCCGCGGCCGTCAGGCCCTCCTGCTCTATCCCTGGGTAATAGAGGACCTTGAGCCTCGCGATGGCGGACCGCAAGCTTGCATTGAGCGCCTTCGGTTCCACCGCCTCCAATCCGTGGGCATGAAGGTATGCCATGGTTTCAGCCTTGGCGTTCATGGGATGCCTCCTTACGAATTATGAGGTCAATAGTATTCGTAAACAAGGGCATCATGGATTGAGCGCCGATCACTTCGGCTGGGAGCACGCGGCGTTCAGCCGCTCCAGGAGATCGGCCACGCTGTGCAGTTCCGCCACCTGCCGGGTGGTGAAGCGCACCCCGAAGGCCTCCTCCACCGCCAGCACGATGAGGATCTGGGCCACGCTGTCCCAGGCGGGCAGGGTGGCGGGGGAGGTTTCCGGTCCGATGGTCAGGGCCGGGTCGTTGAACTGGTCCCGGAAGATCGTCTGCAGGCGGTGAAGCGGGTCCATGGTCAAGGCTCCTGGGCGGGCAGCGAAAGCGGGCCGGGGCCGGCCTCCACCAGTTCGGTGAGCAGGCCGGAACGGTCCATGAACCAGGCGATGGGCCGGCCGCCGAAGGCCGCCGCCGGCACCGGTTCGGCCAGCAGCAGCTGCCCGCCGTCCCGCAGCTCCGCGCAGGCGTCGGCCAGCCGGGGCACCTGGTAGCACAGGTGGTGCAGGCCCTCCCCGCGCTTTTCCAGGGCCCCGGCCAACCGGCTCCGGCCGTCCTCGGGGCTCACCAGCTCCAGCCAGTGGGCGCCCTGGGGCAGCCGCAGGAAGCGCACCCGGGCGGTCTGGACCGGGTCGTGGATGATGGGGCTTTCGATCCGGTAGCCGTACCGGGCCACCTGGGCTTCGGTGGCGCGTTCGATCGACCGGACCAGCAGGCCGATGTGATGGAGCTGGAAGGCAAGGAACATGGGGTTTCAGTCTAGTCCGCGCGGCATCGTTGGGTCACTATGGTCTCAACAAACATCCTGGAATCCCACAGCCAAGTGGTGCCGAGTGGGGGTGTGGTTGCGGCTCTCCTGGGTTTAGCGGTGTGCGTGGGCCGGAATTGTCGGAATGAGACCCCGTGAGGTCTGGAGATGAAAGGCGGTGGCGAGTGCGGAATGACTCTTGGGAGGAAGCTGGAACGCTGCTCAGTTACCTGCGACGCCACGCGGGGTGGTGACCGGGGGGATTTGGCGTGGACGAGTCCAGTAAGGGGCATGCTAGCCGGAGATTCGTTGCCTATAGTGGTGATCCAAACACAAGCCATATATTTCCCATATATAATATGGCAAAATAGGTTGAAGATCGGAACTGTGGCTCGTTTCCTTGGCTCGTCGGATGTGGAGATTAGATGCTGAAAATTTGTGCTGTAACTTGTGTTAAAGATTCACATGAATTACTTGTAATGAGTATTAAGCATCTTGTGAATAATGGGATTAGAGATTTTTATATCTACGATCATGGCAGTGATCCATCCATATCGAGTTTTCTTCCTGAACAATTTCCCTCTGACTCTATCCGTTTATCAGTAATTTACAAAGAATCTCCATATTTTTACCAACGAGAAATGGTCTCTGTTCTGACTTGCCTTGCAATATTAGATGGGTTTGACGTCAGCGTTGGATTTGATGCAGATGAATTCTGGTGTTCGACGGTAAAGGGTAATTCACTTGCCCAGCAAATTGATCTCGAACTGTCATCCGGTATAGATGCATTGAGGGTTCCTGTTCTTAATTATGCACAGAACAATGATGTTCAGGACTTTAACCAGGATGGTTTGCTTGGATGCCAGTATTCCGTGGTACCGCACGTGGATACATTAAGACCAACTTGGGAACAAGTCGCAGATGGTCTACCATTCATTGCTATCCCATTCCCTTCCAAAGTCATTGCTCGGTTATTGCCTAATATTCAGTACACCGATGGTCAGCATGACATCATCAAGGATGAAGGACCTGGACATATCGTTGATGCAATCGGAATTTTGGTCAGGCACCTGCCTCAACCGGCTAAAAATCATGTAAAAATCAAACGAGAACAAGGGCGTCGAATTATTTCTGCGGGGTTTGGGTCTCTGATTGGATGGCAATCCCAAAGCCTAGCTTACAAGACAGATGAAGAATTGAACACCTATTGGAACAATAACTCTTGGCGATTGGCCGAAGGCCAAGGCCCAATGGTTGGTTCTTATTCCAAAATTATTAAGGATGATGGCCTTGTCGAAATCGGACAGCAGTTAATGAAATTGGGGAACGATTGGAAGATGGATTTGAAATTAAAAGATGAAACACCAATATTATCTAATAAAATTTCTTCAGATAAACTCGAACATGTGATCGAGCAGCTCGTGGACAATTTAGGCAAGACAGAGAGAAAAGTTGAAAAATTAGTCATTGCCCGTGACCAAGCCAACGCGATGGGAAATACTTTCAAATCCTGTCTCGTAAATTTCATTCACCTACTCAGGCCGATCGAGAAGAAACTGCGGGCATTTCGGAGGGCTTATTTCGGGAACTCCTGATGAAATGATACTGAAACCACCCACGGGCAACGAGGCGATCAAGTTCATTGGATTATTCTCGGGCGTGAGCCGAGGGCCGAGTTGAGAGGCATTGTGCAATGAGCCTAGCATCCACCACGTGGTGACTGGAGTCATGCCCACGGCAGATGGTCGGGCAATCGGCATCTGCCGCGGTGATATCCCCGAACAGGGGCCCAGGGTGAGTCCCGTCTTCTGGGCATCCCGGGAGCCTGCTGTGGCCGATCAAGATCTGGGTCTGAGCACTTCGAACTCAGCCCGATAGAGCCATATTTTCGATCCTCTGGTTTGGGAACAAGGTGCTTGGTGATTATCGTGGGGAAGCCGAATTAACGGGCCGTGAGTCCGCCGTCCACCACCAGGGTGGTGCCGGTGATCCAGCGGGCGCCGGGGGAAAGCAGGAATTCCGCGGCCGCCGCCACGTCGTCGGGGCTGCCCAGCCCCAGCGGGTGCTGGCGCACGATGGCCTCCCGCTGCTGTTCGGACAGTTTTTCCAGGAAGGCGCGGCTCTGGCCGGTGTCCACCACGCCCGGAAGGATGGCGTTGACCCGGATCTTGCGGCTGGCCAGCTCCACGGCCGCCACCCGGGTGGCGGAAAGCATGCCGCCCTTGGCGCAGGCGTAGGCGAACGAGCCCGGGCCGCCCTGGAGGGGCGCCGCCGAGGACATCAGCACGATGCTGGCGCCCTCCGGGGCGAACAGCCGGTGCCCCAGGGCCTCCTTCAGCAGCAGGAAGGTGGACGTGAGGTGGGAATCCAGCATCTGCTGGAACAGCTCGGCGCTGGTCACCTGGATGGGCTGGAGCCAGTGGATCCCGGCGCAGTGCGCCAGGCCCGCCAGCTGGTGGCCGTCGGCGCGCAGCTGCCGGAAGCACTCCGCCACGGCGGCGCCGTCGGTCAGGTCCACGCTGAAGGCCAGGTGGCCGGCGCCGGGAAGGGCGGACTGCACCTCCCGCAGGGGCTCCAGCCGCCGGCCCAGAAGGATCAGCCGGGCGCCCCCGGCGGCCAGCCGCAGCGCCAGGGCGCGGCCGATGCCGGACCCGGCGCCGGTGATCAGGGTGTCAGGGGGCATAGTCCACCTCTTCCATGGGGGCCGGGGCCAGTTGGGCCGGCCACTGCACTGCCAGGATCCCCCAGGACAGCCCCACCCCGAAGGCGGCCAGCAGGGTGCGGCCGCCCGGCTTGACGCGGCCCTGGCGCCAGGCCTCTGCCAGCAGCATCGGGGTGGAGGCGCCGCTGGCGTTGCCCACCTTCTCCATGAAGTAGAACCGCTTCTCCTCCGGGACCTTGAGGATCCTGTAGATCATGTCCACCATGGTCCGGTTGGCCTGGTGCAGCAGCACCAGGTCGAAATCGGCCAGGGTCATGCCGTGCTTGGCCAGCGCGGCCTGGATGGCTTCCGGCACCTTGTGCAGGGAGAAGTGGAAGACGGCCGGGCCGTTCATGTGCAGGTGCTCCTGGCTGCGGATGCAGCCGGCCTCGTCCTGCACCGCCTGGCGGGTGGCTTCGCTGCGCGCCAGGCGGGCCCCCGAGGCCGGCACGATCAGGTGCTCGAACCCGGTGCCGTCGGTGCCCAGTTCCGCCCACAGGATGCCGCTGCCGGCCGGGCAGGGCTCCACCAGGCTCACCACCGCCGCGTCCCCGTGGAGCGGCACCAGGCCGCGGTCCAGCGGATGGATCAGGGTGGTGATGGCCTCGGCGTTCACCACCAGGGCCTTGCGCAGGCCGCCGGCCTCCACCATGGCCGAGGCCACCCGGATGGCATAGGGGAAGGCCGAGCAGCCCAGGCCCAGGTCGAAGCAGGCGCAGGTCTCGGCCAGGCCCAGGCGGGCATGGAGCACGCAGGCGGTGGCCGGAAGCTGGTAGTCCCCGGTCTGGGACGCGAAGATCAGCAGGTCCAGCTCCCGGGGATCGATCCCGCGGGCCGCCAGGAAGCGCTGGGCCGCGCAGCAGGCCAGGTCGGAGGCGGTGATCCCCGGTTCCACCACCCGGCGCTCCAGCACGCCCGCCATCTTCACGATGGAGGCGATGGCCGGGGCGCCGAAGCGCTGCTCCAGCTCGGCGTTGCCGAGGATCCGGGTGGGAAGGCAGTAGTGCATGCCGGTGATGCTGCTGGCCAAGGGGGGCACCTCGTTTCGGCTCAATCGATCCCTACCTGGCGGGCGACGAGGGCTTCCACGTCGCCGATGGTCGTGAGCCCGGCCAGGTCGGCGGGGGAGCATGCCACCCTGGCGTCCTCCTCCAGCCGTACCATGAGCATCAGCGCGCAGACCGAATCGTAGAAAGGGAAATCGAACAGCGAGGCGCCGGGCTGGATGGCCCCGGGCTCGGCCTCCAGCAGGTCGGCCATCATCTGGATGAACTCGGTTCGCTTCATGCCGGCTCCTCGCGCCTGAAGATGATCCGGGCCGGAACCCCCAGGGCCGTGGCTCCGGCGGGCAGGTCGCGGTGGGCGAAGGAGGCGGCGCCCAGGGTGCACCAGGCGCCCAGGGTGGTCCGCGGCGCCGCCACGGCGTTGGAGCCGAGCAGGGCGCCTTCGCCGAGGGTCACCCAGCCCGACACCCGCACGCCGGGGCAGGCCTGGGCGAAGTCGCCCAGTCGGGCATCGTGGCCGATGGTGCACTCCATGTTGACCAGGGCGTGGCGGCCGAGTCGGACGCCGGGGGAGAGGATGCTGCCGGCCGCCACGTAGCACCCCGCCCCGATGGTCACGCCCGGGCCGATCAGCACCGAGGGATCGATCACCGAGATGGGCTCGAGCCCCATGGCCTCGACCCGGGCGCACACCTGCTTGCGGATCCGGTTGTCGCCGATGGCGCAGATGAAGTGGGTGGCCGATTCCAGCAGCCGGGGGCCCTCGATGCCCAGGAAGGGCAGGTCGTCCGGGGCGTCCGCCGCCGGGGCCTTTTCGGTGTAGCCCAGGATCTCCGGGCTCCCGTGCGGCGACTGGGCCTGGGCCCGGCGGGCGGCCCACAGGACCTCCCGGCCCAGCCCGCTGAACCCAACGATTATTACTTTCTCATTGCCCATGATCCGTTCCTCCCCTTTTTTCAACCTTGGCGGCCGAGGGAAGGTCTCTGAACCCGAGGAATCCGATCGTGGGGGGTGGTCCATCGCAGTAAAACCATGATCTGGTATCCTTCAAGAGGGTCATTATAGGTATTTTTCAACATTCCCGGCAAGTCTGGAACCCAAGTGCCCGTTGCGTTCAGCCGGATTTGCTCTTTCCTAGAAGCCATCCATGGACGCGTCGATGATCCAGATTCCCATCTACCAGCCCACCCTCGCCGGCCGCGAGCGGGAGTACGTGAACGACTGTCTCGACTCCACCTGGATCTCCTCCAAAGGCAAGTACCTGCCCCTGTTCGAGGAGGGCTTCGCCAGCGCCGTCGGCGTGCGCCACGCCGCCGGGGTGTGCAACGGCACGGTGGCGCTGCACCTGGCCCTGGTGGCCCTGGGCATCGGCCCCGGGGCCGAGGTGATCGTGCCGACCCTCACCTACATCGCCTCGGTCAACGCCATCACCTACACCGGCGCGACCCCGGTGTTCGTGGACTCGCTGGCGGACACCTGGCAGATGGATCCGGCCGATGTGCAGCGCAAGGTGACGCCCCGCACCCGGGCCATCCTGGCGGTGCACCTGTACGGCCATCCCTGCGACATGGACGCCCTGGGCGCCATCGCCAGGGAGCACGGCCTGTTCCTGGTGGAAGACTGCGCCGAGGCCATCGGCACCCGCTACCACGGCCGCCACGTGGGCGGCTTCGGCGACATCGCCGCGTTCAGCTTCTTCGGCAACAAGACCATCACCACCGGGGAGGGCGGCATGGTGGTCTGCAACGACAAGACCCTGCACGAGCGCGCGCTGCACTTCAAGGGCCAGGGGCTGGCCGCCAGGCGCGAATACTGGCACGACGTGATCGGCTTCAACTACCGCATGACCAACATCTGCGCCGCCATCGGGCTGGCCCAGCTGGAGCAGCTGGAGCGCTTCCTGGCGCGCAAGCGGGTGATCGCCGAGCGCTACCGGCGCAACCTGGAAGGCAGCGGCGTCACCTGGCACCGGGAGGCCCCGGGCGCCACCCATTCCTACTGGATGTGCTCGATCCTGGTGGAGCACGAGCGGCAGCGCGATCCGCTGCGCCAGCGCCTGGCGGAGCGCGGCATCGAGACCCGTCCGCTGTTCCACCCGGCGCACACCATGCCCATCTACGCCCAGCCGTTCCAGCGCCACCCGGTGGCCGAGGACCTGGGCTGGCGCGGCATCAACCTGCCCAGCTGGCCCGGCCTGGAGGACCGCCAGGTGGACCTCGTCTGCGAGGAGATCCTGGGCTTCCTGAAGCCAGGCAGGCCGTGAGCGGAACGCCGGTGCGGGTGGTGGCGGTGCCGCTGAAGGAATTCAACGGCTGGGCCGGGGGCGTCGACTTCGTGCGGATGATCCTGGAGGGCCTCCTGCACGATCCCGCCCTGCGGGTGGTGGCGCTGCTGCCCCGGCCCACCTGGGTCAAGCGGGCCCGGCAGTTCCCGGGGAGCATCCTGGCCGCCCTGAAGGGCCGGCGCCCGGAGCGGCCCATGGATCCCCGGCAGGTGCGGGCCGCCCTGGCCGATTTCGCCCCGCGCCTGGCGTTCCACGTCTACCCTGACAGCCGCCGGGGGCTCCGGGCCGCCCTGGTCGCGGTGGGGGCCGATGTGGCCATCCCCTGCCTGCGGCCCATGCCCGCCTCGCCGGTGCCCTGGGTGGGCTACCTCTACGATTTCCAGCACCGCTATTTCCCCCAGCTGTTCAGCCAGGCCGAGCGGGACGGGCGGGACCTGGCCTTCGCCCGGATGCTGGCCGCGGCGCCGGTGGTGATCTGCAATTCCGACGCGGTGCGGGCCGACGCCGAGCGGTTCCACCCCGGCGGCGCCGCCAGGATCGTGGTGCTGCCCTTCGCGCCCACCGTGCGGCCGGCCTGGCTGGACCTGGACCCCGGCCCGGCGCGCCGGCGGCACGCCGTGCCGGAACGCTATTTCATGGTGTGCAACCAGTTCTGGATCCACAAGGACCACCCCACGGCGATCCGGGCGTTCGCCGCCTTCCTCCAGGCCGGCGGCGATCCGGCCACCGCGCTGGTCTGCACCGGCGGCCTGCAGGACTTCCGCGATCCCGGGTACCCCGGCACCATCCGCGCGCTCATCGCCCAGCTGAACCTCACTGGCAAGGTGCACCTGCTGGGGCACCTGGCCAAGGACGAGCAGATCGCCCTGTTGCGCGGCGCCATCGCCGTGCTGCAGCCCACCTGGTTCGAAGGCGGCCGGGGCGGCGGCGCGGCCTCCGACGCGCTGGCCCTGGGCGTGCCGGCCCTGCTGTCGGACATCGCCGTGAACCGGGAGATCGTCCAGGACGGCTGCCGGTTCTTCCCCAAGGGGGATCCGGCCGCGCTGGCCGCCCTGATGCTGGAACAGGCATCCGCCCCGGCGCCCCGGCCGGACCGGGCCGAGCTGCTCAGCCGGGCCGAGGCGGGGATCCAGCGGCTGTCCCACTGCTTGGCTGGAGCCATCGAGCTTGCCGGTCCTGCATAGGCCTTGTGAAGTAAGGAAAGTTGCCGATCCTGGTAAGGAGATGAAGCGATGCCCGGCACCACCGTGGCGACCGTGACCAGCAAGGGACAGCTGACCATCCCCAAGGCCATTCGGGACGCCCTCGGGCTCCAGGAAGGGGATCTGGTCCGTTTTGAGCTGGACAGGACCAACGGGAAAACGGTGATGGCGCCGGTCCGGTTCCGGCCGGAAGACCTCGCCTCTTTCGCCATCCCCGGGGCCCGGCGGATGAGCTTCGCCGAGATGGAAGCGGCCAAGCGGGCTGGTGCGCTTCGATGATTGGAGTGGACACCAACATCCTTGCCCGGGTGCTCCTGGGAGATGACCCCAAGCAAAGTCCGGCGGCGCATAAAGCCATCATCCAGGCTGCCCGGTCCGGGTCAATGCCCGGTTAGGCGCCGTTACGGAATAACATCGCCATTCCGCGACCTTCCCCTACGGCGCCTTATGCCGGGGCCGCACGAAACGGGAATGGTTATTCTTTAACAACGGCTTAGGCAATACGCCCATGCTTTTCGCTGGAACTCCCGGCGCGATGGGATTGGACGGCATGGGAAGGAACACGAAAGAAGGAGCCAGGCTGCGGTTGACGACCAGCAAGCTCGTGCTGGTCACTGCTGCTCAATTTCACTCTTGCCAAAGTAAGGGAATAATAGAAAATGTAAGGAGAAGAGAAAGGAGGTGCTCGTTGATCCCGAAGTCCACCCTGACAAGTAAAGGGCAAGTTACGATCCCCCTGGCCATCCGGGAAGCACTTGGTTTAAGCACTGGAACCCAACTGAGCTTCGAGTTGATGGGCGGAGAGCTGCGGGTTCGGGCCATCAGCAAGAAGGCATGGCCCGATCTTTGGAACCTGGCTGCAGCTGCCCCCCGGCCATCCAAACCAGTCGATGTGAGTGCGGCTATCCAGGCAGCCGTGAGAGAGCGGTCTGACCGATGATCGGAGTGGACACCAACATTCTGGTTAGGGCCATTCTTGGGGATGATCCCAAGCAATCCCCGCTTGCCCGTCGCGCCATTGAGAACGCCAGGGACATCCTTGTGCCGATAACTGTGCTGATCGAACTGGCTTGGGTCTTGAAATCAGTCGGCTGGAATCGCCAACAAATTCATCAAGCCCTTTCCACCCTGGCTCAGCAGCCAACTGCTCACTTAGACCGCGCCGTGGAGGTTCAAGCCGCATTGGACGACTTCAAGGCTGGTCCGGCAGATTTTGCGGATTATTTGGCGCTACATCAAGCCAGATCGTTAGGAGCACGAAAGCTGCTGACCTTCGATCGAAAGCTCGCCAAGTCGGCAGGTGCCGAGCGTTTACAATAACGTCAGGCTGGCACGGGAAACCTTGGCCTTGAGCACGGGCGCCGTGGGTCTCGCGGACAACCTCGTCGCGCTCGGGGCCCGGGCTCGGGGATGCACGAAACTGCTGATCTTCGACGCCCGCTTCGCCCGAACGGGACGTGCTGAACTGTTAAAAACTTAAGGGTGGCGCGGGGAGGGGCGAAGCCAACGCCTCCGGCCGTTCCTCGCTCATCAGCGCCTCGAGCACGCTCATGACCCGCTCAGGGGAGATGCGGTGGGCGGAGGTGCCGTGGGTGGCGAAATCGGTCCTCGGGTTGTCCTCCATGTCCACGAACGGGCCGCGCAGGGAGATCACCCGCGGGCCGAGGGGGTGGATCAGCAGTTCCGGCGAACCCGCGTTGATCATCACCGTGGGCCGCCCGGTGGCCGCCGCGGTATGCACCAGGCCGGTGTCCAGGGCGATGATGCCGGCCGCGGCGTATTCGATGGCGCAGGCTTCGGGGATGCTGGTCTGGCCCGTGAGATCGAAGGTCCCGGGCACCGCGGCCGCCAGCTTGCGGCCCAGTTCGCATTCGTCCGGGCCCCCCAGCCAGACCACGCCCAGGCCCCGGCCCTGCAGCAGCCGGGCCAGGGCCGGCCAGGTCTCCTCCTCGGGAAACCAGCGCTTGGGGAAGCCGCGGGTGCCAAAGCCCAAGGCCACGTAGGGCCCGCCGGTCCAGCCGGCCGCCGTGAGCTTCGCCATGCCCTGCAACCCGCCGAACCGCTCCGGGGTGATGGGCTGCCAGCGCAGCCGGTCCGCCCCGGTGAGCTGGACCAGCAGCGGCCGGAACCGTTCCACGATGGCCACGGGCAGGTCCCGGTAGGTGAACTTGAAGTGGTAGAGGAGGCCCAGGTGGTTGTTCACGTCCCCGGCCCGGATCGGAACCCGGGCCAGCCATGCGGCCAGGGCCAGGCGGACGCTCTGGCTGAGGTTGATCACCGCCACCGGCCGCCGCTCGCGCCAGCCCCGGAGCAGCTGCCGGAGCCCGAACTTGCCCTGCGTCCCCGATTCCAGCCGGTACTCGGTCACCAGGTCCGCACGGGCCTCGCTGAACAGGGCGGCGCCCCGGGCGTGGCCCACGACGATCCACCGGAGCCGGGTCCCGGCCTCGGCCGCCACCTGGTTCCATTCCCGCTGCAGGCTGCCGAAGAAGGGCAGGGCGAACACCACGTCCCCCAGGTTCCGGGGGAAGCGCACCCACACCTCCGGGTTCGCGCCCTTGCCCAGCTGCTCGCGCAGAATGTCGCTGCCGCAACGTTCCAAGACATCCACCTCCAGGTCAGTACCGAGGATCCCTGCCCACCTGGCCCCGTTCGTAGGCCAGGATGGCACGAATGGTATGCGGCAGGAGGTGCCAACGACCTTGGAAAAAACGTTTCTGCAGCATGTGGACGGCCATCCGGAGCCGGGCCGCGCCGGCCTCCGGGTGGATCTCCCGGTAGAGGTTGAGCTGGTTGCGCACGCCGTAGAACACCGCCAGGGGCGAATGCCGGCCGATGGTGCTGGAGCGCGGGTGGGTCACCGCCAGGTCCACCAGCGCCATGGGCAGGCCCAGGGCGTGGGCCCGGTAGCACCAGGCCGCGTCCTCGAAGTAGAGGAACATCTCCTCGGGCCAGGCGCCCAGGAACGCCCATTGCTCGCGGGTCACCAGGATGGACGCCCCGCTGAGGGTCTCGTGCTCCTGCAGTTGCCTGCAGCCCGCCGGCAGGGCGACCCGGGGAATGGCCACGCCGCGGGTGAACCAGGGGGCCTGGGTATCGGCCCCCAGCACCCGGATGCCGTCCCGCTGCTGGGTGCCCCAGAGGGCCACCTTGGGGTAGGCCCGGGCCAGGGCCAGGAGCCGGCCCAGGGTCGGCCCCTCCACCATGGCGTCGTTGTTGAGGAACCAGACCGCTTCGGCCCCGTCCTGGAAGGCCCGGATGGCTCCCTGGTTGCAGCCGGCGCCGAACCCGGGATTGGCCGGGTTGGCGAGGATGGTGAAGGCGGGGTGGGCGCCTGCCAGGGCCTCGGGGAGTCCCTCGTCCCGTCCATGGTCCACCACCAGGACCCGGTGCGGTTCGGGTTCGGCCTCGGCCAGGCTGACCAGGCAGCGCCGGGTCAGCTCCGGAGTGCCGAAGTGCACCAGCACGACCACCGGCAGCCTCACGAGAGGCGATCCGGGGAGTGGCGTGGAGGGTGGCTTGAGGGCGCTCATGGAGTTATTCAAGTATACCGGGAATGTGGGACAATGAGCCTCAACCATGAATCCCTGCCCACCCTGGAGGTCGTATGCACTTGAAAGGAATTGTCCTTGCCGGTGGCACCGGCTCGCGACTTTTTCCCCTTACCAAGGTGACCAACAAACACCTTCTGCCGGTGGGCCAGGCGCCCATGATCTGGCACCCGGTGTGGAAGTTGAAGCAGGGCGGCATCGAGGAGATCCTGATCGTGACCGGCACCGAGCACATGGGCTCCGTGGTGCGTTGCCTGGGTTCCGGCAAGGATTTCGGCTGCCGGTTCACGTACAAAGTGCAGGACGAGGCGGGGGGGATCGCCCAGGCCCTCGCCCTAGGCGAGAACTTCGCCGGCGGTGACCCCATCTGCGTGATCCTCGGGGACAACGTCTTCCAGGATGGGCTGGGGCCCCAGGTGGAGGCCTATGGCCGCCAGGGCAAAGGGGCCAGGATCCTGTTGAAGCCGGTGACCGATCCCCAGCGGTTCGGGGTGGCCGAGGTCCGGGGCGACCAGGTGATCGGCATCGAGGAAAAGCCCCGGGAACCCAAATCCAACCTGTCGGTGACCGGCATCTATTTCTACGACCAGACCGTGTTCGACATCATCCGCACGGTGCGGCCCTCCGGGCGGGGTGAAATGGAGATCACCGACGTGAACAACGCCTACATCCAGCGGGGCGAGATGACCTTCGGCTGCTTCGAGGGGTGGTGGACCGATGCGGGCACCTTCCCCAGCCTGGCCCGGGCCGGCGAACTGGCCATGAAGGAACCCATGCCGTTTCCCAACATTCCGAGGAAGGACTGATCGATGACATTCAAGGACGGACTGATCGAGGGCGTGCAGGTCACCCTCTTCCGAAAGTTTGAGGACCACCGGGGCTGGCTGATGGAAGTGTTCCGCCATGACGAGCTGTCCGCGGAATTCCATCCGGCCATGGCCTACCTGAGCCTCACCCTGCCGGGCATCATCCGGGGTCCCCACGAGCATGTGGACCAGGCCGACCTGTTCGTCTGGGCCGGGCCCGGGGATTTCAAGGTGACCCTCTGGGACAACCGTCCCGGCAGCCCCACCTTCCAGAACCGCATGGAAGTGGCCATGGGCGCCCTGCATCCGGGTTCGGTGCTGGTGCCCAAGGGGGTGGTCCACGGCTACCGCTGCACCAGCCAGGAGCCCGGTCTGGTCCTGAACTGCCCGAACCAGCTGTTCAAGGGCCCAGGCAAGGCGGCGCCGGTGGACGAGATCCGCCACGAGGACGATCCCGGCAACCCCTTCGTACTGGATGAACGGGCCCGCAGGGGCGAAGCCCGATGAGGGTGCTGGTCACCGGGGCCTCGGGCCAGCTGGCCCGGGCGGTCCGCGCGTCCTGGACCGACCATGAGCTGGTGGTCCCGGCTGAATCCAGCCTGGACCTGGGCGACCCGGACGCCATCCAGGCCGTGGTGGCCCAGGTCCGGCCCCAGGTCGTGCTGAACCTGGGCGCGTTCACCCAGGTGGACCGCTGCGAAGCCAGCCCGGAGCAGGCCATGCTCATCAACGGCACGGCGGTGGGGTGGCTGGCCGCGGCCTGCCGGGAACAGGGCGCGTTGCTGGTGCAGATCTCCACGGATTACGTGTTCGACGGCCTGGCCACCCGGCCCTACTGGGAAGATGACCCCACCGGGCCACTCTCGGTCTACGGCCGCACCAAGCTGGTGGGAGAGGAACAGGCCCAGCTGGCCCCCGAGCATCTCATCGTCCGCACCGCCTGGCTCTACGACGACCAGGGGCGGAACTTCTACCGCACCACGCTCAACGCCGCCGCCCAGGGCCGGGCCCTGAAGGTGGTGGACGACCAGCGCGGCACCCCCACCAGCTGCCGCGCCCTGGCTCGGCAGCTGCACCAGGCCGTGGCCGGAGGCTGGCGGGGGCTGGTGCACGGCACCTGCCATGGGGAAACCACCTGGCACGGTTTCGCCGCCGAGATCTTCCGGCAGCGGGGCGTCCAGGCCAGCCTCACCCCCTGCGCCACCGCCGACTATCCCCTGCTGGCCCCGCGCCCGGCCTACTCCGTGCTGTGCGGCCAGCGCCGGGCCCTCCTGGGCAGCGACCTGATGCCTTCATGGGAAGAGGCCCTGGCGGAAGTGGTGGCGGCGGACCGGCCATGAAACTATAACTATGAGGCAACCATGAGCGAAACCATCCTCGTCACCGGTGGAGCCGGATTCATCGGCTCCAATTTCGTGCACCGGTGGCGCCAGGGGCATCCCGCCGATCCAATCATCGTGCTGGACAAGCTCACCTACGCCGCCGATCCCAGCCAACTGGAAGGCCTGGAGGCGGTGGACCTGGTGCGGGGCGACATCCAGAACCGCGAACTGGTGGCCCACCTGCTGGAGCGCCGCCAGGTGCGCAAGCTGATCCATTTCGCCGCGGAAAGCCATGTGGACAACAGCATCACCGGGCCCGCCGCGTTCGTGCAGACCAACCTGGTGGGCACCTTCAGCCTCCTGGAGGCGGCGCGGCAGGTGTGGGCCAAGGACGCCGGATGCCGGTTCCTGCACGTCTCCACCGACGAGGTCTACGGCGCCCTGGGAGCCGCCGGAAAGTTCAGCGAGACCATGGCCTACGCGCCCAACAGCCCGTACAGCGCCACCAAGGCCGGCAGCGACCACCTGGTGCGGTCCTATTTCCATACCTTCGACCTGCCGGTGGTCACCACCAACTGCTCCAACAACTATGGCCCGCGCCAGCACCGGGAGAAGCTGATCCCCCTGGCCATCACCCGCATGACCCGGAACGAGCCCATCCCGGTCTACGGGGACGGGCAGCAGGTGCGCGACTGGCTGTTCGTGGAAGACCACTGCGCCGCCATCGAGACCGCCGTCACCCGGGGAACCCCTGGACAGACCTACTGCATCGGCGGTGACAACGAATGGAAGAACCTGGACCTGCTCAACCTCTTGTGCGACCTGGTGGATCAGGCCCTGGGCCGGCCCCAGGGCACCAGCCGCGGCCTGCAGACCTTCGTGCAGGACCGGGCGGGGCATGACCGGCGTTATGCCATTGATGCCAGCAAGATCAGGCGAGAATTGGGGTGGACGCCCCGGGAGGACTTCCGGAGCGGGCTGGAAAAGACGGTCAGGTGGTACCTGGGGAATTGATTCATCCTGGATGGTCCTGAGCCCATCTTCCGGACCATGGAACGAAGTCGGTCAATCTGCCATCCGGCCAATGGAAGCGCCGGCCAGGAATGGGCAAGGCTCCATCCGTACCCCGCTTGGTTGGGCCCTCCTTCCGGCCGGCCACCTTCGACTGACCCACCAGGTGCTCAACCTCCACCGGGAACGTGTTCCCAATTCCACGAACCGGCCCGTGCTTGCTTTGGTCGAGGCCATTTCACACTTCCTGGGGCTGGAGAGACTGGATTGTCGTCAAATTTGGGAGCTGGGGAGCAAGTCAAATTCCTTTAGCGATAACTTCTTGATTTGGTCAATATACTCATTATATGAATACAATTTATCGTATTCTGCTTTTAATTGTTTATTCAAGGCTTCATAAGCATCAGCATCTTGTGATAGGATAGCCATCCGCTCGCAGATGCATTCCAGCAATTGATCTTCATTTTCAAATATGTTATAAAAATTTTTAAAATTTGGAGACGGGAAAAAGTCGTCATTATAGACTGCGAAGCCTATCCCTCCCTGGTAGATAGGTTGTGCGAGGTAGCCATCAAATCCTTCTCCAAACGTTATGGAAAACATGCAACTAGTTGCAAATTCCATATATGTGTCAAATGAGATATCATGAATCTCAACTAACTCGAATGTGGGGAAGGCTGCTGCAATTTTTCCAAGGCATTTGCTTTTAAAGGGAGCAGGGTCTGGTGAATAAATAATAAGTTTTTCTTTTTCGTGAAAACGAGATGGAATATAACCGCTTAGGTCTGTATATGCTGGTAACAGTATGGTTGGGAGAGAGTATTTATTGGCAGTCGTCAGATTATAATAGGCATGGTGGGCTACTGATTGACTCATGCTGGTAGCAAGTTTGCGAAGACCTTTAAAGGATTCCGGATCTGGCATGAGTTTGATATTTTGATTCAAAATATTTATATGAATTTTTTCTCGGTGAACCAAATAATTGAGTTCATCGAATGACAAACAATCAAGGAATGAATCAACAGCTGTGTACTCCGGGCAATGGATGTAAATTTCCTTGGCGGATTTACACCTTAGAATCTGTTTAAACCGAAATATATTTTCAGCGTTTCGAAAGTGGGTATTTCGGAAGTAGGTTAAACGCTCCTTGGTGGGGCGGGTCATGGTCAGCACTTCATGGCCGTGCAGTCTTTTAAGCTTATGCATTTGGTTGGCAATGGAAATAATTGAATAGATTCCCCCACTCATCGCATTATGCTCAGGCACCAGAAAAATCATGATTTTTTCTGCTCTGCTTGCTTCAAGGGGGAAATTGGCGTCCTGGATGAGGACGTTTGGGCCAAGTTCTGATTCACGTTCACTCACTTTAAAATACTGCGGGAAACGAGCAAGGATGCAGTTTCGGATTCGGCGGCGACGTTGTTTGGTCATTCCCCTCATGGCAGCAAGGTTTGCGAAAAACTTAATTAATGATTTAATCATAGTCAATTCCTTGTTGGAATTTTGGGCGCCTTACCTATAATATCCTATAGACTACCCTATAGACACTTTGAAAACAACGAGTCCCTTGCTTTTTTAGGGAGCGGACCCCAACATTTCAAGCTGTCTCGGATGTTGGAAGCAGGTGGGGTCCATGTGATGTTCTCGGGATTCCCCTCCTCCCCCCCCTCCGCCCTCCGTAATGGTAGGATTTGCTAATGGAACACACCTGGAAACCTGATTCTTGGAAAACCAAGCCTCTTGCTCAGGCTGTGGTCTATCCTGATCCTGTGGCCTTGGAAGAGGTTCTGAGCGATCTCTCCCGTCTCCCTCCGCTGGTTACCTCATGGGAAATTGAGCGGTTGAAGGCCGAACTTGCCCAAGCCGGGCGTGGAGAACGATTTCTGCTTCAAGGCGGGGACTGTGTCGAGCGCATGGAAGACTGCTACGCTCCCAGCATTGTTTCCCGCCTGAAGATCCTCCTCAAAATGAGTGCCATGATCATTTTCGGCACCAATAAACCGGTCACCACGGTAGGCCGTTTTGCGGGTCAATATGCCAAGCCCAGGAGCTCTGACACGGAAACCAAGGATGGGGTGACCCTCCCAACCTTCCGGGGGCCGTTATTCAACCATCCAGAATTCGAAGAGTCGGCAAGGATGCTTGATCCGCATCTGATGCTTGAGGTCTACCGCCAATCCGGCATGACCATGAACTTTATTAGATCTTTAGTGAGTAGTGGATTCGCGAATCTGCACCATACAGATATTTGGGATACGGATGAGTTCGAGCGTTTTAATCTTTCAAAAGAATGCCTGGAGATTGCCCATGCCGTAGCAAAATCTGTAAGGTTTGTGGAAGCTATGCTGGCGAGGCCGATGACCGAACTGGACCATATAGCCTTCTTTTCGAGTCACGAGGGTTTAAACCTCGATTACGAGATGGCTCATACGAGCCGCGTACCCCGGCGTGCAGGCTGGTATGACCTTACAACCCATATGCCGTGGATCGGTGAACGAACCCGGAATTTGGATGGGGCGCATATCGAATTTTTCCGTGGAATCTCCAACCCCATCGGCGTGAAGATCGGTCCTTCAGTGACGGTTAAGGAGGTGTTGGGGCTCTGCGACGTGCTCAATCCTGGAAATGAGCCCGGTCGATTGACACTGATCCATCGGATGGGGGAGCAGAAGATCGGCGATGTCCTTCCGGCCCTTCTGGAGTCGGTCAAGAAGGCGGGGCGAGCAGTTGTCTGGTGCTGTGATCCCATGCATGGGAATACGTTCACGACAGCTGACGGATTTAAGACCCGAAGTTTCGATTCCATCGTGTCCGAAGTCGAGCAGGCTTTTGAACTCCACCAGAAGTCAGGCACTTTTCTTGGCGGAGTGCATCTTGAGCTTACGAGCGACCATGTAACGGAGTGCATCGGCGGTTCCCTTGGGCTCAGCGAAAGTGATCTGAGCACTGCCTATACATCATGGGTGGATCCTCGGCTCAACTACGAGCAATCGCTAGAGCTTTCACTTCGAATTGCCCAAAAAGCCAACAAATAAGGCTCTTCACTGATCGATTGGAGTTGGGTGAATGCTGATCGGCGCGTGAATGGAAACATCGCGAGTTCCCAAACCTACATTCCGCACATGTACCGGCTAATGTCTACGTAATTTTATTGTTGAAATTTAAAGAACTTACTCTTTTTTCGCTTTTCGAAGAACCAGGTCAACCGTTTTTTGCTCCCAGACCGACAGGAGGCGGAGGATCTCTCGGTGGTTGGCAACCGCCTTCTCCAGGACGGCATACTGCTCCGGCGTGACGGTCTTATGGACCAGGTGGCTGTCCTGGTAGTGGTGCCACTCGTAGTAGGGGCCGTGGTAGGCAGCCGGGTTCCCGGCGCAGCGGCACTTCGGGTTGCCACAGGGCTTGGTCCGCGAGGACACCATTCCTGAGACGACGAATTCCATCGCCGCGATGGACTCCCGTAGTTCCTGGGTCCTGGCCTCGATGGATGGAGGTTTTTTCACCAGAACGACTCCCCCACCCACCAGGAGACCTGGGACGCCTTGTGCAAGGTCGCGGGCAGGACGGACTTCCTATACGTGGCCGACTCCAAGCTGTGCAACCGGGACGCCATGGACCACATCCACTACCACAAGGGGCGCTTCGTCTGCGTGATGCCCCGGAACCGATTGGAGGACGCGGAGTTTCGGAAGCAGATCCAGGACCAGGAGCCAGCATGGGCAGTGGTCTGGGACCGGCCTCATCCGCGTCGGAAGGACGGACCCCGGGACCGGTGGAGGGTGGTCCGGGCCAGCCTGCCATCCAGAGAAGGATGGCCGGTGGTGTGGGTCCACAGTTCCCTCGTGGCCCTGGGCCAGGAACAGACCCGGCGGGAGAACCTGATCAAGGCTGAGGAGGATCTGAAGGCGCTCGATACCAGCCTGGCCGGTTCCCGGCCACGGCACCGTCTACGCAAGGAGGTCGAAGATGACGTGGCGGCGATCCTGGCCCAACACAAGGTGGTGCGCTACCTCAAGGTGACCGTGGGCACGGTAGAGAGCTTCACCTTCAAGCAGGCCAAGCGCGGGCGCCCGGGGCCGAACACGGCCTTTGTCCGGAAAGCGAAGAGGTCCTGGCACCTCGTTTGGGAGCTCGACCAGGCGGCGGTGGACTACGACCGCAAGAGCGATGGGATGTACCCCCTTCTCACCAATGACCGCACTCTCACGGACGCCCAGGTGCTGGAAGCCCACAAGGGCCAGCCCTCGATCGAGAAGCGGTTCGAGCAGACCAAGAGCGTCCTGGAGATCGCGCCGGTGCTGCTCAAGAACGCGGGCCGCATCGAGGCCTTCTTCCTCCTATACTTCCTGGCCCTTCTGGTCCAGGGCCTGATCGAACGGGAACTCCGGTTGGCCATGAGGCGCGAGGCCATCGAGAACCTGCCGCTCTATCCCGAGGAACGCCTCACGGCCCATCCCACGGCCGACCAAGTGTTTCGGCTGTTCAGCCTGACCCAGCGCCAAACGCTGACCTATGAGGGAACCCCGGTGAAGGTGTTCGTCGAGGACCTGACTCCCCTCCAGGGACAGGTTCTCGGTCTGCTCGGGGTTCCAGCTATGGCCTACCTCAAGATCGACTGAGGGGCGCCCCGAAATTCACGAGATATTGTTCGGCCGATGTGCGGAATGTAGGTCCATCGGGAAGTTCACAACCCATACCCAGGTGTTCCAGATGGGCTGCCTGGCATACAACGTGCAGGGATGAATCCTGGTGCCGGCCAGGGCGCTCTATGGATCGAACCAGGTAAGTTGGATCTATGGGAGTCCCATCCAGGGAAGGCGCCATCCTGTCTGTCCCTTCATCCAGAACCGATTCTGCCGCCATTGCAGGTGGCCTGACTCTAGCAGTCTGTCATGGTGTGAGGGCTGCGGCCATCGGCCCGGGCAGAACCCCCCATTTCAGCCCTGGAAGTCTCCCTCACACGGCCAACGTCCAAGTGCCCTAGTAACTTCTCCCGGAAAGCCGGTGAGAGTTCCTCAAGATTGAGGCCAAGTCGGCCCGTGGAGAGGCCCCCATCGAGAGTTTCAACGGCAAGCCCAGAATCGAGGGCGCCAATTCCTAGCACCAGGTGATTCAGATGTGGTACATTGTTGATTGACCGCAACCTGTATCGTATTCCCCCTAAAAAAACTTGAGGTAAATATGGTGTTTCGTTTTTTGCTCTCGGGACCAGGCCTTATGGGGAAAAAACATGGCCAGGTTATTTTGGACAGACCAGACTGCGAGCTGGCATGCGTCGTCGGGCCACCCAGCGAACGCAACAGGTCGTTCGCTCAGGCGAACAAGGTTGAGCTTTATCCAGATATGGAAACCGCGCTTTCGCATGAAAAGGTTGACGCGGCCATTATCAGTTCCCCGAACCCCTTTCACTTCAGCCAGGCCATGAGCTGCATCAAAAGAGGGATTCCGGCCCTGGTGGAGAAACCCGTGACCGATAACCTTGCCGACGCGAGGGAACTGGCCGAGCAAAGCGAACGTTTCCAGGTTCCCATCCTGGTGGGTCACCATCGCACCCACAGCCCTTTGCTCAGCGCGGCGGATTCATTTCTGAAGTCACCCCGGTTCGGCCGATGGGTTACGATCCATGGTGCTGCCTTGTTCTATAAGCCTGCAACATATTTTGCAGAGGGAATCTGGCGGACAAAAAAAGGCGGCGGCCCTATTCTGATTAACTTGATCCATGAAATCGGACTGTTTAGATATTTTTGTGGAGAGTTCAAGAGCATATTCGCGCTGATTTCAAAAAATATCCGCAACTTTGAAGTCGAAGATACGGTATCTCTTGCTTTCGAGTTCCAGAACGGAGCGCTAGGAAGCTTTATCCTCTCGGATACGGCTGCCAGCAGTAAAAGCTGGGAAATGACGAGTGGGGAGAATCCCTCGTATCCACACTTCCCAAAGGAATACTGCTACCACTTCAGTGGCACGAACGGGTCCCTCGACTTCCCGAATCTCCAGGCCCGGCACTATGGACAGGGGGTTGAGCCGTCATGGGGGAGTCCGTTCACGGAGGAGCATGGGGTTTTCACGCCTGGTGACCCCATTGCCTTGCAACTGGACCATTTCACAGAGGTTCTGAAAGGAAATTCCCACCCCAAAGTCTCGGCTCGTGACGGATACCTTAATATGCGTGTCATCGAAGCCATTTCCCGATCAATAGAAACACGATCCATCGTGGATCTTGACGAAATGGTGGATTAGGTGGCCGTATCGCAGGTTAATGAAGGGAAACGAGGATGAAGGTTCTTCTTTTAGATACAGCTTTTGCCGCGGCTCCCATCTTTAATTACTTGCGCGATGCGGGACATGAAGTTTGGGTGATGGGAAACAGACCTGATGACCTGCTGGCAAAAAAAGCAGAAGCGCGATGGATTGACCAGGATTACAGCGATACAGAACGTGTAGCCAGGATCATCAAGGCCCTGGGGATCGAGCGGGTCGTTCCAGGTTGCACCGACGTTTCCATCGAGACATGCCTGTCTCTCGGATTGAACCAGTACCTGGTGGATTCACCGGCCACGAACCACACCCTGTCGAACAAGGGCGCTTTCCGTAAACTATGTGCGCAACTGGACCTTCCAGCACCCAGGACGATTGCGAAGGAGGCGTTCCCAAAAATCGGGCGGTTCATTTGCAAGCCTGTGGATGCCTTCAGCGGTCGCGGCATAACCGTTTTCAATGGAGAGAATCCCCAGGAGCTGGAGACGGCCTGTGCGATCGCCAGGAAGGGCAGCCCGACCTCCAGTATCCTCATCGAGACATTCGCCAATGGCGATCTGTACAGTTGCAGCGGGTTCGTGGTTGACCGGCGGTTGACGGATGTTTTCTATGTGCTGGAAGGATCTTCCGCTAATCCCTTTGCGGTCGATACCAGCTATGTCGTGCATGACCTTCCGGTATCCTGCACGCGAGAACTGGAAATGGGCCTTGAAAAGCTCTGTTCCGCACTTCAACTCAAAGACGGTCTGCTTCATACCCAATTCATCATTGAAGGCGGCCGTCCAAGCATTGTAGAGGTCGCGCGGCGCTGTCCTGGTGACTTGTATTCCTTGCTGGTTGAATATAGTACAGGCTTCGAGTACGCTGCGCATTACGCGTCTTTCTTCATCGGTGCTGAACATAGGTCGGCAACGACGGAGCGTCGTCATGTGCTGCGTCACACGGTCACGTCGGAAGATCGCTCAATTTATGAAGGACTTAGATTTGTCGAGCCGAGGCCTATTCGTGCCTTTTTCTCCCTTCAGCGTGTTGGACAGGAGCTTCTCGCACGCCAGGGCAACCGCGCCGGGATCCTGTTCACCGAAAGTCCAACCCATGAGCAGTTATGTCTGGACTACCAGCGCTGTCTCGATCGGACATTCTATGATGTGGCTTGGTAAGGTCTTGGTGATAAACAGGACTCTTGCTCTTGTGAAAAGTCACCGTTCCTCGTCTGGTTTTAATGACTTTTTTATGGAGAAGAGGCATGGTCAGACCATTGTACGTAACCCGACCGTTATTGCCGGACATGAATGATTTCCAGGCCATCCTGGCAGAGACCTGGCGCATGAAAATTCTTACCAACTGCGGACCGCTCCATCAAAAACTGGAATCCGAGTTGCGCAGCTATCTAGATGTCCCGACCGCCATGCTGTTCAACAATGGAACGATCGCATTGTTGGTTGCATTGAAGATGTTCGATTTGCCGATGGGAAGCGAGGTCATCACCACCCCCCTGACTTTTGCGGCAACCGCGCATGCCATTTCATGGAACGGCCTTACGCCGGTGTTTGCAGACGTGTTGCCCGGGACGCTGACGATCGATCCGGATTCCGTCAAGAAGGCAATTACTCCCAAGACATCCGCGATCCTGGGGGTTCACGTCTATGGCAACGCATGTGAACTGGATGAACTGCAGACGATTGCAAACCAGCATAGCCTGCGCTTGATATACGATGCTGCGCACGCCTTCGGGATGACCATCCACGGGCGGTCGATTGGATCCTATGGGGACGCTTCTGTTTTTTCATTTCATGCGACCAAATTATTTCATACCCTTGAAGGCGGGCTAATCGCCACGAACCAGGCCAAGGATGCGTCCACCATCTACTTTCTCCGTAACTTCGGCATCAAAAACGAAGAAGAGGTCATTTCCATTGGCATCAATGGCAAAATGAACGAAATCCAGGCAGCAATGGGGCTTCTCAACCTTTCCTTGATTGACAAGGAAAAGCAGCTCCGTGCCGAGCTCAGGGCCAAGTACTGTGAAATGCTTGGAAATATCCCTGGAATCGGGCTTCAGCCTTTGCAGCCTGGGGTATCGCGTTCTGAACAGTACTTCCCCATTGTAATTGATGCGGATGTATTTAAACGCTCACGGGACGATATCTATTCTGGACTGGCAAAACGCGATATATTCGCAAGGAAATACTTCCATCCCATCTGCACCGATTTCCTTCCATATAAGGATTTCCCAGTCTGCTCGACTCGAAGCAGGCCCTATGTGGACACCGTCAAATCACAAGTCCTCTGTCTGCCTTTTCACGGAGGGGTTGATGATGTCGATTTGTCCGATATCCGTTCCGAATTCCTGGGTGGCTGAGGTTTCCAACCAGGGCCACCGCATGATACGAAGGCGGTTCTCAATGCCCCATGTCAGGCGACTTCCGAAACTGAACCCTCCTGGGTGAATTTTCGTGCTGCCAGTGGGGTGAAGGAGGTCAAGCCAGGGTCATTCCGTAACGGCCAATAAAAACTCCAATCGCTTGCTCGCCAGGGACCGCTGAATTTATGCTTTTACTTGCTATAGAGACAGACAACAATGGGCTTACATATCTGGCCGGAACGACGATGCGTTTGTGATCTAGGAGGAAAAGATGTGGTTTTCCAAGCGGTCAATTGCGCGCGTCGCAGATGCTGTAACTGTGCCGGCAGACACCGGTGTCGCAGGCGCCGAAGAGAAGCAGAAATTGATTGCGATAAGAAATCCCCATCGGACTTTTGAGGAAATCCCGATCGCCTGGCATGCTGTCGGAGAGCCTTCCGGAGATTTCATGACTGATTTTACCGCCATGGTTTCGTGGTGCGCGGCCAACGGGAATGTCGGCCGGCATCACCGGGTAAGTCTGGGGATGGAAGCGGAGCCCTATGGTATTGATGTCACGTCCTTTCCCGACACAGATGCGAAAGCAAAGGCCCTAGTCCAGCATGCTCTTTCCGTCGTGGATCACCATAAGATTCACTGGAGTTGGTTGTACCAGCATCTGGCCGAATGGGATTCAAGAATGCTGCTACTGAATGTGCTCGCCTACCGATCATTGGGCTGGCACTACGTTCCCATGCCCTTGGATAGCCAAAGTTTCTGGGAGTGCCTGGCCACGTTGGGCAGTCTCGCTGGCAACGGGTTGGATATCAATGACACCCCATTGGCCGGTTTGAGTCCTTATAAATTAAATAAGATGAATCTCCGCACGATCGGTTGCAAGGTCGAGTTGTTTTCCGATCCTTTCGGTGTCTTCAATGAGTTCATCTACTCGCAATACTATCTGCGTGGGCGCAAAAGCGTCATTCGTCCCCAGGCAGGTGACTGCGTGATCGATTGCGGTGCCTGTTTCGGCGGAACGTCCCTGAGTTTTGCTGACGCTGTCGGTCCTAAAGGCAGAGTGATATCGTATGAGTTCTTTCCGGAAAACATCCAGATATTCAAGGAAAACATTAGGTTGAACCCGGATCTTGCCAAGCGAGTGACCCTCGTCCCGAATCCCGTCTGGTCGAAGGCGGGGGTCGTGATGTCCATCGAGGGATATGGGCCCGCGACCCAGGTCCACCTGCAAAATGAGCGATCAGTTAATGCTTCTGGAGAACTCGCAGGTGCTAGAAAGGTCTCGGCCACCTCGATTGACGAGACGGTCAGAGAATATAAGCTCCAGAAGGTCGATTACATAAAAATGGATATCGAGGGTTCCGAACTGATGGCCGTGCGTGGAGGCCTGGATACGATCAGGAAATTCCGGCCGACTTTGGCGATCTGTGTTTATCATAAATTGATTGATTTTTTTGAAATTCCACAAGAAATTGATAAATTAAATCTGGGATACAGATTCTATTTACAACATAGCACGGTTCATGGCGATGAAACCGTAGTGTTCGCGTCTGCACGGGACCATTCGAATGCAGATGTAAATACATAGAACCTTTGGGATTCTATCTCATGATGCTCATAAGTTGATAATTTCAATCACAAGACCCCATAGGGGCTTTCGTGGGCTTTTAGCATCCGCTAATGTGAACGCTATTCTAAGAACACTCAAGACAAATCGTCCAACTTTGGGCTCCCATCCGTTCGAAACCGCCAGCGCCCTTCCGGCAAGGGAGCATGATTGTTGAACGGCCGGCAATTAATCTAAAAGGCATTGGGGAGCACGCGCCCCCGCCGAGCCAGATCGGTGCCCTCCTGGTGGACGCCTGCACTGGTTCACAGGCGGCGAATGGCGGCCCAGTTCTGTTAATCTCAACACAAGGATTTATATGCCTCCGATTCGCCGATTCTTTCTGAAACACCTTCGCCCCTACCTGCTCAGCGGCTTCGGGGGTGCCTTGCTCTTCACCGTCGGGAACTCGTTCCAGGCGTTGATGCTCCTTTCTCTCAAATTGATGTTCGACGTGCAGTTCCGCATGGGCGGGGGCAGCGGCGTCACCCTGCCCAAATCGGCCCAGAGGCTGTTCGCCTTCCTGCCGGCCACGAATCTGATCGAGCAGAGCCCCTACCTGATTCCGGTGATCATCGCCATGCTGTTCATTCTTCGTGGGCTGCTCCTCTACATGGGCAGTCTGCTGGTGGCCCGGGCGGGTATGAAGGCGGTCCGGGACCTCCGGGAAAAGCTCTTCGATCGGGTCCTTGTCCAGGACCCGATCTATTTCCAGGTGCATCCGGTGGGGGAGTTGATGAACCGCGTGCTGGGCGACGTCCAGGTGGTCCAGTCGCTGGCTTCGGGACAGGTGGCGGAGATCCTCAAGCAGATCTCCATGGCCGTGGTGATGCTTATCTTCATTTTCAAGACCGACTGGCGCCTGGCTTGTTTCCTGATGCTCATCTTCCCCATGGTCGTGCTGCCTGTGCGCTATCTCGCCAAGGCCATCCGGCGGCAGGGACACAAGGCCCAGGGCGGGGTGGACATGCTGCTCCAGCGCCTGAAGGAAGTGCTTTCCAACATGCGCGTAGTGAAGGCCTTCGCGCGGGAGGATTACGAATCTGAACGGTTCCGGGCCCAGAGCCACCAGATCTATCGCATGGGCCTGCGGGTCGTGCGGATTCAGTCGATTTCCAGCCCCATCATGGAGAGTGTCGGCGGAATCCTCCTGGCGGGCCTCGCCCTCTACGGATCCACCCGGATCCGTGCCGGTGCAATCACTGGAACCGGGTTCCTGGTGTTCCTCCTGGCCATCTACCAGCTCTACGACCCCATCCGGGTCCTCACCCGCATTTTCGGGGACATGCAGATGTCTTCGGTTTCATTGGAACGGATCTTCCAGATCCTTGATTCCAGCCCGGTCATCGTGAGCCCCGAGCATCCAGTCTCGATGCCCACCAAGCCGCAGCGGCTCGCCTTCGAAGGGGTCCGGTTCACCTATGGGCAGCACGAGGTGCTTCAGGGGTTGGACCTGGAAGTCAATTGCGGAGAAACCGTAGCTTTGGTGGGCGGGAGCGGCGGCGGGAAGACCACGCTGGTGAACCTGGTACCCAGGTTCTTCGATCCCACCGGTGGAAGGATCACCATCGACGGCGTCGACATTCGGGAATACGACCCAAGGGATCTGAGGCGGCACATCGGTATGGTCACCCAGGAGACTCTTCTCTTCCTGGACACCGTGCACGACAACATCGCATACGGCCAGGAGGCGACTCGGGATGCGGTGGTGCAGGCTGCCATGAAAGCCCACGCTCACGAATTCATTGTGACTTTGCCCAAGGGCTACGACACGCCCCTGGCGGAGACGGGGTCCAGCCTCAGCGGGGGCCAGCGCCAGCGCATCGCCATCGCCAGGGCGCTGCTCCAGGATCCGCCCATCCTCATACTCGACGAGGCCACCAGCGCCCTGGACACCGAGAGCGAACGCGCCGTTCAGGCCGCCCTGGAAGAATTGATGAAGGACCGCACGACTCTGGTCATCGCCCATCGGCTGAGCACCATCCAGCGGGCCACACGTATCTGCGCCCTGAAGCATGGCCGCATCGCCGAGGTTGGCACCCACGAGCAACTGCTCAAATACGAGGGGGAGTACGCTCGCCTCTACAACATGCAATTCCAGGCCTAAACCCTGGCCCCGGGCGGCCTAGTGGAGGCCGCCTGGGCACGCCCGGACATCGGCCTCTGGGGCGCAGCCTTCCGTCCGCGCGAGGGAGTGACATGCTTGGTTTGCCATGAAGGATGCGCGGGCCGGCCCGGAGGAGCCTGGTCAGCTGGAAAGCCCGGGGATGATCCCGGAATCCTCTGGTTGGGTCCAGCCCATGCACCTGCGGCAGGGCCTGGAGGGCGGACACGCCGCCTTGCGAGCGTGACCCAAAAATCAGAAAACCCTTCAGGCCGGGCACGGGCGAAGCCCGCTCCTCTTCCTGCGGCACCCTTCGAGCGAGTTCCTTTTACGCTCACGCCATGGCGGCGTTTCGCAAGGAGCGTTTAAGTTTTGGTTCC
>JARLGP010000180.1 GCA_031292735.1 Holophaga sp.
CACCGCATCCCCCAGATGTTCCACATCAAGGGCCAGCGCGACATCCGCAACCCCGTGAACATGATCGGCGACACCCTGGAAGCCGAGGTGCGCATCATCGTGGCGCCGGGCTCCGTGCTGGAGAACATCAACCGGGCCCTGCACCTCTCCAGCCTCCAGGGCGCGACCCTGATGTATTCGCCCCTGGCCTCGGCCGAGGCCGTGCTTTCCCGCGAGGACGCGGAGAACGGCGCGGTGATCGTGGACATCGGCGACCAGCTCACCCACCTGGGCGTGTTCCTGCGCGGCACCCTGTTCCACAGCGCGGTCATCCCCATCGGCGGCATGCACTTCACCAAGGACCTTGAGATCACCAAGCACCTGGGCGGCATCTCCATGGCCGAGCGGATCAAGCGCATCTACGGCACGGCGCTGCCCAACCAGGTGCCGGCCGAGGAGCACATCGAGCTGGAGGAGGAGGGCCGCCAGGTGCCCCGCCGGGAACTGGCCGAGGTGCTGCACGCCCGCGCGGTCGAACTGCTCAACATGGTGCTGGCCGAGATCGGCCGCTCTGGCCTCATCCACGAGATCCACGGCGGGGTGCACCTGGTGGGCGGCGGCGCGCTGCTGCCGCACCTGCCCATCCTCGCCCAGAACATCCTGGGCCGGCCCCGGGTGGTGCTGGGCCGGGTCACCGGGGTCCAGGGCCTCTCCCAGGTCATTGCCAATCCGCTTTACACCAACGCCCTCGGCGCGGTGAAAGCGCTCTACCGCGGGCTCAACGAAGTCCAGGCCAAGACCAACCGCGGCAACAGCTTCATGGAAAGAATCAAACGATGGATCTAAATACGCCGCACGGAGATTTCATGTCCGACATTCCCTTCCTGCCCAGCCCCGTCACCCTGCCCGGCGCCAACATCAAGGTGGTGGGCGTGGGCGGCGCGGGCTGCAACGCCATCGACCGGATGATCCAGAGCGGCGTGACCGGGGTCCAGTTCATCGCCATGAACACCGACCAGCAGAGCCTGGCCCAGAGCAAGGCGCACGTGAAGGTCCCGCTGGGCCCGCTGAGCATGCGCGGGCTGGGCGCCGGCGGCAACGCCGAGCGCGGCGCGGTGGCCGCCGAGGAGAGCCGGGACGAGATCCTGGCCCAGATCCAGGGCGCCGACATGGTCTTCATCACCGGCGGCATGGGCGGCGGCACCGGCACCGGGGCGGCGCCCATCGTGGCCAGCTGCGCCCGGGAGTTCGGCGCGCTCACCGTGGCGGTGGTGCTCACCCCGTTCCGCTGGGAGGGCGTGAACAAGGCCGACAAGGCCATGCTCGGCCTGGAGAACCTGCGCAACACCGCCGACACGGTGATCGTGGTGTCCAACGAGAAGCTGCTCACCCTGTGCGACAAGGGCGTGAAGGTCAAGGAGGCCTACCGGGTGGCCGACGGCGTGCTGATCCAGGGGGTGCGCGGCATCACCGACCTGATCCTGCGGCCGGGCTCCCTGAACGGCGACTTCGCCGACGTGGAGGCGGTGCTGCGCAACGGCCGCGAGGCCCTCATCGGCACCGGCGCCGGGCGGGGCGACGAGGCCATCCTGGACGCCCTCACCCGGGCCCTGGACTGCCCCCTGCTGGAGCGGGAGAACACCGGCGTGGCCTCCCAGGTGATCGTTTCCATCATGGCCGACTGGGACCGGGTGGAACTGTCCGCGGTGGAGACCGCCATGGGCTACCTGAGCCGGCACTACCACGGCCACGCCGACATCAAGATGTGCCAGGTGGACGCCCCGGAGCTGGACGACCGGGCCCTGGTGACGGTGCTGGCCTCGGGCTTCTCCGACCCCATCGAGGAAAGCCTGCCCGCCGAGGAGCCCGAAGAGGCCGAGGTCTACGCCGAATCGGCGCGGCCGACCGGCGACAGCCGGATCTACGGCGACGCGGCCCAGGGTCAGCAGGGCGGCGACCAGCCGCTCACCCCCACCCGGCTGCTGCCCCAGGCCCCCACCCCCAGCGGCGAACTGGCCACCCTGGCCGAAGACCTGCACGTGCCCGCCATCATCCGCATGACCCAGGGGCGGCTGCCCATCGAGTAGACCGCCGGAAGATTTTTTACCCAATGTTTCCGGCCGGCATGCCGGGATGGGGCCATCCTGGAGGTTCCGCCCGGAGTTCCCTGGGACCCCGGCGCGGCCTTCCCGGCGAGGTACCTGATGCTTAGTTCCAAGACCCGCTGTCTGGGGATCCTCACCGCCGGCGGGGACTCGCCCGGGCTGAACGCCGTGGTTCGCGCCATCACCAAGGTGGCCATGAACGAGTTCGGCATGCGGGTGCTGGGCATCCAGGACGGGTTCCGCGGCCTGGTGGAGAACCGCATCCTCACCCTGGACGACGCCACCGTTTCCGGCGTGCTCACCCGGGGCGGCACCATCCTCGGCACCAGCCGGGACAAGCCGCACAGCATGCCCATGGGCGGCAAGCTGCTGGACATGACCGGCGCCGCGGTGGAGAACACCCGCAAGCACCAGATGGACTGCGTGGTCTGCCTGGGCGGCGGCGGCACCGCCAAGAACGCCTACCGGCTCATGCAGAAGGGCGGGCTCAACGTGATGACCCTGCCCAAGACCATCGACAACGACGTGTTCGGCACCGATGTCTCGTTCGGCTTCGACACCGCGGTGAGCATCGCCACCGAGGCCATCGACCGGCTGCACACCACCGCCACCAGCCACCACCGGCTGATCGTCTGCGAGGTCATGGGGCACCGGGCCGGATGGCTGGCCCTGCACTCGGGCATCGCCGGCGGGGCCGACGTCATCCTGATCCCGGAGCTGCCCTACGACCTGGAGAAGGTCGCCGACTTCCTGCTGGAGCGGCGCCGGCACGGCAAGCGGTTCTCCATCATCGCCGTGGCCGAAGGCGCCATGTCCCAGCGGGAGGCCGCCGAGGCCGCCGTCACCAAGAGCAAGGACAAGGAACGCAAGAAGGCCAAGGAGCAGGCCAAGCTGGAAAAGGGCGAACTGCCGACGGAGACCAACGGAGAAGATGAAGCCGTGGACGCCTACCGGGCCGACCTTCCGGTCAACGTGCAGCGGCTGCACGACGAGACCATGGCCTACCACGTGGTGCAGGAGCCCATGGCGTCCCGCCTGGCCCGGCATCTCCAGGCCCTCACCGGGGTGGAGGCGCGGGTCACCTCCCTGGGCCACGTGCAGCGGGGCGGCATCCCCACCGCCTTCGACCGCACGCTCAGCACCATGATGGGCGCCAAGGCGGCCGAACTGCTCGCCGAAGGCACCTACAACGTGATGGTGGCCTATCGCAACGGCCTCTGCGTGCCGGTGCCGCTGCAGGACGTGGTGGGCCAGCGCAAGCTGGTGCCGGCCGACCACCACCTGATCCACAGCGCCCGCCAGGTGGGCACCTGCTTCGGCGACTAGTTCCCCAAGCCGATTCCTTCCGGATACGCTTGAGGCATGCAGGTTGAATCACAGATCAGCAGCCGGGCCAACCCCCGCTTCAAGTCGCTCAAGGCGCTGCTCGCCACCGGCGGGCAGCGCCGCAGCCATACCCTCCTGCTGGGCGAGAAGCTCATTCTCGCCTGGTCCCAGGCGGCCGCCGCCTGCCGGGACCGGCTGCGACCGGAAATCTGGCTGCGGCTGGAGGGCGCCGCCCCGCACCCCCTGGAACGCCGCCTGACCGGCGACACCCTGGTGCTGGGGGAAACCCTCATGCGCGACCTGGCCGAGGCCGGCAGCCCGCCGGAGCACGCCCTGCTGGCGGCCCTCGGCCCGGAGCCGGAAGGGCCGCTGGCGGACCGGGTGATCGTGCCCTGGGGGATCCAGGATCCCGGCAACCTGGGCGCCATCCTGCGCAGCGCCGCGGCCTTCGGCTTCCAGGAGGCCCTGCTGGGGCCGCTGTGCGCCGATCCGTTCGCCCCCAAGGCCCTGCGCGGCAGCATGGGCGCCGCCTTCCTGATGCCCCTGCGCCGCACCGGGGAGCTGGTCCTGGACGCCGGCCGCTGGTATGCCCTGGACGGGGCCCCCGGCGCCCTGCCCCTGGCCCAGGCCCCGCTGGACCCGCCGCTGCGCATCCTGGTGGGCAACGAGGGCCATGGCTGGCAGGGTTCCCAGCTGCCCGCCGCGGTGCGGCGGGTGGCTATCCCCACCCAGGGGGTGGAAAGCCTCAACGCCGCCGTGGCCGCGGGCATTGCCTGCTTCGAGGCCGCGCGCCGGGCCCGGCCGTGAAGCAGCGCGGCCGCAGCCTTGCCACGGCCATCGTCCTGGCCCTGGTGTTCATCCTCGCCTTCCGCTTCCCGGCCGATTCCGGCCGGGGCTACCTGGAGGCGGTGGCCGCCCTGGCCTTCCCCGCCCTGCTGTTCGCCGCCCTGTTCAAGGGCCTGCGCGCGGGCTGGAGCTACCTCGGCCTGTTCCTGGGGCTGGTGGGGATCTTCCACTGGGTGCCGGGCACCATCGCGGTGAAGGGCCCGCTCCCCTACCCGGTGGCCCTGCTGGGGGCCGGGCTGTTCTACGGCTACGAGGCGCTGGGCTTCCTGCTGGTGGCCCTGTGCGTGCGTTGGGCCTGGCGCCGGGGCGGCGCCTGGGCCGCGGCGCCGGCGGCCGCCCTGGCCATGCTGCTGTGGGAAGGCTACGGCTTCCACGTGTATGCCTGGAGCTGGGGGGCGCCGCTGGGCGGGGTGCCCTGGCTGGCCCGGTCCGCGGCGTTCGTGGGCAGCCACGGCCTGGCCGCCCTGCTCTGGGCCTGCGGCGCCTGCGTCGGGGCGGGCCTGGCCGAGGGCCGCCAGCC
>JARLGP010000029.1 GCA_031292735.1 Holophaga sp.
AGATCCCCGACGAGTTCAACGAGGGGCTGTCCAACCGCGGCGCCATCTACGTGCCGTTCCCCCAGGCGGTGCCCAACAAGCCGGTGATCGACAAGCTCAACTGCACCTTCTTCAGGACCGGCAAGTGCAAGGTCTGCGAGAAGATGTGCCCCACCGGGGCGATCCGGTTCGACCAGCAGGACGAGCTGGTCACCCTGGACGTGGGCGCCATCGTGCTGTCCACCGGGTTCAAGATCATGCGTTCCGACCAGTTCCCCGAGTACGGCTACGGCAAGTACAAGGACGTGCTGGACGGCCTGCAGTTCGAGCGGCTGGCCTCGGCCTCGGGGCCCACCCTGGGCGCCATGAAGCGCCCCAGCGACGGCAAGGTGCCGGAGACCGTGGTGTTCGTGGCCTGTTCCGGATCCCGCGACCGTTCCAAGGGCGTGCCGTACTGCTCCAAGGTGTGCTGCATGTATACCGCCAAGCACGCCATGCTCTACAAGCACAAGAACCATCACGGCAAGGCCTACGTGTTCTACATGGACATCCGCTCCTCGGGCAAGGACTACGACGAGTTCGTCCGCCGGGCCATCGAGGAGGACGACGTCAGCTACATCCGCGGCCGGGTCTCGCGCATCTACGAAGAGGACGGCCAGCTGGTGGTGATGGGCGCCGACACCCTGCAGAACGGCCGGCCGGTGGAGATCCGGGCGGACATGGTGGTGCTGGCCACCGCCGTGCAGGCCCAGGACGGCAGCGAGCAGCTGGCCCAGAAGCTGCACGTGAGCTACGACCCCTACCACTTCTTCGCCGAGGCCCACCCCAAGCTCAAGCCCGTGGAGACCAACACCGCCGGCATCTTCCTGGCCGGCGCCTGCCAGGCGCCCCGGGACATTCCCGAGACCGTGGCCCAGGCCAGCGGCGCGGCGGCCAAGGTGGCCGCGCTGTTCAGCAAGGACCAGCTGACCCGGGAGCCGCAGATCGCCGTGGTCAACCGCCTGCCCCCGCCGGTGTTCTCGTACTGCGTGGGCTGCTTCCTGTGCCAGAGCGCCTGCCCCTACCAGGCCATCGAGCAGGAGGAGATCAAGGGCCGCGACGGATCCGTCATCAAGACCGTCGCCAAGGTCAACCCCGGCCTGTGCCAGGGCTGCGGCACCTGCGTCGCCACCTGCCGGACCAAGGCCATCGACATCCAGGGCTTCAGCAACGAACAGATCTTCGCCGAGATCATGACCCTGTGAGGGGGAGAATCCGATGACCGAACCCTTCGAACCTAAAATCACCGCCTTCGTCTGCAACTGGTGCACCTACGCCGGCGCCGACCTCACCGGCACCTCCCGCATCAAGTACCAGTCCAACGTGCGGGTGCTGCGCCTGCCCTGCACCGGGCGGATCGACTTCATGCTGCTGGCCAAGGCCTTCGCCCGGGGGGCCGACGGCATCATCATCTCCGGCTGCCACCCCAACGACTGCCACTACACCTCGGGCAACTACCACGCCCGGCGGCGCTGGATGATCTACCGCAACCTGATGGATTTCATGGGCATCGACACCCAGCGGGTGACCTTCTCCTGGGTTTCGGCCGCGGAAGGCGCCAAGTGGGCGGAACTGGTGAACGAGGTCACCACCGGCATCCGGGCCCTGGGCCCCTACACCGAGTACAAGGAACTGGCCAACGCGGGCGTCGAGTGAGGGCGGCATGGAACTGAAAGAGAAAGCCAAACAGCTGTTGGAATCCGGCGAGGTGAAGGCGGTTGCGGGGTTCGAACCCGGCACCCACGGCACCCGCCGCCCGGCCTTCGCCCGCACCGCGGCCCAGGCCGAACGCCTGGTGTTCGACCCGGACTGCGTGCAGAACCTGGCCAGCTACGTCACCCGCAAGGAGGTCAAGCGCCTGGGTCGGCTGGCCCTGGTGGCCGGACCGGACGCGCTGCGGGCCCTGCTCCAGCTCATGGCCGAGCGCCAGATCAAGGAACAGGACGTGCTGCCCCTGGTGGTGGACGCCCAGGGCCAGGTGACGGAGCTGGCCGACGCCCAGGCCATCGAGGCGCACCTGGCGCTGTCCGCCAAGGAACTGCCGGCCAAGGACCGCGAACTGCTGGACCGGCTGGGCAAGATGAGCCGGGCCGAGCGCTGGGCGTTCTGGCAGGGCGAGCTGTCCCGCTGCATCAAGTGCTACGCCTGCCGCAACAGCTGCCCCATGTGCTATTGCGACCACTGCACCATGGACTGCAACCGGCCCCAGTGGGTGCCGGCGCCCAGCCACGCCCTGGGCAACCTGGAGTACCACATGACCCGGGCCATGCACCTGGCGGGGCGCTGCGTGGAGTGCGGAGACTGCGGCCGGGCCTGCCCGGTGGGCATTCCCATCCACCTGCTCACCTTCAGCGCCGAGGAAAGCGTGCACGCGCAGTTCGGCCAGCGGGCCGGCGCGTCCTCGAAGCTGGACTATGCGATGTCCAGCTTCCGTCCCGACGACAAAGAGACTTTCATCAGGTAGGGTGCCATGGCAGACATGTATCAGCTCTCTTCAGCATCCTTGGACCTCCTGTTCGCGGCCCTCACCGCCGATGGCCGGCGCATCCTCGCCCCCACCGACCGGGACGGCCGGTCCGAGCTCAACCCGGTCAACACCCCGGCGGACGTGGCCAAGGACTATGTGCAGACCGCCCTGTCGGCCAAGGAGACCGTGTTCCCCAAGGTGGAGCAGCTGCTCAGCTACAGCCTGAGCCCGGGCCAGGTGGACCTGGTGGACGCCAAGCCCAAGGCCGAGCCCACCGTGGTGTTCGGCATCCGCCCCTGCGAAGCCTCCGCCTTCAAGGCCCTGGACGCGGTGTTCAACTGGGACTACCGGGACACCTTCTTCAACGCCCGCCTGGAGCAGCTGGCGGTGATCGGCATGAGCTGCACCCGCAAGGACGACGCCTGCTTCTGCACCTCGGTGGGCGGCGGGCCCGGGTCGGCCAAGGGCAGCGACATCCTGCTCACCCCCACGGCCTCCGGCTACCTGGCCGAAGTGCTCACCGACAAGGGCCGGGCCATCCAGGCCCTGGCGCCGGAGCTGTTCCAGCCGGCCGACAGCGCCGACAAGGCCGCCCAGCTGGCGGACCTGCCCGCCGCCTTCGACCAGCCGGCGCTCAGCGCCAAGCTGCCGGCCATGTTCGACAGCCCCTTGTGGTCCGAGCAGGCCCTGCGCTGCGTGGGCTGCGGCGCCTGCGCCTTCGTGTGCCCCACCTGCGTCTGCTTCGACATCCAGGAGGAGGCCGACAAGAGCGGCGGCCGCCGGCTGCGCGCCTGGGATTCCTGCGGCTACCACATGTTCACCCTGCACGCCTCCGGCCACAACCCGCGGGACACCCAGGGCGCCCGCTGGCGCCAGCGGATCTACCACAAGTTCTCCTACTATCCCGAGCGCTACGCCACACTCGGCTGCGTCGGGTGCGGCAAGTGCACCCGCGCCTGCCCGGTGGACATGAACCTCAAAGAGCACCTCGTCGAAGCGTCCCAGGTGAAACCATGAGCGAACCGAACATCTACCTGCCCCACCTCATGCGGATCGCGAAGATCACCCAGGAAGCCCCGGGCGTGCGCACCTTCCGGCTGGAATTCGTGGACGACGCGGCGGCCCAGGGCTTCTCCTTCCATACCGGCCAGTTCGGCCTGTACAGCGCCTTCGGCGACGGCGAAAGCACCTTCTGCATCGCCAGCAGCCCCACCCGCAAGGGCTACATCGAGTGCACCTTCCGCGAAGTGGGACGGGTGACGGCGGGCCTGGCCGACAAGGAAGTGGGCGACATCGTCGGTTTCCGCGGCCCGTACGGCAACGTGTTCCCCATCGAGGACTGGAAGGGCAAGAACCTGGTGTTCATCGCCGGCGGCATCGCCCTGCCGCCGCTGCGCAGCGTCATCTGGAACTGCCTGGACCTGCGCGACTGGTTCAAGGACATCACCATCGTCTACGGCGCCCGCGCCGTGGCCGACCTGGTCTACAAGGACGAGCTCAAGGAGTGGGAGCAGCGGCCGGACGTGAACCTGGTGTGCACCGTGGATCCCGGCGGCGAGACTCCAGAATGGAAGGGTCGGGTGGGCTTCGTGCCGCCGGTGGTGGAAGCGCTGGCGCCCAGCCCCGAGAACAGCGTCGCCCTGGTGTGCGGCCCGCCGATCATGATCAAGCTGACCCTGCCGGTGCTGGCCAAGCTGGGCTTCACCCCGGAAAGCATCTACACCACCCTGGAGAACCGCATGAAGTGCGGACTGGGCAAGTGCGGGCGGTGCAACACCGGCAAGAGCTACGTGTGCAAGGACGGGCCGGTCTACACCCTGGCCCAGTTGAACCAGCTGCCGGCGGAATACTAGTAGTTATCAGCCCTCTTCATCCTCGTCTATCCCCGTCGAACCTGGTGATGGACGGGGATGCAACGAGATAACGAAGGCCGTCAGGACTCGCCCGGTCGGCTCCAACTCCTCCAGGTCAGTCAGGCGAAGCATTTCGGGCTTAAAGCCGGTAAGGAACGTTCTCGACCCTTGCTCTGGGGATCGGCACCTGCCGGAACCCAGGCGCAGGGGAACGTGAGCGGCCGGAGTGCTTTTCCATGGTTGCGTGAATTTATAAATAACATATATTTGTTTGAGTTCGAAGTCGACCCTCTGGCATCGCTCCTCCCCATTCAAGCCTCAAGTTTTATTTTGGTTAATCCAATCCTGCCTTTTCCGACTGTCACCCATCACCCACGGAAACCAGTCTATAAACTATGAACAAAACAATAAAGTGGTTGACCCTGGCCTTCGGCCTGCTCGCCGGAGGCCCCCGCGCCATGGCTTGGGAACCGGCCCCCTGGACCCGGACAGACACCCTGTGGGAGGTCGGCTTCGTCGGCATCGTGGCCGCGGACTGCGCCCAGTCCAGCCAGATCGTGGCTCTGGGCCGCTACGAACGCAACCCGTTCCTGCCCCGCCATCCGGATCCCAAGACCATGCGCTTCATCTGCCTGGGCAGCGTGACGGGCCACTATGTCATCTCCCGCATCCTGCCGGTGGAGTGGCGGCGGCGCTGGCAGGTGACCACCTTCGCGCTCGAGGTGGCCACGGTGGCCGACAACTACTTCGAGGCGGGGATCAGCATCAAGTTCTAGTCGGCGCGCACGTACAGCGCGGCGCTCACCGCCCCGAAGGCCAGCAGCCCCAGCTGGAGCGCGGTCATGCCGGCCCACACGGTGATGTCCCGGTCGCCGTGCAGGAACTCCAGACCGAACCGGAACAGGGAATAGCCGCCCAGGAACAGCCAGGTGACCTTCGCCAGATGCGCCTTCCGCGCCCTCTGGGAGCGCGCCAGCCGGATCACCAGGACGGCCAGGACCAGGTCGCCGGCGGCCTCGTAGAGCTGGGTGGGGTGCAGCGGGACGGTGGCCATGGCGGAGGGCGACACGAAGCCCTTGTCCACGCACCAGGCCCAGGCGGCGCTGGGCATGGTGTGGTCCGGAACGAAGCTTGGCACGAAGACGCCGAACCGGGGCTCGCGGACGCCCCAGGGCAGGCTGGTGGGGATGCCGTAGGCGTCCCCGTTGAGGAAGCAGCCCACCCGGCCCACGGCCTGGCCGATGAGCACCGCCGGGCTGAGGGTGGCGGAATAGGCCCAGAAGTCCACCTTCTGGCGCCGGAAACAGATCAGCGCGCCCAGGGCGCCCCCCGCCAGGCCGCCGGTGATGCTGAGCCCGCCGTCCCAGATCCGGAGAAAGGTGGCGGGGTCGTCCAGGAAGGACTGCAGGTCCCAGAAGGCGAACTGGAACACCCGGGCGCCCAGGATGGCCCCCAGCAGGATCCAGATGAAGCTGTCCTCGAACACCCGGACGTCCAGCCCGGCCCGCTGCAGCCGCTTCCAGGCCACCAGGTAGGCCGTGCCGATGGCCACCAGGAAATAGAAGCCTTCGTAGTAGTAGAAGACCCGGAAACCGAGATTCAGATGGATGGGAAACATTCGCCCTCGCTCGGCCGTAACTGGCCCACCCCAAGGTTATACCGTCATCCGGCGGAGCGCCCCCCAAGCAAAAGGTCCAGATCCTGTTCTTTTCGGGACTGGTATCATGGGTTCATGATCCGGCCGGCCAACCCTTCCGACGCTGCTGCCATTACCGCCATCTACAACCCCTATGTGGCGGGCACGATCATCTCGTTCGAGACCGACCCGGTGTCGGAGGAGGAGATGGCGGACCGCATCCGGCGGATCCAGGAAACCTACCCCTGGTACGTGCGCGAGGAGGACGGCGTCATCCTGGGCTACAGCTACGCCAGCCAGTGGAAATCGCGCAAGGCCTACCACTTCGCGGTGGAAACCACGGTCTACGTGGCCCCGGACCAGGTGCGCAAGGGCGTGGGCGCCAGCCTCTACCGGACCCTGATCCCGGAGCTGCGGGCCCGCGGCTTCCACACCGCCATGGGCGGCATCTCCCTGCCCAACGCGGCCAGCGTCGCCCTGCACGAGCGTTGTGGATTCAAGTGGGTGGCGACCCTGCCGGAGGTGGGCTGGAAGCTGGAGCGCTGGGTGGACGTGGGCTACTGGGCGCTGCTGCTCTGAAGAAAATCCACCGCCACCTGGGCGAGCCCGCCCATCAGCAGCAGGAGGTTCCGGTCGTCCCACTGGAAGTGCGGCTGGTGGTGGACCATGGGCTCGCACCCGGGCTTGCCGATGCCCACGAAGGCGAAGGCCGAGGGCACTGCCTTGGCGAAATAGCCGAAATCCTCGGCCCCCATGCTGGGCGTGCCGGCCGCGTTCACCTGCTCCGCTCCGGCCAGCTTGGCGAAGGCGCCGCGCATCACCTCGGTCATCCCGGGATCGTTGATGAGGGGCGGGTAGGACTTCCGGTATTCGAAGGTGTAGCTGGCCCCCTGGGACTCGGTGATGCCCTTCAGGATGCTTTCCATCTCCATGGGGATGACGTCGCGCAGGGCCTCGTTGAAGGTGCGGATGGTGCCCTGGGCCTCCAGGACGCCTGGAATCACGTTGGTGGTCTCCCCGCTGTGGATGGAGGCGATGGTCAGCACCACCGGTTCCAGCGGGTTGATCCGCCGGCTGACGATGCTCTGGAAGAAGGTGATGGCCTGGGCGCCCAGGACGATGGGATCCACCGTCAGGTGCGGGTAGGCGCCGTGCCCGCCCTTGCCGAAAATCTTGAACTTGAAGGTGTTCGGCGAAGCCATCATGGGCCCGGGGCAGAGCTGCACCTTGCCCTCCTCCACCGGCCCCCAGAGATGGCAGCCGAAAGCCGCGTCCACCTTGGGATTCTCCAGGACCCCCTCTTCGATCATGCGCGAGGCGCCGCCATCGGTCTCCTCGGCGGGCTGGAACACCAGCTTCACGTTGCCGTCGAAGCTGTCCCGCAGGCCGTTCAGCACCATGGCCGCGCCCAGCAGGCCCGCCACGTGGCCGTCATGGCCGCAGGCGTGCATCCGGCCCTTGATCTGGGAACGGAACGGCACGTCCACCTCCTCCTGGATGGGCAGGGCGTCCATGTCGGCCCGCAGGAGCACCGTCCGGCCCGGTCCCCGGCCCTGGATCAGGCCCACCACCCCGGTTTCGGCCACGCCGGTACGGGTCGGGATGCCCAGGGAACCCAGCACCTCGGCGATCAGCCGGGAGGTGGCGTGCTCGTCGTAGCCCAGCTCGGGATGCATGTGGATCCGGTGCCTGAGCTCGGCCACGGCCTCGAAATGCTGGTTGGACAGTGCCTTTATTCTCTCTGTCAGCAAGGGTTCCGCCTTTCCGGGGACGTCGGAATCTGATCCTACACCGCCGCCGGGGCCCGGGGAAACTTCGGGCCCGGCCCGGACATCTTGTAGTCGCCAAGACCCGGGGTCCGGGCTATCGCTGGAGGGAACCGCCATGATCTGCCTGCTGCTCTTCTTCCCCTTCCTTCTGCTCGCCATGAGCTCCGGATTCTGCGACCCCCGGCCGGTCTATTACGTCCCGGTGCACCGGTGCCAGGCGGACGCCCCCGCCCAGGGCCCCGCCGCCCCGCCCTCCGACCGGACCATCCGGAAGTAGCGGCGCGCAGCTGAAGAACAGCACCCGGTACTGGTGGCCGGAAACCCAGGCGCCGCGGTGGTGGCGGAAGCCCTCCCGCACGGTGGTGGAGGAGGCGTTCTGGGCCCCGGCCTGGATGATCTGGGGCCCGTCGGCGTCCAGTTGGGCCTCGCTCTTGGTGCAGGCCAGCACCAGGGCGGCATGGCCCGACCTGGCCGGGTCGGGGCTGGGGTAGAGCACCACCACCACCTGCCCCCGGTTGGCCAGGTCCTGGGCCAGGAACGGCGAGGCCACCGGGCTCCAGCCGTGCCGGGGCCCCTCCTGCCGCAGCCACTCCGCCTGGGCCGTGGCCAGGTAGTTCTCGCCGTGCTCGGGCGGATGCAGCATGTCCACCCCGATCCGCTCGCAGGCCGCGGCCAGGAACGCGCTGCAGTGGGTGCTGCCCCGGCGCGGGCTGGGATCCCCGGTGCGCCAGTCGGCCAGGCGATGGCCCGGCAGCCAGTGGTGCTCCACGTCCATGGCGCAGAACCGCTCGGCCAGCTTGGCCCCGTCCGGGCTCACCTCCCCAGCGAACAGGCTGGCGGCCAGGAGCAAGGGGATGCAGAAGCGGCGGATCATCATGCGGCGAGGCCTCCACAAGCCATGGTAGCCGGGCCGGAAGCCCTCCCGGTCCAGGTTGTTAATGAAAATAGTTTCCATTTGATGTACGGTTGGAGGTGTCATTGGAGTTGAACGGATGAACTTGAGAACCGGGGCCAGGCTGCTGGCAGCCATGGGAGTGATCGCGCTGCTGGGGGCGTGTGCCCGGGACCGGCGGCCGGCAGCCCCAGGGAGGCGGACCATCATCACCACCTACTCCGTGCTGGGGGCGGCGGTGAAGGACCTGGCCGGCGACGCCTTCACCGTCACGTCGGCCATCCCCAACGGGCTGGACGTGCACGAATGGGAGCCGTCGGCCAAGGACATCGAAGCCCTCACCAAGGCCGACCTCATCGTCGAGAACGGGCTGGGGCTGGAAGGCGGCATGGGCAAGGCGCTGGACCAGGCGCGCAAGGCCGGAGTCAAGTTCTTCACCGCTTCCCAGCACATCGCGATCCGCCGGGTGGGCGCCGGAGAAGGCCTGCCCTCGGGCGACCCGGACCAGGCGGCGGGCGCCGAGGATCCGCACCTGTGGACCGATCCGCTGGCGGTCAAGGCGGTGGTGGACGCCCTGGCGCTGGACCTCAAACGGCAGTTCGGGGTGGACCTTTCCGCCCGGGCCGCGGACCTGGACCGGCGCCTGGTCGCCCTCAACGCCGAGATCCAGACCAAGGTGGACGCCCTGCCGGCAGCGCGGCGGAAACTGGTGACCGGGCACGAGTCGCTCGGCTATTTCGCCCAGCGCTACGGCTTCCGGCTGGTGGGCGCGGTCATCCCCAGCATGACCACCGAGGCGGAAAGCTCGGCGGCCAGCATGAACGCGCTCAAGAAGCTCATCAGCCAGAACCGGGTCTCGGTGGTGTTCACCGAGCTGGGCACCCCGCCCCGCACGGTGGAGGCCCTGGCCAAGGAAAGCCGGGTGCGGGCCGTGGTGCTCACCACCCACAACCTGCCCCCGGACGGAAGCTACTTCAGCTTCGAACGCAACCTGGCCGGCACCATCCTGGACGCCCTCCAATGATCCTCGACTGGCTGATCACTCCGTTCACCGCCAACGCCTTCATGCTCAACGCGCTGATGGCGGGGGTGCTGGTATCCATCGCCTGCGGCATCGTCGGAACCTTCGTGGTGCTGCGCGGGCTGGCCTTCATCGGCGACGCCCTGGCCCACGGCGTGCTGCCCGGCGTGGCCATCGCCATGCTCATGGGCCTGCCGGGCATGCTCGGCGCGGCCGTGGGAGCGCTGGGCATGATCTTCGGCATCGGCTTCATCACCCGCCGCTCGAACCTGTCCTCGGACACCGCCATCGGCCTCCTGTTCGTGGGCATGCTGGCCCTGGGGGTGGTCATCGTCTCCCGCTCCCACGCCTTCTCCGGCGACCTGGTGCGCATCCTGTTCGGCGAGATCCTGGGCATCCGCACCTCCGAACTGGTCACCCAGCTGGCCGCCACCGTGGTGATCGCGGCCCTGGCCGTGGCCTGCCACCGGCCGTTCCTGCTGCTCTGCTTCAGCCCCGAGCAGGCCCAGGTGTCCGGGTTCCCGCCCCGGCGCTACCATGCCATCATGCTGCTGATGATCGCGCTCACCGTGGTGGTCTCGTTCCGCACCGTGGGCACCCTGCTGGTGTTCGGCATGCTGCTGGCGCCGGCGGCGTCGGCCGCGCTGTTCTCGCGCAAGATCATCACCATGGTGCTCTCCGCCTCGGGCATCGGCGCCGGTTCGGTCTACTCCGGACTGCTGGCCAGCTACCACTTCAACCTCGCCGCCGGCGCGGCCATCACCCTGTCCGCCTCGGTGGTGTTCTTCCTGCTGCTGGCGCTGCGCCAGCTGCTGCCCGCGCTGGGGGCGGCCAAATGAGCGCCTTCGTGGAGGCCCGCGGGCTGGGGGTGGGCTACCAGGGCGAGACGGTGGTGGCGGATATCGATTTCCGCCTGGAGCCGGGCCAGCTGCTGGCCCTGGTGGGCTCCAACGGCTCCGGCAAGACCACCCTGCTCAAGACCATCGCCGGGCTGCTCCCGCCCACCGCGGGGGCCCTGGACGTGCTGGGCGGCAAGCCCCTGGCCCGCCCCGCCCGGGTGGCCTACATGGGCCAGTTCCATCCCTCCAGCTTCATGCTGCCGCTGCGGGTGCACGACGTGGTGCGCATGGCCCGGTTCGCCCGGCACGGCCTGTTCGGCAGGCTCACCGCGGGCGACGAGCAGGCGGTGCGCGAAGCCATGGCCGTCATGGGAGTGGCCCAGCTGGCCGACGCGCCGCTGAACTCCCTGTCCGGCGGCCAGCGGCAGCGGGTGTTCCTGGCCCAGGCATTCGCCCGGGACGCCGACCTGATCCTGCTGGACGAGCCCGCCGCCAATCTGGACGGCGCCGCCCGGGCCATCTACCGCAGCCAGCTGCGCAGCCTCACCGCCGCCGGCCGCGCGGTGATCCTGGCCACCCACGACATCGACGAGGCGGCCGAGTGCGACCACACCATGCTGCTGGCGCACCGGGTGGTGGCCTACGGAATCAGCGCCGAGATCCTCACCCAGAAGGCCATCCTGTCCACTTTCGGGATGGTCGGCAAGTACCAGGAAGGCGGCATCGTCATCGTCGAGCGCGAGCACGGCCACGAGGATTGCCAGGACCACTAAACCGGACGCCGCCCTGCGGCATCCATTGATTGTTCCCCAACAGGCCCCCATCTGACCATTCACCCAAGGCGGTGCCCATGGATCCAACTCCAGCCCTCATCATCCGGAATCTGTTCAAGAGCTACCCTGCTCCCGGCGGGCGGCGGGTGGACGTGCTGCGGATCCCCGCCTTCGAGCTGGGGGCCGGCCGCCAGGTGGCGATCCGGGGCGAAAGCGGGCTGGGCAAGACCACGCTGATGCACATCATCGCCGGCATCCTGGAAGCCGATTCCGGGTTCGTTTCGGTGGGCGGCGCCCAGGTCACCGGACTGTCCGAATCCGGCCGGGACCGGCTGCGGGCCGAACGGCTGGGCTACGTGTTCCAGACCTTCAACCTGCTCCAGGGGCTCACGGCCCTGGAGAACGTGATGCTGGGCCTGGCGTTCGGCAAAGGCGCCGACCCCAAGGCGGCGCTGGAGGCCCTGGACCGGGTGGGGCTGGCGGAGCGCGCGCACTACCTGCCCCGCCAGCTGAGCACCGGCCAGCAGCAGCGGGTGGCGGTGGCCCGGGCCCTGGCCAACCGGCCCTGCCTCATCCTGGCCGACGAGCCCACCGGCAACCTGGACGTCGCCCGCGGCCGCAAGATCGTCCAGCTGCTGCGCGACAGCGCGACGGCGCTGGACTCGGCGCTGCTGGTGGCCAGCCATGACCCGGAGGTGCTCGGTTCGTTCGAGCAGGTGATCGATCTGGCCGCGCTCAACCAGGTGGCGCCCCACGAGGAGGAAGCCTGATGCTGTTCCTGTTGATCCGGCGGGGCCTCCGCCAGCACCTGGTGTCCACCGCGGTGGCGGTGCTGCTGGTGGCCCTGGGCATGGGCCTGGTGGTTTCCGTGTTCGTGGTGCGGGCCGAAGCCGAGCAGTCCTTCACCCGTTCCGCCTCGGGCTTCGACGCCGTGCTGGGCGCCCGGGGCTCCAAGCTCCAGCTGGTGCTCAACGGCCTGTTCCACCAGGAGGCCTCCCCCGGCAACATCACCGCCGAGGACTACCAGCAGGTGAAGGCCCTGCCCATGGTGGAGCGCGCCATCCCCATCGTGGTGGGCGACAACTTCCGCGGGGTGCGACTGGTGGGGGTGAGCGACGACTTCTTCCAGAACCTCGAGTACGCCCCGGACCACGTGTATTCGGTGGAACCCGGAGGCCGGGCGTTCCAGGTGGGCCGCAAGGAGGCCGTGGTGGGCAGCCTGGCGGCGCACCAGCTGGGCTGGAACCTGGGCACCACCTTCCACCCGTTCCACGGCCTGGACTACAACCCCAACGCCCAGCACGCCGAGAGCTTCACGGTGGTGGGGGTGCTCGCCCCCACCAACAGCCCGGCCGACCGGGTGATCTGGGTGCCGCTGGAAGGGGTGCAGCGGCTGGGCGGGCACGATCCCGCGGCGTTCACCGATCTCAGCGCGGTGCTCATCCGCTTCAAGCCCGAGGCCAAGGCCGCCGGGTTCATGCTGGACACCCGCTACAACCGCCAGGGCAAGCGGCTGACCCTGGCCTGGCCGGTGGCCTCGATCCTGGCCGACCTGTTCGCCAAGTTCTCCTGGTTCGAGTACGCCCTGCAGGCGCTGGCCTACATGGTGGCGGTGGTGGCCGGGGCCTCGGTGTTCTCGGCGGTGTATTCCTCCATGAACGCCCGCAAGCGCGACCTGGCCATCCTGCGCGCCCTGGGCGCGCACCGGGGCTTCCTGATCGCCGCCGTGCTGGGCGAATCCGCCGGCATCGGGCTGCTGGGCTGCGCCCTGGGCTTCGGCCTCTACGCGCTGATCGCCTCCATCGTGCAGGAGATCCTGCGCGCCCACATCGGCGTGCTGCTGGAGCCCTGGGCCTGGAACCCGGTGCTGGTCTGGGGCCCGGTGCTGATGCTCGGCCTCAGCATCGCCGCCGGGGCCCTGCCGGCCTGGCGCGCCTACCGTCTTTCCGTGGCCGAAGGCCTTTCTCCACTCAGTTGAGGATCATGTCATGAACCTGAAGAAGCCGATCGCAGTGGTGGCCGCGCTGGCCCTGGCAGGAGGCGGCTGGGCCGTGCTCCGCTGGCGGATCCGGGCCGGGGCCGTGGCCGGATCGGCCTTCGACACGGTCAGGCCGCACCACAACCAGCCGCCCCACGGCGGCACCCCGGTGGTGCTGGGGGACGACCAGTTCCACATGGAGCTGGTGCGGGACCCGGCCGCCGGCCTCCTGCGCGCCTACATCCTCGACGGCGAGATGGAGGATTTCGTGCGGATCAGCGCCAGGGGCTTCACCATCCTGGTGGACCGGGGTGGCCGCCAGGACACCCTGACCTTCCAGCCGGTGGCGGACTTGGCCACGGGCGAAACCGTCGGCGACACCTCCCTGTTCCAGGCGCGGGCGGACTGGCTCCGGCAGACCGACCACTTCAAGGGGGTCATCCAGACCCTGCCGGTCCAGGACCAGACCTTCAAGGCGGTGGCCTTCGGCTTCCCGGAAGGCAGCGGCAAGGACTGAACCGTTGTAATGGAATAGCCTTGTCCGTCCCGGGCGGCCCCTCTAATCAGCGGACGGGGAAATGGATCCGGAAGGTGGTGCCCCGCCCGGCGGCGCTGTCCACCCACAGCCCGGCCCCGTGGTTCTTGAGGATGCCCAGGGCCGCCGACAGGCCCAGGCCCCGGCCCGGCTTGCGGGTGGTGAAGAAGGGGTCGAAGGCCCGCTCCAGGACTTCCGGGCTCATGCCCGAGCCGTCGTCCGCCACCGTCAGGCAGATGGCCGCCGCGCCGTCCGGGGGCGGATGGATCCACAGCCCCGGGAGCGTTTCCGCATCGGCCCGGCGCAGCTCGGTGCGCACCTGGATCACCCCCGGGCCGCCCAGCGATTCCCGGGCGTTGAGCAGCAGGGCGGTGACCACCTGGGCCAGCTGCTTGCCGTCGCCCTCGAGCTCCGGCAGGCCCTCCTGGCCGGTGAACTCGATCCGGTGCCCCTCGAGGTCGGTGAACGAACCCAGGCATTCCTGCACCAGGGGGTTCAGGGCCAGCGGTTCGGAGCTGCGGAAGCTCCGGCCCGAGTAGTCCAGCATGCGCTGGGTGAGCAGGGAGGCCCGTTCCAGGATCCGCATGGCCCGGTCCAGCGGCGCCCGGAGGGTGTCGTCCGGGGCCCGGAACATGGCCAGCTCCAGGTTGCCCTGGAGCGCCTGGAACAGGTTGTTGAAGTCGTGGGCGATGCCGCCCGCCATGAGGCCCAGGCTCTCCATCTTCCGGGCCCGGAGCAGGTCGTCCTCGGCCCGCTGCAGGCTGGCCTGGGCCTCGGCCAGGCGCCGCTCGGTGCGGATGTTGTGCAGCGCCCGGGCCACCACCTCGCCCAGGGTGTCCAGGAACATGGCGTCCTTCACCAGGTAGTCCAGGGCGCCCAGCTTCATCATGGCCACGGCCACCCGCTCGTCCCCGGCACCGGTGGTGACGATGAAATGCTCGATGGGGGCCTGCCCCAGCAGGTCGGCCCCGGTCATGTCCGGCAGGGAATAGTCCAGCAGGGCCAGGGTGGGCTGCTGCCCGGCCAGCCAGGCCAGGGCCTGCCTGCCGGTGCCGCAGTGGACGCAGGTCCAGCCCCGCTGGGTGAATTCCTCCCGGATGAGCTCGGCCAAGCCCAGATCGTCCTCCACCACCAGGATGGTGGCCCCGGCCCCGCTCATGGGCGGACCACCTGCAGCACCTGCAGGAACCGGCCCAGGCGCTCCAGGGTCTCGGCGAACGCCTCGAACTCCACCGGCTTGGTGATGTAGAGGTTGCAGCCCAGCTTGTAGCAGGCCGCCACCTCCACCGGGTCGTCGGTGGTGGTGAGCATGATCACCGGGATGGAGCGGGTGCCCGGGTCGCCCTTGAGCCGCTTGAGCACGGCGATGCCGTCCAGCCGGGGCATGTTGATGTCCAGCAGCAGCACGCAGGGCTGGTCCCAGCTCCCGCCCCCGGCCGGATGCAGGAAGTCCACCACCTCCTGCCCGTCCCGGAAGCGCCGGATGGGACAGCGCAGCCCGGCATCCTGGAGCTGCTCCACCACCAGGTCGGCATGGCCGTCATCATCCTCGGCGATGAGGATGGTGAAGCTCGGTGCCTGGGTCCCCAGCATGGTCTCTCCGCCGAAAGTCCCATTATACGGCCGGCAACTCCACGCAGAACCGGCTCCCCGCCCCCGCGGCCGATTCCACCCAGATCCGGCCGCCGTTGCGTTCCACCATCCGCCGCACCAGGGTCAGCCCCAGCCCTTCGCCCCGGGTCGGCCCCTGGGGGTCCAGGCGCTGGAAGATGTCGAAGATGCGCGCGCGGTGCTCCGTGGAGATGCCGATGCCGTTGTCCTCCACGCAGTAGACCGCCAGGGCCCCCTGGAGCCGGCCGGAAACCCGGATCACCAGCGGCTGGCCCGGCCGCCGGTACTTGATGGCGTTGTCCAGCAGGTTGGAGAACACCTGGGCGATCTGCACCGGATCGGCCTGGCAGGGCGGCAGCGGCTCCAGTTGCAGCACGCCCTCCGCCTCCTGCAGCTGGAAGGCCATGGCGGCCGCGCTGGCCTCCATGATCCGGTTCATGTCCAGCCGCTCCGAGCGCAGCACCATGCGCCCAGCCCGGGACAGCCGCAGCAGGCCGTTGATGATGGCGTCCATCTTCACCCCGCTGGCCCGGATGTATTCCAGGGCCGCGGGCATCCGCTCCTGGAGCAGGGGCTGGGCGGCGGTCCTCAGGTCGGCCAGGGACTCGCAGCTGTCCACCTGCCGTTCCAGCTCGTCCAGGCTCTTGCCCAGCCGCTGGCTGAAGCCCTGGATGTTCACCAGCGGCGAGCGCAGGTCGTGGGAGGCCACGTAGACCAGGGTCTCCAGCTCCTTGTTCTTCTGTTCCAGTTCCAGCAGCAGCTGCTCCCGTTCCCGCTCGGAGCGCTTGCGCACCGAGATGTCGGTGACCAGCACCGGCGAGGCCACGAAGCGGCCCCGGTCGTCCAGGATGGGCGCGATGGAGAGCAGGGCATCCATGACGGTCCCGCCCTTCCGCTTCAGCCGGACCTCGTAGGTGGCGGTGGCGCCCCGCGGCCGGGCGTGGCGCAGCGCCTCCAGCCGGGCCAGGTCGTCCTCGGCGACGATGAAGCGCCGGTCCATCCCCAGCAGCTCCTCCACCGTGTAGCCCAGCATGTCGGCCAGCCGGGTGTTGCAGTAGGTGTAGCGCTGGTCGGGGCCGACGATGATCAGCCCCTCGTTGAGCGCCTCCACCACCACCCGGTAGCGTTCCTGGCTTTCCCGCAGGGCCGCGGCGGCCTGGGCCTGCTCGGTGACATCGGCCAGCATGAGCAGGAGGATCCGCATCCCCCTCGCCTCGAACGGCACGAAGGTGCAGGCCAGGGACCGTTCCTGGCCGAAGCTGGTGGTCAGGGCGGTTTCCAGCATCTGCTCGGTGCCGGTGACCAGGGCCGCCTCCGCCGTGGCCAGGAGGCCGGAGGCCGCCCAGACCGGATTGCGGCGGAAATTCTGCCGCAGCAGGTCCTCCACCCGGCCGCCCACGCCCCTGGCGGCGGCCTGGTTGGCCAGGATGCATTCCCCGCTCTGGGCCCGGTAGAGCAGGATGCCGGTGGGGGAGGCGGCGAACAGCTTCTGGTTCAGCTTCAGGGCGTCGTCCCGTTCCTGCTGGGCCTCCACCCGGGTCGATACGTCCTCCAGGCACCAGATGGCCCCTTCCTCCGGGCGGCCGGACTCCAGCAGGCTGCCCACCAGGAGGCCCCAGAACGGGCTGCCGTCCATGCGGCGCAGCCGCACCTCCCCGGAGAACCGCCCCTCCCGTTCGATGGCGGCGTAGCCGGCGTGGCCGAAGGCTTCAAAGGCCGCCGCGTCCTGGTGGAAGGTGGCCGTGCTGACGCCCACCAGGCTGTCCGCCGACACCCCGAAGATCTCCCCCCACCTGGGATTGGCCCACTGGATGCACCGGTCCCTGACGTGGGCGATGCCCAGCCCGCTGTTGGCCAGCACCAGGGTCTGCACATGGAGCGAACGCATCATCTCCCGCCAGGCGCGCTCGCGCACCTGGCCGGCCTCGCGGTAGCGCCGGTCGCTGCGGGCCCGGCGGAGGAACCGCCCCAGCCACCACCCGCCCGCCCCCACCAGGATCAGGCAGAGGATCAGCACGAACCAAGGCGCCCCGGCCATTCAGGGCTTCGGCGTGAAGCTGTCCGCCAGGTCCACCACGGTCATGGTGCCGTAACCTTTGTGCTGGCCGATGGCCGCGCCCGCGGTGCGGAAATCCGGATTGAAGAGGTTCTTGCGGTGGCCCCGGTCGGGCACGCCGTCGTCGATGACCAGCTGGATGACGGTCATGCGCGGGGTCTCCCGGCCGTAGTTGATGACCTCCCCGATCAGCGATCCCGGCTCGCCGTAGCGGCGGATCCGCTCGCCGAAGGTGGATCCGGACACTCCCACGTGCCCGGTCTGGCCGGAGGGGCCCTGGTCCGCCACGTGCTCCCAGGCGGCCACGTGCAGCCCCTCGGAGAAGATCACCTCGCCGGGGATGGGCTTGACCTGCTCCAGGAATTCGGCCGCCTCCAGCACCGCCCGGCGGCCTTCGTTGGTGCGGATCGGGATGTGGTCGCGCAGCCGCCACAGGGTGCCCTCGAAGCGGGTGCCCAGGGCGCGCAGGTACTTGGCGTACTCCCGCGGGAACATGCGGATCTTGGTGATCTCGCGCACTACCGCCTGCTCCTCCGCCGTGCTCCGGGGCGCGCTGGCCTGGACCGGCTGCTGGGCACAAAGGCTGGTCACCGCCAGGGCGGCGGCGGCCAGGGACCGGATCAGGGTGGTTCGCAAGGTTCGTGATTCAGTCATGGTCCCGCTCCTGGCCGCATCGCTTGCCCTGATCCTAACTCTTCCCAGGCTAGAATGTAGCAATCGGAGTTCGGAATGGCCCCCTACCTCAGCATCGTGATTCCCATTTTCAACGAAGAAGCCAACATCGCCAACCTTTGGCAGCGCCTGTCCACGGTCCTTGATGAGCATTTCAATGACCCCCAGCGGCCCTGGGAGGTGGTCTTCACCGATGACGGGAGCCGGGACGAGAGCCTGGCCATGCTCCAGGACATCGCCGCGCGCGAGCCCAGGGTCTCCGTGGTGGAGTTCAACCGGAACTATGGCCAGCACGCGGCCATCTTCGGCGCCTTCGCCGTGGCCCGGGGTTCGGTGGTCGTGACCATGGACGCCGACCTGCAGAACCCGCCGGAGGAGATCCCCAAGCTGGTGGCGCGGATCGAGGAGGGCTTCGACGTGGTGGGGGGCTGGCGCCAGGGCCGCATGGACAACGACAGCCTGTTCCGCACCCTGCCTTCCAAGATCGTCAACATGGTCACCCGCAAGACCACGGGCGTGCAGCTGCACGACTACGGATGCATGCTCCGGGCCTACCGGCGCGAGATCGTCGACGCCATGCTCCAGTGCAAGGAGCGTTCCAGCTTCATCCCGGCCCTGGCCAACAGCTTCGCCAAGCGGATCAGCGAAGTGCCGGTGAAGCACGCCGAGCGGGCCGCTGGGGATTCCAAGTACGGGTTCTGGAAGCTGATCAACCTCCAGTTCGACCTGCTCACCAGCTTCTCGCTGCTGCCCCTGCAGATGCTCAGCGTGCTGGGCGTCATCATTTCCGCCCTGGGCATCGGCTTCGGCATCATCCTCCTGGGGTACCGGATGTTCCACCCCGAGGGCACCGTCCAGGGCGTGTTCACCTTGTTCGCCGTGCTGTTCTTCTTCGTGGGCGCGCAGTTCCTGGCCTTCGGCCTGCTGGGCGAGTATATTGGCCGCATCTACCAGGAAGTTCGTGACCGGCCCCGGTACGTGGTCAAGAAAGTCCACAAATCGGACGAGTGAAGCCCCGGGCAAAAGGATGAACCATGGTCGCCAAAGGCAGGATCCTGTTCGTTGATGATGAGCCAAAAGTCATCGATGATGTGCGACGACAAGCGGCGCTGCTCGGCAACGAGTGGGAGCTCGAGTTTGCCGACAGCGCCGGCAAGGGACTGGAAGCCTTTGCCAGGGAGCCGTTCAACGTGGTGGTGGCGGATCTGCGCATGCCCGGGATGAACGGGGCCGAGTTCCTGCAGGAGGTCATGGCCCGCTACCCGGCCACCATCCGGATCCTGGTGGCGGCGGACGCGGACCGGCAGTTGGCCGTGCAGAGCGTGGGGCGCACCCACCAGTTCCTGGCCAAGCCCTGCGACCTGACGGTGCTGAAGTCCACCGTGGAGTTCTGCTACCACCATGGCCGGCGGGTGGGCAACGATCACGTGCGCGAGCTGATCGCCCGGATCGGCCAGCTGCCCACGGTGCCGGACCTCTACCAGGAGATCACCCACCTGCTGGAATCCGACCGTCGCTCGGTGGACGAGCTGGGAGCGGTGATCGGCCGGGACATCGGCATGACCGCCATGATCCTGAAACTGGCCAACTCCGCCTTCTTCAGCCTCAGGCACGCGGTGACCAGCGCCAACGAGGCGGTCTCCTACCTGGGCATCGACCTGCTCAAGGCGCTGGTCCTGGCCCACGGCCTGTTCGGCCAGGTGGGCGCCTTCCGCATCCCCAGCTTCACCATCCAGCATCTGTGGCAGCACAGCCTCGCGGTGGGCGCGGCGGCCCGGCGCATCGCCGACGCGGAGGAGCTGGGCTCGCAGCGGGCCAACGAGTTCTTCACCGCGGGGCTGCTGCACGACATCGGCATCCTCATCCTCGCCTCCCGGTTCCCCGAGGATTACGGCAAGACCCTGGAGATCAACCGGCATTCCGGAGGCGAACTGGAGGCCTCCGAATACCATGTGTTCGGCGCCACCCACTCCGAGGTGGGGGCCTTCCTGCTGGCGCTCTGGGGCATCCCCGAGCCGGTGGTGCAGGCCGCCGCCTTCCACCACAACATCAGCCACCAGGCGGTCCGCGGCCTTTCCGCCGCCCTGGCCGTGCATGTGGCCGACACCTTCTACGGCTACAACCCCGAGCACCTGGTCTTTTCCAGGGCCCGGCTGGACGATGGCTACCTGGCCAGCCTCGGCCTCACCGACCGGATGGTCGGCTGGCTGGCGACGGTGCAGGCCGGGACGACCCGCTAGGCCGGGACGCGGACCGCGTCGCGCAGCGCCCGGGCGATCCGGAGGAAGATCGCCGACTGCGCGCTTTCGGGATGGCCCGCCACCATGGGCACGCCCTCGTCGCTGCCCACCCGGAGTTCCAGGTCGATGGGAATCTCGCCCAGGAACGGCAGGTCCATGCGCTTGGCGGCCGCCTTCACCCCGCCGTGGCCGAAGATCGGGGTCTCGGCCTGGCAGTGCGGGCAGTGGAAGCTGGACATGTTCTCGATGACCCCGGCGATGGGCACGTTCACGGTCTGGAACAGGCCAATGGCCTTGCGCGCGTCCAGGAAGGCCACGTCCTGGGGGGTGCTGACGATGATGGCGCCCTCCACCTTGGCGTTCTGGATCAGCGAGATCTGGGTGTCGCCGGTGCCTGGGGGCAGGTCGATGAACAGGTAGTCCAGATCGCCCCAGAGCACGTCCCCCAGGAACTGGGTGAGCGCCTTGTTGAGCATGGGGCCGCGCCAGATCACCGGCCGGTCCTCGTCGATGAGGAAGGCAATGGACATGAGCTTGATCCCGAACTTCTCGATGGGGACGATCTTGCCTTCCGGGGTGCCCTCGGGGCCTTCCTTGATGCCGAACATCATGCCCATGCTGGGCCCGTACAGATCGGCGTCCAGCAGCCCCACCTTCAGCCCCAGGCTGCCCATGGCCACCGCCAGGTTGGCGGCGACGGTGCTCTTGCCCACCCCGCCCTTGCCGGAGCCCACCACCAGGCAGTGCTTGACCGTGGGCAGCAGGTTCTTGAACTCGGGCTCGGGGGTCCGCTCCCATTCCAGCAGGAGCTCCACCTGCTCCACCCCGGGAACCCGCCCCACCGCCTCGGCCACAGCCGCCCGGATGGCCGCCTCCCGGTCCCGGAAGGCGTCCAGCAGGTGCAGTTGCAAGGTTACCTTGGGGTCCGCCACGTCGATGCCGCGCACCGCCTTCAGCGCCACCAGCGTGGCCTCGGTTCCCGGCACCTGATAGGTATTGAGCGCATCGTAAATTGCGGCGCGACTGATTCTCGTTCCCATGGCAGTCTCCAAACTATAGCCTGACACAAACCAGGCGGCAGGAGCCTGTCTACGTATTCGAAGGCCCCGCGACGACGTCTGGAGGCTCCTATAGCTCCGGATCCCAGCTGTCGGGCAATTTCTGGGTGACCGCCTTGACCCCGCTGGCCATGAGCCCGTGCTCGTAGGTGCGGGACTGGCTGCGCAGGGCCGGCCAGGCCGGATCCAGGCCCCGGCGCAGCACCCCGCCGTCCGGCCCCAGGACCCGCCCCTTGGTGCTGTCGTGCAGCTGCAGCTCCAGCATTTCCATCACCTGGGCGGCCACGATGGGATCCACCAGGGGGAACGCCACCTCCACCCGGTGATCCAGGTTGCGCTGCATCAGGTCGCCGGAGGCGAGCAGGGTCTCGGTGTCGCCGTCGTTGTTGAAGTGGTAGACCCGGGCGTGCTCCAGGAACCGGTCGATGATCGACACGGCCCGGATGTTGTCGGACAGCCCGGGCACCCCGGCCCGCAGGCTGCAGGAGCCGCGCACCAGCAGGTCGATGGAAACCCCGTCCTGGCTGGCCTCGTACAGCCGCTGGATCATGGCCGGATCCACCAGCGAGTTCATCTTGAGGATCATCCGCGCCGGCCTGCCGGCCTTGGCGTGGCCGCGCTCCCGGTCGATGCGGTCGTAGAGGGCCTGGCGGAACTGCTGGGGGGCGATGATCAGCCGGTTCAGCTTGGGCGGGCGGGTGTAGCCGGTGAGCAGGTTGAACAGGTTGGAAAGGTCCTCGCCGAATTCCGGCCGGGCGGTGAACAGGCCGATGTCGCAGTACAGCCGCGAGGTGCGCTCGTTGTAGTTGCCGGTGGAGAGATGGCAGTAGCGCCGGATCCCGCCGGACTCCTGGCGGATCACCAGGCAGACCTTGCCGTGGGTCTTGAGGTTGGGCATGCCGTAGACCACGTGCACGCCGGCCTTTTCCATGCGCCGGGCCCAGGCGATGTTGGCCTCCTCGTCGAACCGGGCGCGCAGCTCGACGATGGCCGCCACCTGCTTGCCGCGCTCCGCGGCCCGTTCCAGCGACGCCGCGATGGGGCTGGTGGGGCTGATGCGGTACAGGGTCACCTTGATGGCCAGCACCTTGGGGTCGTCCGCGGCCTCGCGCACGAAGCGCACCACGCTGTCGTCGAAGCTCTGGTAGGGATGCATGAGCAGGATGTCGTTCTTGGCGATGGCCTCGAAGATGCTGGTGTGGATGTCCAGCTGCGGCACCGGGAGCGGCGGCAGCGGCGGATCCTTGAGGTGGGGCAAGTCCAGCTGGCTGTAGACCTGCATCAGGTCGGAAAAGGCGGCGAAGCCCTCGGTGGGGTAGAGGTCCTCGGGGGCCAGCTCCAGCTCCTCGATGAGCATCTCCAGCAGCACCGGGCTGAGCCCCTGCTCGTACTGCAGCCGCACCACCGCCCCGCGCCGGCGGCTGCGCAGGTGCTCCTCCACCATCTGCATCAGGTCCTCGCTGGGGTCCTCCTCCACCGGCAGGTCCGAGTCCCGGGTCACCCGCAGCGCCTGGCAGTTGCGGATGGCGTAGCCCTGGAACACCTGGTCGATGTTCATGCGCACCACGTCCTCCAGCATCACGAACATGTGCCCGCCGGTCACCGAGGGCACCCGCAGGAAGCGCGGCGAGCCGGTGGTGGGCACGTGGATGATGGCCAGGGCCGACACCGGGAGGTTCTCCTCCTCCAGGTACTCCGCCGCGTCCAGTTCGGCCATCAGCACCAGCACCCGGTTGCCCAGGCGGGGAAAGGGGTGCCCGGTGTCCACCGCCAGCGGGGTGATCAGCGGCAGCAGGTTGCGCTCGAAATAGTCCCGGGCGAAATCCCGCTGGACCTCGTCCAGGTCCTCGGGCTTCAGGATGAAGATGCCCTCCGCGTTCAGCCGGGGCTCGATCACCTGGTGGAACGTCCGGTGCTGCCGGGTGGCCAGTTCATGGATGCGCCGGGACAGGACCTCCATCACCTGGCGCGGGGTGCGGCCGTCGGCCCCCGGCTGGGTGATCCCGGCGTCGATCTGGCGCCAGATTCCCGCCACTCGAACCATGAAAAATTCATCCCAGTTGTTGGAGACGATGGCCAGGAACTTCACCCGTTCCAGCAGCGGCACGGAAGGATCCTCGGCCTCCTCCAGAACCCGCTCGTTGAAGTCGAGCCAGCTCAGCTCGCGGTTCAGGTAATTTTCCGGCTTGGGGAAATTTCGGCTCATGCCCCCCATTATGCATCAAGCCTTTTACCCAGACCCGGATGGGCCGTGTAAATTCATTGCTCCCTGCCGGTCATCCGGAATTCGGATGGCCTTTTAAGGCGATCCGGGATAACCTGGGAGTTCGTCCTTTTCCGGAGCCCGCCACGGGCCCCACATTCCAACGAGAGGGCCGGCAATCCCGGCCAGGTAGGAGGCACTCATGACCGAAGAAATCATCCCCGTCGCCAAGCGCGAAACCACAGGCAAGGCGTCCAACAACGCCCTGCGCAATGCCGGAATGATCCCCGCGGTCATCTATGGCCTGAACGAGCCCCCCGTGGCCATCGCCATCAGCCCCAAGATCGTCGCCCGCATCATCGCCAGCGCCACCGGCCTGAACTCCATGATCCAGTTCCAGCGCGAAGGCACCGAGATCAAGCGCCACGTCATCATCAAGGACGTGCAGCGCCACCCGGTCACCGGCCGGCTGAGCCATGTGGACTTCATGCGCGTTGACCCCACCCACAAGGTGCGGGTGAAGGTTCCCATCCGGCTGAAGGGCACCCCCATCGGCGTCAAGGAAGGCGGCATCCTCGATTTCACCCACCGCGAGATCGAAGTGGAGTGCCTGCCCTCCTTCATTCCGGCCTTCGTGGAAGCCAGCGTCGACCACCTGAAGGTGGGCGACTCGCTCCGGCTGGACGAAGTGGTGCTGGACGCCCACCTCACCCTGCAGGGCGACGCCCACAACGTGATCTGCTCCGTGCTGGGCAAGGAGGCCGAGGAAGAGCTGCCTGAGGCCGCTCCCGCCGCCGACGCCGACGCTCCCGCCGCCGCTGCCGCCCCGGCAGCCGCCGCCGCTCCCGCTCCCGCCGCCAAGGGCAAGAAGTAACTCCGGCGCCGGATCCATGCTGTCAAGGGCGGGCTCCCGGGCCCGCCCTTCCTGTTTGAGGACGTTTCGACCATGTGGCTGCTGGTTCCCCTCGGCAATCCCGGCCCCGAATACGCCGACACCCGGCACAACCTCGGCCGGCTGATGCTCATGCGCTGGATGCAGAAGCATGTTCCCGCCCCGCGCGTCCGGCGCAGGCTGGGCTCCGGCACCCTCTACGACCTGAAACCGCCGTTCCAGGCCCTGGTGCCGTCCACCTACATGAACCTGAGCGGCCTGGCCTGCGCCGAAGCAGCGGCCACCTGCGACCCGGGCCGGATGATCCTGCTGTACGACGACAAGGACCTGCCCCTGGGCCTGGGCCGGTTCCGGCAGACCGGCAGCGACGGCGGGCACAACGGCCTGAAATCGGTGTTCGCCGAACTCCAGCGCCAGGACCTGGCCCGGCTCCGGCTGGGCATCGGCCCGTTCCAGCGGCCCCTGGTGGATTTCGTCCTGGGCCGGTGGAGCGATCCCGAGTGGGCGGCCATCGACGCCATGGACGCCCCCTTCGCCCGGTTCATGGACCTGCTGGGCTCGGCCAGCGACCTGGGCGCCCTGTCCGGCACGGTAAATCCCGATTCATTCTGGCATCCGCCCTTGCCGTGACTGGCCAGTCCTGAGATACTGAAGGTTCGCGTCCCCAACCTTGGGGACCTCCTTGCTCCGGTCGCCCGGGGCTTCACATCCACGAGGAGGAATGATGCGTCGCTATGAGACCATCTTCATCGCCTCCCCGACTTTGACGGACGAACAAGCTGAAGAGCTGGTCCGGCATTTCGAGGGAATCATTGCCGAGCAGGCTGGCGAGCTGCTCAAGACCGAAAAGTGGGGCCGCAAGAAACTGGCCTACGAAGTGCAGAAGTTCAGCGAGGGCTACTACACCCTGTTCGACATGAACGCGGGTCCCACCCTCATCGCCGAGCTCGAGCGTCGCTTCCGCAACCACGACTCCGTGATCAAGTACATGTCCGTGCGCATGGACGAGCAGACCAAGGCCGCCGAGCGGCAGAAGATCCGCTACGAGCGCGAAGGCCGCCGCAAGGCCCAGGCCGGGATCAAGGAACGTTCCCTTGAGGAGGTGATGGGATGAAGCGTAAAGCTGACGCCAAGGGCAAGCCCAAGAAGAAGAAAGTATTCGGCGGACGCCGCTCGAAGTTCTGCAAGTTCTGCGTGGAGAAGTCCACCTTCATCGACTACAAGGACGTGAAGACCCTCACCGGCTTCACCCCCGAGCGCGGCAAGGTGCTGCCCCGCCGCACCAGCGGCGTGTGCGCCCTGCACCAGCGGATGCTGGTGGAAGCCATCAAGCGGGCGCGCAACATCGCCCTGCTGCCCTTCGCTGCGGACTAGGATGTAGCGCATTTCAAGCTTTCCAAATCGGGCGCCGCGACGGCGCCCGATTCGCATTCTGGGTTAAACTGGGGGCATGAGTGAAGCCACGCCCATTCCCCAGCTGCCTCCCCCGCTCCGGCGCCAGAAGGCCGTGGCCGCGTGCTGGAAGCCGATCCTGCTGAACTGGCTGGTGCCGGGCGCGGGCTACTGGATGATCCGCGAGCGGACCCGGGCCAAGGCGCTGTTCGGGGTCACCGTGGTGTTCGCCCTGCTGGCCTTCCTGCAACTGACCTACGGCGCGGTGGACGGGGTCAAGGGCGGCGTGTTCGTGCCGCAGCTCTCCCCGCTCCAGTGGATGCCGACCCTGGGCGCCGCCGCCACCGCCGGGGTGGGCCCCATCTACTCGGTGTTCGCCTGGTGCTTCGGCGGCCAGGGCACCGAACCGGTGCGCAACCTCACCCAGGAGTACGGGGCCAGCTACATCATGGTGGCCGGCCTGCTGAACTGGCTGTGCCTGATCGATCTGTTCGACCGCACCACCGGGCGCTGGGTCTGGCGGCTGCCCAAGGATGAGCAGGAAGCCCTGGTGGCCAAGGCGCCCGGGAAATAGCGGATCCTGTGGCCGAAGCCCGACTCTGCTCCCGGCATTTCCTGCTGGTCTCCACCATCACCTTCGTCACCTTCTTCGCGGCCTTCCAGCTGTTCCCCACCGCGCCCCTGCAGCTCCGGCACCTGGGCGCGGGCCTGGCGGAATCGGGCCGGTTCATGAGCGTGTTCACCGCCGGCTCCGCCCTGGGCGCCCTGGGCACCGGGCCCCTGGGCGACCGCATCGGCCAGCGGCGCATGGTGGTGGGCTGCGCCGTGGCTTTCGGCCTGCTGCTGGGCGGCTACGGCCTGCTGCCGGTGCGCTGGGCGTTCTACCTGCTGGCCTTTCCCCACGGCGTGGTGTGGTCGGGTCTGCTCACGGCCACCATGGCCACCCTGGGCCACATCCTGCCGGCCGACCGGCGGGCGGATGGCATTTCCATCTACGGGCTGGCCAGCCCGGCGGGGGTGATCTTCGGCCCACTGGTGGGCCTGGCCCTGTTCCAGCGCTGGGGCTTCGCGCCCATGACCTGGAGCCTCGGCCTGGTGTTCGTGCTCCTGGGCCTGGCCTCCCTCAGCCTGCCCCCCGACCCCGGCCAGCACCAGCCGCGCGCCCCCTTCCAACTGCCCGGCAAGGCCATGCTGGCCCCGGCCCTGGTGCTGCTGGCCACCGCCCTGGGCTATGGCGCGCTGGGCAGCTACACCGCCCAGGAGGGCCTGGCCCTGGGCTTTCCTTCCCTGGCCGGCATGCCCACCGAAGCCGCCTTCCTGTCCTGCATGTCCATCGGCATGGTGGGCATCCGCCTGTTCATGATCAAGGCCGGGTTCGGCCCCAACCCCACCCGGCTGCTCCCGGGCATGCTCTGGACCACCGCGGCCGGGCTGATCCTGCTCACCGTCCTTCCGGGCGGACTGGCGCGCCACGTCGGCTCGGCCCTGCTCTACGGCGGCGGCTACAGCATGGTGCATACCCTGATCACCGCCCACGTGCTGGAAACCACCCCTCCCGGCCGGCGCGGCGCCGCTTTCGGCGCCACCATGTTCGCCTTCGACGCGGGCATCGGCGTGGGTTCCCTGGCCATCGGGGCGCTGATCGGCTGGGGCTGCAGCCACCACGGGGTGCACGGGTTCAGACTCGGCTGGGCCGTGGCCGCGGCCCTGGCACTGGCCGCCGTACCGCTGTCCAGAAGGCTTTTGCGGATGGCTCCGGCCGTGTCATAATAGATTGCATTGGGATTAAATAGGCGCGAAAATAAACCGTATCGAGGTCAGCAATGGATGGAATTCAACCTGGCGCTTGCATGCTCTGGAAGCCTGCGGGGGGAGGTGTCAGCGCGCTGGTAACGGTGATGGCCCTGGATCTGGACCGGGACAAGGCGCAAGTGCACGTGACCCGCGCCTCCTCCGGCCTCTGCGCCGCGCACTGGGTGGACATGAGCGCCCTTTCCGAGGCGCCCAAGGAAGCCAAGCCCTGCGCCTGCGCCGCCAAGCACGGCCAGGACGATCACGCGGCGTAGGAGCCTGTCTACGTATTAGAAGGCTCCTGACTAGCTTTCCTGGAAGGCATCCCAGCTGGCATTCACCCAGTCCGCAATGCGGTCCATCCAGGCGTCGAAATCGTGGGTCCCCTTGGGATCGATGGTCAGCGGGATGGAATCCGGCAGGACCGCCAGGTTCGGGCCGGAGGGCACGACGGTGTCCTGGTTCCCCTGCAGCACCCGCCATCCGGGCCGGACCGTGGCCTTCTGGATGGCGTCGGCGGACAGTTCCGCCCACGGGGCGCAGATGGAAAGCCGCAGGGGCGATGGGGCATAGGCCGCCAGCAGGCCCCCGAAACTGAAGCCCACGGTGAGGTGGGGCACCCGGGGACCCAGGAAGGCGTTCATCTCGTCCCAGGCCTGGACGAACACCCGCTCCAGGGGCTTGCCCTCGGCGGGCTGGTGCACGGCCTGGAGGGTCGGGCGCAGGAACGCGGTGCTGGACCAGCCCCCCGCCTGGAGCCGCTCTTCCAGAAGGCGGACCGAACCCAGACCACTTCCGCCAAGACCGTGGAGCAGAAGGATGGAAGAAGGTAACGGCATAAGGGATGATGACACGGGAGCGGGCCGCGGGGCCAGAAAACCCGCGCAAGCCCACAGCCTGTCTGGAAAAGTGGGACTATTGAACTTTCCGGTGGATCTTGTGCGGACTGGCCTGGTCCCTGGGCTGCACGATGATCTCGTCGATGTTCACGTGGTCGGGCAGGGTGAGGGCCCAGCGGATGCACTCGGCGATGTCCTCGCCGGTGAGCGCCTCCACGCCCTGGTAGACCGCGTCGGCGCGCTGGCCGTCCTCCAGGCGGACCATGGAGAACTCGGTCCTGGCCATGCCGGGGTCGACGCTGGTGATGCGGATGGGTTCGCCGCACAGTTCCAGGCGCAGAACCCGCGCCAGGGCCTTGAGCCCGTGCTTGCTGGCGCAGTAGGCGGCGCCGCCCTCGTAGAAGTTGTGGCCGGCGGTGGAGCCGATGGTGAAGTAGTGCCCCCAGCCGCTCTTGCGCACGAACGGAAGGGTGGTCTTGATGGTGCGGATCACCCCTTCGACGTTGGTCTGCAGCATGGCCTGCCAGTCTTCCTCCAGAACGGAATCCAGCTTGGCCACGCCCCGGGCCAGGCCGGCGTTGGCCACCACCACGTTCAGGCCGCCCAGGGCCTCCACCGCGCCCTGCACGAAGGCCTGGACCGAAGCGGTGCTGCGGGTGTCCACCCCGCCGGCGTAGGTCTTGATGCCGTGTTCTCCGGCCAACTCCGTCGCCAGGGCCTCCACTCGGCCCACCCGGCGGGCTCCCAGGGCCAGTTGGTAGCCCTGGGCCGCCAGCAGGCGCGCGGTGGCTTCGCCGAAGCCCGAAGACGCACCGGTGATGAGGACGATGGGATGTTCCGGTCGCATGGATTCTCCTTAACGGAGATAGGTTAGCGCGATCACGGCAACAGTAAAGTCGTGAAATATTGAGATTTAAAACATCCAAAGAAATCAAATCTTTTCTTTGGGCACTTTTCCTCTTCTTATATTATTCTGTTGGAAATACCCCATTCCTCTTTCCCAAGCCAAAAGTCACCGCGTTGGTGGATTTTGGTGCCATGACCCCCCGCCTGGGAGGGGTCGTGGCCAAGAACTCTCCAGGCTCATCTCTAGGAAGTTGCTATGGCTCAAGGCACCGTGAAATGGTTCAACGCAGAAAAGGGTTTCGGTTTCATTACGCCCGATGAAGGCGGTGCCGATCTTTTCGTCCACCACACCGCTATCCAGGACCGGGGGTTCCGCACCCTCCAGGAAAACCAGCGGGTAAGCTTCGACGTGGCCCAGGGCCAGAAGGGGCCCCAGGCCACCAACGTCGTCAAGCTGTAGGCCTGCCGCCACCACCGGGCCCAGTTTTTCGGATCGACTGGATCGCTGCTTTTCCCGTTGAATCGGGCCTTGAATCTCGATATATTCCCTCCCATTGATTCCGTGTTCGGGCGGGTCATGTTTCAGCAAAGGGAGTTCTGCTCCCCCTGGCTCCTTGGCTTGGCAAGGGCCTTGAAACAACAACGCCAAGCAGAGCGGGCACGTCCCCGCAGGGAAGAAGGCACCATGGCTGAAGGCACCGTCAAATGGTTCAACGCTGAAAAAGGTTTCGGCTTCATCACCCCCGACGGGGGTGGCGCCGACCTGTTCGTCCACCACTCCGCCATCCAGGATCGGGGTTTCCGCACCCTGCTTGAAAACCAGCGGGTCAGCTTCGATGTGGCCCAGGGCCAGAAGGGTCCCCAGGCCACCAACGTCGTCAAGCTGTAGCCTGGTGCTGGCGGGAAACGCCAGGAGCGGCCCCCAGGGCCGCTCTTTATTATGGGCCCGAGACGCATTCACCATTGAATCCGGACTGCGGCCCCGGTAGCCTTGGCGGCAGCGCTCCCCGATGCGCGGGAGCCGAAGGTCCTGGAAGGGAAGTTGTCCATGTCCGCTGGCATCGTCAAATGGTTCAATGCCGAGAAGGGGTTTGGCTTCATCACGCCCGATGAAGGGGGTCCCGATATCTTCGTCCACCAGTCCGCGGTCCATGCCGGCGGCCTGCGCACCCTGGAGGAGAAGAGCCGGGTGAAGTTCGATATCGCCCAGGGCCCGAAGGGCCCGCTGGCCACCAATATCCAGAAGTTGTAGCAAGGGTTCCGGTCAACCAAGGCACCGAGATTGAGCGATCAGCTGACCCACAGGCTTTCCCAACTCCTCTATCGCTGCCTGGAGGATATCGGCAGCACCAAGGCAGCCCTCTACCTGGCCCCGGCGGGATTCGGGCCCTTTCATCTGGTGACCCACTACGGCTGGCCGCGCGCCACGCCGCCGCCGCAACTGCTGGCTTCCAGCGACCCGCTCATGCGGCTGGCGCACCGGGAACGGCGCTGCTTCGTGCTGAACGATGGCGCGAGCTATCCCGAACTGCAGGCCTTCAGCCAGGGCAAACAGGACCCACGCTACCTCATCGCCCCCATCTACGATCATGGCGAATGGATCGGCCTGCTGTTGCAGCGGGACCACAACGGCAGCGAACCCTACAACATGGAACGGCAGGAAGCCCCCACCCAGTTGATCTGCCAGGAGATCGTCCAGGCCATCAAATACTTCAACGCGCCTGCGGCGCCGGCCGGCGTTCCCGAGCCGCTGCCGGACCGCACCGCGACGCCGATCCGGGTGCCGGCCCCGCCCACTTTTCCCGAACAGCGCAGCTTCTTCTGGGAAGCCGCCCACCTGCTCTGCCAGGTGATGCCGGCCGCCGCCGTGGCGCTCTGGATCTTCGATCCCATGGAGGACCGCCCGATCCTCGCCTACAGCGGCATGCCGCTTTCCTCTCCGCTGGAACGGCAGATCATCACCCTGGCCCAGGCCCAGCGCCCGGACCAGCACCCCGTCGATCTGCAGATCCTCACCAAGGCCGAGCACTACGACCGGAACCCCATCCCCGGCCCGTTCCGCACGCTTCTGCCGATCATGCTGGAGGAGGAGTTCGGCAAGGCGGATCTGCTGATGGTGTTCCGGGTGGAGGACAACCCGTTCCTGCCCCACGAGCAGGAGTTCATCCGGGGCCTGGCCCGGATGCTGGGCCTGTTCCTGGAGGAAGGCCGGCTGCACGAGCGCTATCACCAGTCCTTCCTGTCCGTGAGCCATCGCATCCTCGCCTCCGCCGGCACCCAGGTGCCCTACATCCGCGAGCATAGCCTTAACACCGCCGAGCTCTCCCGGAGCCTGGCCCGGCGCCTGGAGCTGCCATCCCCGGAAGTGGAGGCGGTGACCATCTCCGCCATCCTGCACGACGTGGGCACCCTGCTGCTGGACCGCAGGATCCTGGACAAACCCACCCTGAGCCCGGAGGACCGCTCCCAGGTGCAGACCCACCCCATCCTGGCCTCCACCTTCCTGAAGGACTTCCATTTCCCCTTCGACATCCTGCGCATCATCCGCCACCACCACGAGCAGTGGGACGGCCAGGGCTACCCCGACGGCATCGCCGGCGAAGCGATCCCCATCGAAAGCCGGATCATCCATCTGGTGGAGTCGTTCCAGGTGATGACCACCGGAAGCAACTACCGGGCCGCCAAGTCCATGGCCACCGCCCTGGCCGAGATCCGGCAGCTTTCGGGGATCCATTTTGATCCGCGCATTGTCGAAGAATTCATCCAAATGCTGGAATCCCGCAAGGGCTGAGCGTTGGCTGTAAACTGGGCCGAGGGGATCCGCCACCCATGCCTGAACCAAGCGCCACACCCAACCGGCCGGGAGCCCGAGGCTTCATCCTGGTCATGCTCCTGATCTTCATCACCGCCATGGGCATCTTCCTGACCGTGGCGATCCCTCCGGTGGCCACCGAGGTCCAGCGGGACCAGGAAGCGGAACTGATCTTCCGGGGCGAGGCGATCGCCAACGCGATCCGCCTGTACAAGGCCAAGACCGGCGGCTACCCGCTGAACCTGGAGGATCTCGTCAAGATACGCCCGCGCATCATCCGCAAGCTGTACCTGGATCCCATGACCCGCCGGGGGCCCCACGAAGGGGACTGGGAACTCATCACCTCGGTGCAGCCGGGCGCCTCCGGCGACAAGACCGGCCTGCCCATCGTGGGCGTCAAGAGCACCTGCCAGAAGGACAGCTTTACCGTGTACCACGAAAAGACGCTCATCAGCGACTGGAGCTTTTCGGCCGCCGACAACCTGCTGGGCATCGCCGGGTCGGCGGCCGCCACCGCCGCCGTCGGCCTGCTGCAGGGCACCACCGGGCAGACCTCCGGGACCGGAACCGACCAGACCCCCTTGGCTCCGGGCAAGACCGGCGCAGGCAACGGGGTGGACACCTCGAACATCCCCATGGGGGCCGCGCCGTCCCAGAATCCTCCGCCGTCCCAGAATCCTCCGCCGTCCCAGAATCCTCCGGCGGGCCAGAATCCTCCGGCGGCCCCGGCGCCGGACAATTAGCGCCCCTCCTTTCTTTGAAAGAGAACGATGCTGCGATCCCTCCTTGCCCTTTTCATGCTCGTCGCCCTGCCTGCCAGAACCGAGGATCTCCAGCACTGGGCGCACCGGATGGAGCTCCGCTCGGTGCGGGATTCGGTGGGGCTGTGGGATCTGGAGACCGGCAAGATGCTTGAGGGGCACCAGATGGACTTGGCGCTGGTGCCCGCCTCCACCACCAAGGTCATTTCCACCTATGCCATCCTCAAGACCCTGAAGCCCGATTACGAGCTGAGCACCGAAGTGTGGGGCGACCTCCATGCCGGCACCGTCAGCGGCGACCTGATCTTCAAGGGCGGCGGCGACCCCGTGCTCACCTCCGAGCGCATCTACCTGCTGGCCCATGAGCTCAAGGGCAGGGGCGTGCTGCGGGTCACCGGCCGGATCCGCCTGGACCAGAGCGCCTTCGACAGCCAGCGCTACGGCAACGGCTGGGAGCGGACCTCCAGCAACACCACGCCGCCGATCCTGCCCCTGTCGGTGAACTTCAACAAGGAAAGCGGCAGGCTGGTGGGGGATCCCGAGCGCTACGCCGAGGACACCCTGCAACGGATCCTCACCGAGGCGGGCATCGCCATCCAGGGCGGGGCCCAGGCCGGGTCCACCCCGCAACGGATCCTCAGCTTCCCGTCGCTGCCGCTGCGCGACCTGGTGTCCCAGGCCAACAAGTTCTCCAACAACTTCATGGTGGAGATGCTGGTGAAGCAGTTCGGCGCCGGCTCCTGGCCCCAGGGCGTGGCCCGGATCCAGGGATTCTACGCCAGCCTGCTGGGCCTGGGCGCGGACAAGATCGCCATCACCGACGGCTCCGGGCTGAGCAAGGAGAACCACCTTTCGGCCCGCACCCTGGCCATCGTGCTGCGCGCGGCCCGCAACGACTTCGAGGTGGGCCCGGAGATGGTGTCCTCCATGAAGATCATCGGCGGCGAGCCGTGGAAGCTGCACATCAAGGATCCCAACCTGGCCCGCCGGATCCGCTGCAAGACCGGCCACCTGAACGGCGTCACCAGCGTCTGCGGCTACCTCCAGACCCTCGACGGCAAGCTGCGGGTGTTCGCCATCCTGCTCAACGGCCCCTGTGACGAAGGCGACGCCTGGGAACTGGTGAGCCGCTGGGCCAACTAGCAGCCGTAACGGAGCAAGCTCCGTAACGGCTGCTAGCCGACCAGCGCGCCCAGGGATTCCTTCAGTTTCCGGAGGTCGAAGGGCTTGCCCAGGCTGGGCGCCTGGGTCCGCTCCAGGAAGGCCCGGGTGGTGGGATCGAAGGTGTCGCCGGTGGTGAACAGGATCCGCCCGGTCATCTCCGGCTGGTTGGTCTGCAGCCACTCGTACAGCTGGATTCCGGTGAGCCCGGGCATGCGGATGTCGGAGACGATGCCGTCGAAATGGCCCGCCTGGAGCATCGGCAAGGCATCGGTGGCCAGGGCGCAAGGCACCACTTCGCAGCCCCATGAGCCGATGGCGTCCACCAGGCATTCGAGCAGGAACGATTCGTCATCCACCACAAGAACCCGCTTGCCCTGAAGGGCCGTCGAGGGATTGGGAAGCTCGGCTTCAGCCATGGGCAACTCCACAAGAAACGCATTGCCCAGCCCTTCCTGGCTGCGCACGGAGATTCTTCCCCCATGCGCCTGGGCGACACCGGCCATGACGCACAAACCCAGGGATTCCATATCCTGGACTTCGGCCAAAGCGAAGGCACGCCTGGCTTCGGGTTCGGTCAGCGCGCGGCCGGTGTTCTGGCAGACCAGCTGCAGGGTCCTGCCGTTCTGCCGGGTGCCGAGCCGCAGCCGCTTGGCGGCGGAGGCCGCAGACGGGCCGATCCCGCCGCGCAGCAGGCAGACGATGCCTTCCCGGAGCATGTCCGGGTCCAGCGCGCTGGCCTGCAGGTTGGGGTCCAGGGTGAATTCCAGGGAGACTCCCGCAGCCACGGCCTCCGCCTCCACCTTCCGGGCGGCCTCCTGGAGCAGGGTGTTGAGATTGGCCGGTTCCAGCCGCGGCACGGCGGGATAAAGCACCATCAGCAGGGGCCGCATCAGGTCCTGGGCGTTCTCCACGGATTGCAGCAGTTTGCCGATCCGGTCGGGCTCCGCCGAGCCTTCCGCCAGCATGTCCTTCTGCAGCAGGATGGGCGTGAGCCGGTTGGCGATGTCGTTGAACAGCTTGGGCATGATCCGGCCGAGACCGGCCGTGGTTTCCAGCTCCTGCAGCTTGTGCTGCAGTTCCTGCTGCACCCCCAGGTCGCGGATCAGGGCCGAATTGGCCAGCACCCGGTCATCGCTGCCGCGGATGGGCGCGTAGGTGATGCTGGCGGGGAACTCGCTGCCGTCCTTGCGCAGCCGCGAGGTGACCACGTCGCGGATGGTCTGCCCCTTGCCCACCTGGGCGATGACCTGTTCCAGCTCACCGGCCCGGCTGGGCGGCGTGAGCTGGTGGAAGGTGCGGCCCACGATTTCCGCGCGGGGATAGCCGAAAATCTGCTCGGCGGCCGCGTTCCAGGTGAGGATCCGGCCGTCGGCGCTGAACGAGATGATGGCCTCGCCCACGCTCTGGATCAGCCCCTCCAGGTAGCGGCGGGTCTTCAGGTTGTCCTGGTTGGCCCGCTCCAGCTGGGTGTAGATCTGCCGAAGCTCCTCGTTCTTCTTTTCCAGGGCCTCCTTGACCGTCTTCAGCTCGGAATAGAGCCGGGCCGTCTCCATGTTGGACTTGAGCGCATCCTCGAGCAGGTCCTGGGCGTCGGCCACCTTGCCTGGAATCAGGTCGGCCACGCTCACGTTCTGCCGGAGCACCATCGATTCCGCCTGCGGGGGTTCCTCGCTGGGCGGAGGCAGCTCCTGCATGTTGGCCCGGACATTGGACTCGATCAGATTCAACATCTCATCGAAATCCTTGATCTTCTTGTCCAGGTGATACTTCCGGAACGTGGTGCCCACCGTCTCCCGGGTGATGGCCAGGAACGTGTCCAGCACCCCGTCGCCCCGGCTGGCCACCGACTCGAAATAGGGCACCGAACGGAAATTCAAGCGCCGGTTCATCACCCCCACCGGCATGGCGTCCGGCAGATCGCGCTTGTTGTACTGCATGACGAAAGGGATCTGCTTGATGTTCAGACGGTTGGCATTGAGGTTGTGGTAGAGGTTGGAAAGCGAGTCGACATTCTCCTGCATCTGGGCGTCGCTGGAATCCGCCACGAAAACCACGCCGTCCGCACCGCCCAGGACCACCCGCCGACTGGCGTCATATTGCACCTGCCCGGGAACGGTATATATCTGAAGATGAATGGAATTGCCGTAGATATATCCGAGATTGATGGGCAGCAAGTCGAAGAAGAGGGTTCGGTCCTCCTGGGTGTTGACCGAAAACATCTCTCCCCGGTTGGATTCCATGCACATGGCGTGCAACGACCGCAAATTGGTCGTCTTGCCCGAGAGACCCGGGCCGTAATAGACCAATTTCAGCAGTATTTCATTAGCACGCGTGTTGAATTGGACCATGGGTATTCATCCAGAGGGAACTCACGTAGGTAGATTAGCATTACTTCCGTTTCCTTTTCGGACCGGGGCCTTGGGATTCGCCAGGTATTGCTCACATATCCTCATTGAAGGGACCCGGGTGGGAGCTGGTCTGCCTCCATGATAGAATTCGCAGCACCCATTGTTCACCCGGGCCGCGCCCGGCGGAAGTTGTTTTCTTTCAAATACAGGAACAGGAGTTGCATCGTTGGCCGGGCCAGGGCATTCCCAGAAAACACCAGCAGCACCCCGTGGGGTGAGATGGTGATGGCACCGCGCCACGTCGCCATCATCTTCTTGGTATCCGCTGCGCGGATACGCAAGACTCCACACCCGGGCCCGCGTGGCCGTGGCTTCGGCGGGGGGGTGAGGTGAGCGTTCCCCGCCACGTCGCGATTATTATGGACGGCAACGGCCGCTGGGCCGCGCAGCGGGGCTGGGCGCGGATCAAGGGGCACAAGGCCGGGGTGCAGGCGGCCCAGGACATCCTGGAAGCGGCATCCGACCTGGGGATCGAACACCTGACCCTCTATGCCTTCTCCACCGAAAACTGGAAGCGCCCGGGGCTGGAGGTGACCATGATCATGGCCCTCCTGCGCATGTACCTGCGCATGTTCCTGCCCAAACTGCGGGCCAAGGGCATCCGCTTCCATCACCTGGGGGCGATGGAAGGGCTGCCCCAGGGGATTCGCCAGGATCTGGCCAACCTCGAGGCCCAGACCGCCGGACACCAGGGCATGGTGTTCCACCTGGCGGTCAACTATGGATCCCGCCTGGAGCTCGCCCAGGCCGCCCGGCGCTGCGTGGAGGACGGGCTGGCCCCGGCCGAGGTCACCGAGGAGGCCCTGGCCCGGCGCCTGTGGACGGCGGGCGTGCCGGACGTGGACCTGCTGGTCCGCACCTCCGGGGAACTGCGGATCTCCAATTTCCTGCTCTGGCAGGCCGCCTATGCGGAGTTCTACATGACTGAATGCCTTTGGCCGGATTTCCGGGGCCCCCAGCTGCGCGCGGCGGTGGACGCCTATGCCCAGCGCGAGCGCCGGTTTGGTGGCATATGAACGGAGCCGCGATGCCAACGCCACCGATCCACCACCCCGGCATGGACAAGAAGAACCTGGCCGTGCGCGTGGGCACGGCCCTGGTGTTCGCGGTGTTCTTCCTGACCCTGCTCTACCTGGGCGACCATCCGGCGTCCCAGGCGATCTTCACGGTGATGGTGGCCGGGGGCCTGTTCATGGGCATCCGGGAATTCACCCTCATGGGCCGCAAGCTGGGCCTGAAGCCGTCCCTGTTCGCGGGGGCCACGGCCGGCTGGCTCATCCTCCTGCACTTCCTGCTGCTGGGCCTCTACCCCACCGACCCGCTGCCGCTCTGGCTGGCCCTGGCCATCGCCGGCGTGGTGATCCATTTCGGCGCCCTGCTGTTCGAGGACCTGGGCAGCGCCCTGGCCAGCCAGGCCATCACCTGGATGGGCGCGCTCTACCTGGGCCTGGGCTTCGGCTTCCAGCTGAAGCTGTTCATGTTCACCAACGCCACCCTGCCCAACACCGGCGGCCGGCTGATCCTGGCGCTCTACCTCATCGTCTGGCTGGGCGACACCGCCGCCTACTTCGTCGGCAGCTTGCTCGGCCGGCACAAGCTGGCACCCAAGGTCAGCCCCAAGAAGACCTGGGAAGGGGCCGGAGGCAACCTCGTGGGCAACCTCGCCGCGGCCATCCTCATCAAGGCCACGGCCTGCCCCCAGTGGACCCTGATGGACGCCCTGGCCATCGGCCTGCTCCTGGGCATCGTGGGCCAGCTGGGCGACCTGGTGGAAAGCACCTGGAAGCGCAGCGCCGGGGTGAAGGACTCCAACATGGGCGGAGTGTCCATCCCTGGCCACGGCGGCCTGCTGGACCGGGTGGACAGCCTGGTCTTCGCGGCCCCCGCTCTTTATGCCTATGTCCATTTTGTTCACGGATTGAACTGAATCATGCGTCATCTCGCCCTGCTCGGCAGCACCGGTTCCATCGGCACCTCCACCCTGGATGTGGTGGCCGCCCATCCTGATCGCCTGGCGGTGTCGGCCATGGCCGCGGGCCGCAACCGGGAGCTGTTCCGGGCCCAGTGCGAGCGGTTCCGTCCGAATTGCGTATCGCTGGCCCGGGCCGAGGACGCCGCCTGGCTGGCGGCCCAGCTCAGCTACCGGCCGGTGATCCTGCACGGCATGGACGGGCTCATGGCCTGCGCCCTGGAAGCCGGCGGCGACACGATGGTGGCGGCGGTGGTGGGCGCGGCCGGCCTGGCCAGCGTGGAAGCCGCCCTGCGCAGCGGCCGGCGGGTCTGCGTGGCCAACAAGGAGAGCCTGGTGGTGGGCGGCGCGCTCATGCGCCAGGCCCTGGCGGACGGCGGCGGCGAGCTGCTGCCCATCGATTCCGAGCATTGCGCCCTGCACCAGCTGCTGGCCGGCCGGGCTCCGGCGGACGTGCGGGAGATCCGCATCACCGCCAGCGGCGGCCCGTTCCGGGACTGGGACCTGCAGCGCATCATGGCCGCCACGGTGCAGGAGGCGCTCAACCATCCCACCTGGAAGATGGGCCCCAAGATCACCATCGACTCCGCCACCCTCATGAACAAGGGGCTGGAGGTGATCGAGGCCTCGGTGCTGTTCGGGCTCCAGGCCGACCAGATCCAGGTGACCGTGCACCCCCAGAGCCAGGTGCACGCCATGGCCGGTTTCCGGGACGGGACCTACCAGCTGCAGGTGTGCGCCAACGACATGAAGCTGCCCATCCAGTACACCCTGCTCTATCCGGATCGCCTGCCCGGCCCGGTGCCGCCCTACGATTGGGAAACCACCCGCGCCTGGAGCTTCGCGCCCCCCGATCCGGTGCGGTTCCCGTGCCTGCCGCTGGCCTACGCGGCCCTGCGGGCCGGCGGGACGGCCCCGGCCATCCTCAACGCCGCCAACGAAGAAGCGGTCGGCGCCTTCCTTGCCGGCACGGCCGGGTTCTGGCAGATCCAGGCCTGCGTTTCCGAAGTTCTGGCAAGCATTCCGGTTGAACCGGCCCACACTTTAGAGCAGGTTATGGATACGGACCGCCGTGCCCGGGTGGCCGCCAAAGCCTGGATTCGCCAACACCCGGTTTGAAACCCACACCCCAGGCAAGGATCTCAATGAAGCGTCTGCTCTATATCGCCCCAGCCCTCCTGGCCAGCCAGTTCATCCCGGGAGCGGGGTTCTGGGGCCCCATCGTCCTGCTGGTCGGGCTTATCTTCTTCCACGAACTGGGCCACTTCCTGGTGGCCAAGTGGATGGGCATGCCCGTGGATGTGTTCTCCCTCGGCTTCGGCACCCGGATCGCCGGGTTCAGCTGGAAGGAGACCGACGTGCGGCTTTCCCTGCTGCCCCTGGGCGGGTACGTGCGGCTGGCCGGCTACAATCCCGAGGAGCCGGAGGCCCAGGACCCCAACGGGTTCCTGGCCCAGCCCGCCTGGAAGCGGCTGTTCTTCTATTCCGGCGGCATCCTCGCCAACATCCTGATCACCGTGGTGCTTTTCTTCGGCCTCGGCGTGGACCAGGCCCGGATCACCAGCCAGCGCCCCGCCCCGTCGCCCCTGCAGATCATCGAGGTGACCCCCGGCAGCGCCGCGGCCGAAGCCGGGCTGCAGTCCGGGGACCAGATCCACAGTTTCGGCGAGCTCTCCTTTCCCGGCAACAAGAGCGAGGACGCCATCACCTACATCCAGTCCCGGCCCGGCACCCCGATTCCGGTGACCCTGGAACGGGACGGCGCCACCAGGACCCTCCAGGTGGTGCCCAAGAACGAAGGCGGCAGGGGCAAGCTGGGCGTCTACTTCGAGGTCTCCAACTGGATCTATGACCGCCGGCCGGTGCAGTTCAAGGATCTCGGCAAGGGCGCCCAGTTCGGGGTGGTGGCCAGCGCCAAACTGGGCTGGGAGATCTTCGGCAACTTCGGCAAGCTCATCACCCACAAGGTGAGCTTCAAGGAAGTGGGCGGCCCCATCACCATCGTCCGCGCCGGCAGCCGCGCCGCCAAGGCCGGACTGGCCCAGTTCCTCCTGCTCACCGCCCTGATCTCCATGAACCTGGCCGTGCTCAACGCCCTGCCCATCCCGTTCCTGGACGGCGGCCACGCCGCCATCCTCATTGTCGAACGGATCCGCGGCAAGGACCTCTCGATCCTGGTGAAGGAACGGATCCTCCAGGGCGGCTTCTTCTTCCTGGCCTCGCTCATGGCCATGGTCATCGCCCTGGACATCCTGAAGCTGCGGAACTAGGTGGCTTGGTCCCGGGCCGCGGCGGGGGCGAGCTCCGAACCCAGCAGCAGGTAGAACGCAGGCACCACGAACAGGGTGAACAGGGTGCCGATGGACAGGCCGGCGAAGATCACC
>JARLGP010000030.1 GCA_031292735.1 Holophaga sp.
CCGCGTCCGCCAAGTCCGCGTCCGCCAAGTCCGCGTCCGCCAAGCCTGCCTCTGCCAAGCCTGCGTCCGCCCCGCCCGTTTCCGCCCCGCCCGCGTCCCCCGGGCCGATGTCCACCGCCACCGCCCAGGTGCAGGCGGCGCTCCCCGCAGGGGGCGTCTGCACCATCCGGCTGGTGTTCAAGCAGGGCGTGCAGGTGCAGGCGGCGCGCCTGCCCAAGGGGTTCCTGGCCAAGGGCACGACGGCCCAGGACTGGGCGGGCTTCCAGGAGCTCAGCCCGGAAGGCAAGCGCTGGGCCCTGCACGCCCTGTTTCCCAAGGATACCTGGAGCGATGAGCAGGTGGCGCACCGGGTCCGCTGGCCGAAGCTGGAGTCGGTGTGGCTCATGGCGTCGCTGTTCATGGGCCACGGCCAGCACTATGACCGGCTGCAGGCGGTCAACCCGTCCAACCCCGACAAGCTGCAGACCGGGGACCTCTGGATCATCCCCAAGGTGCTGCTCTCCGAGGATCTGGGCGGGGAGACCGCGAGCCAGGTGAAGGCCGGGGCACCGGAGGAGGGCCTGGACGACGAGGCGCGGGTGGCCGCCTACCGGGCCATGCTGCACTTCGAACAGGACCGGCAGGGCAAGTATGCCGCCTACCACCTGCGCAAGGGCGAGGCGCTGTACTCGAGCGTGGTGATGCGCTACACCGACCAGGTGGATCCCCAGGGGGTGAACGACCTGGCCATGGTCATCGCCCGCCGCAGCGGGATCAGCGACGTGCGGGGGATCCAGCCCGGCCAGCTGGTGAAGATCCCGGTGGAGGCCCTGGCCAGCCCGTTCCAGCCGGAGGGCACGGTGGCCCTGGCGGAGGAGCGGGAAGTGCGGGCCGAGGTGCGGCGCACCCCGCGGGTGCTGGCCGGGCCCCGGCTCAAGGGCGTCCGGATCGTGCTGGACGCCGGCCACGGCGGCATCGACAAGGGGGCCATGGCCAACGGCGTGTGGGAATCCGACTACGTCTACGACATCACCATGCGGGTGCGCCAGCTGCTGGAAGAGGGCACCCAGGCCACGGTCTCCTGCACCATCGTCTACCCGGGCCTGGGCTTCAACGCCCGGGACCGGATCCCGGCGCCCACCGACCAGGCCGAGATCCTCACCACCCCGCCCTTCGCCAACGACGGGGAGAGCCCCATCGCCGTGAGCGTGCACCTGCGCTGGGTGCTGGCCAACCACCTGTTCGCCGACTTCGAGCGCACCGGGGATCCCCAGAAAACGCTGTTCATCAGCTTCCATGCCGACAGCCTGCACCCCTCGGCGCGGGGCACCATGGTCTACGTGCCAGGGGCGGTGGGGGTGCCGGCCGCGTTCGCCCTGCCCGGCGCCCGGACCGTGCGGGTGCGTGAGCTGGTGGACGGTTCCCGGGTTCGCTTCACGCCCCGGGAGCGGCTCCAGGGCGAGGCCCGCAGCCGGCTGTTCGCCGAGAGCATGCTCCAGGCGCTGCAGGCGGAAGGCATCCCCACCCACGAGAACCGGCCCATCCGCAACGTGGTGCTGCGCGGCGGCAAGAGCTTCATCCCGGCGGTGATCCGCTACAACACCGCGGCCACCAAGGTGCTGATGGAGGTGCTGAACCTCACCAACCGCGAGGACGCCGCCAACCTCCAGGATCCCGTCTTCCGCGAGCAGTACGCCCAGGCGGTGGTGAAGGGGATCCAGGCCTACTACCGGAATTGAGGGAGGTGCCCGTGATCGTCTATGCCCGCGTCAACCAGATCGGCTGGGTCCACCTGTGGACCTCCGTGGACGCCTTCGAGGCCGGCGAGGCCTCGGTGCATTTCTTCGACACCCGCGTCGATCCGCGCTGGGCGGAGGTGGACCTGAGCGAGGACCAGCGGGCCCGGCTGGCGGCGGGGCAGCTGGTGGAACTGGAAGACCCGGGATACCTGGACTAGATCTTCACATCCCCAGCCGCCGGCCCAGCGCCTGCCGCTCGTTCTTGAAGGCGGGATCGTCGCCGGCCTGCTTGAGGGTTGCCTTGGCGATGGCGTTCTGGCCCAGCCGCGCCTGGCAGGTGGCGCGCATGAGCGCCACCCAGCCCCGGTTGGCCGGCTGCGGGCTGAGCGGGTAGCGGGCCAGGGCGCCGCGCCAGTCCCCGCCGCGCACCCGGAGGTCGCCGGCCAGGATGCTCAAGGGCTCGCGGACCGGGCCTTTTTCCGGGGCCCGGGCCAGCCAGGCGTCCACTTCCTTGATCCGGGCGGCCGGGGTCTCCCCGGTTCCGGCCGGGCGGTTCAGGTAGGCCAGGAGGCCCTGGATGCGTTCCGGCCCGGCGCTGGCCCGGGCCAGGGCGACCCGGGCCTGGGGCCAGTCGTGCAGGGCCAGTTCGGCCTGGGCCCGGATCAGGCTTTCGCCGGGATTCTCGCCCTTGCCCGGCAGCAGCTCCAGGGCGCCCCGGGGATTGGCGCCGGAGGGGATCCCCTCCAGGGCGGCCTTGAGCAGGGCGGCCTTTTCCGCGGGGGGGGCGAGCCGCTGGATGGCCGCGGTGCCCTCGGGCAGCCCGCCCAGGGCCAGCCGCCGGGTGAGGGCCATGCGCTGCTGCGGGGTGAGGCAGCGGATGCCTTCGGCGTCCAGGAACGGCAGGATGGGCCCCCACTGGTGCCGGTCGAGCAGCTCCTGGGTCCACTTGCGCATGGCCTCGGCGCGCAGTTCGTCGGTCACCACCCGCTCGGGCGGGGTGGGATGCAGCGCCCGGTCCTGGGCGACCACGCCCAGGACGTCCGGCCAGCGGCCCTCCTTGAGCGCGATGCGGCCCTGGACCAGGAGCGCCTGGCGGGAGGTCCCGTCCTTGAGGTTGCCCTTTTTCATGCCGGCCAGCAGGGCCTGGGGCGGGGGGAAGGCTTCCGCGGCCTTGGCCGGCAGCTTGCCGTCGGTGAGCAGGGTGGCCAGGGCCAGCCGCGCCTCGTCCGCCTCCTGGGAATCCGGGCCGGCCTGGATCAGCCGGTGGAACCCGCGGGCGGCCCCCGGGGCGTCGCCGGTGGCGCCCTGCAGCTTGGCCCAGTCCAGGTCCATGCGCAGGGCGTGGGGGCCTTCGGGGAACAGCTGGCGGTAGTCCCGGTGGATGGCTTCGGCCTCGGCTTTCTGCTGGGTGGCGCACAGGGCCTCCATGATCCCCACCAGGCCCTTTTCGCTGGGTTTGCCGGTGCCCAGCGGCTTCAGGGACTTGACGATGTTGCCGCCTTCCAGGGAGCGGTTCTGTTCGGCCAGGCACCAGAGCAGCAGCTCCTGGCTGCGGCGCTGGGCTTCGGCGGTGAGGTCGGCGTCCAGGGCCTTGTGCAGGCGCGATTCCGCCTCCTGGAAGCGCCGGTGGTCGGCGGCGAACTGGGCCATCACCACCTGGCCCTCGGCCAGGTAGGGGGAGCGCGGCCAGGCCGCCTCCAGCTTGTGGAACGTGCCGGCCGCCTGGGCCAGTTTGCCCAGCCGGTCTTCCAGCAGGCCCTGGACGCCCAGGGTGAGCTCCCGCTCCTTGGCTAGGCTGGATTTGAAATGGTGGTTTTGCAGGCGTTTGAGCACATCCGCCTGCATCGCCGGATTGCCCGAGGCCATGGCGCTCTTGGCCAGGGCTTCGGTCTGGGCGTCGGTGAGGCGGGCTTCCTGGGCCCGGGCAAACGCACCCGGCAGGGCCAGCAGCAGGAGCAGGGTCCAGAGCAGCAGTCTCTTCACGACAGCCATTTTGACAGGAGGCTCTTCTTGGCCGTTTCGAATTCTTCGTCGGTGAGCTGGCCCCGGGTGTGCAGGGCCGCCAGGTCCTGCAGCTCCTTGAGGTCCTTCCGGCCGGGGTCGGCGGGTTCCGGGGTCATCACCTGGGCCAGCATTTCCATGCGCCCCTGGATGGTCTCCATGGCCTCCACCCGCTGGGTCAGCTCGCGCACCTGGCTCTTGAGCGCATCCCGCTCCACGATCAGGTGGGTGCGTTCCACGATGCGCCGGAGCGTCTGGCGGAAGGCTTCCATCTGCAGCGGCTTGTTCACCAGGCCATAGGCGCCCTGGTCCATGGCCGCGGTGGCTTCGCGCAGGGTGCCGAACCCGCTGAGCACCAGCACGGTGCAGCTGGGGTTGAGCTGGAGTGCGGTGCGCAGGACGTCCATGCCGGACTGGCCGGGCATGACCATGTCGGTGAGCACCAGTTCAAAGGGCGGCTGGGCCTGGCGCAGAAGGATCTCGGCCTCCTCCCCGGAACCGGCGGCGGCCACCTGGAAGCCTTCGCCGTCCAGCAGCTCGCGCAGGGTCGCCAGGAGCAAAGGATCATCGTCCACCAGAAGGAGGCGCTGAGCGGGGAGATGGGCGGGGATGATGGGCGGTGTCAAGGACGGGTCACCTCATACAACATATTATGTTTCGGCAGGTTCGCCCGCTTCCCCAGCTTCTTTTCTGCGGCCCCGGGATGGGCCCTTGACAAGGTGGGACAGCCGCTTAATTTCGTACCTGTAAAATTAATATTTAATTTTCCATTCGCCTGGTCCCAGGTGGGCTGGCGTAGGGCCATGCGTGGCCAAGACCGTGGCAATGGCGCATCCCGGGAACAAGACACGATGATCAGCTTGAATGAATATTTTAATTTCGTCCATCCCGATCTGGACCCCGCCATCGCCGGGCCGGCCAGCCTGGAGGCCATGGCGACCTTGGCGCCCTGGCTGCCGGCCTCCTCAGTCCGCAAGCTCGGCTATGAGTGTCGCCTGAACGACCCGGTCCCCCGCTTGGATCTGAGCCTGGCCCTGGGACGGGAAGGGGCGAGCGGGCTGCTCCGGAGCCTGCCCCGACGGATCGCCGGGCACCCCGTCTGGGCCGGAATCCGCCGGTTCGCGGAGGCCTGGGCGGAGCCTTCCGCCCTTGGCAACGCGGTCCAGAGCGTCTGGCTGGAGTTCGACCTGGTCCAGCCATGGGGCAGCGAGGCTTTGCCCGGCTTCATCTTCGCCCTGGACGAGAGCGTCGCGCTGCCCCGCATGGCTCCGGTCCAGTTGCAGCCGCTGGTGGCCGCGGGGCTGCGGGCCGTGCTGGGAGGGGAACCCCCGGCCCCGCTGATGGCCTGCCTGGCCAACTGCCTGCGGGAGCTGCCCGGCCAGGCGAGGCTGGCCTACGTGGGCTTGATGCTGTCCCGGAAAGATCCGGTGTACCGGATGTGCCTGCTGAACCTGCCGGCCGGCCAGACCTTGCCCTACCTGGAAAGGATCGGCTGGGGCGGCGACCGGGCCCGGCTGGCCGAAGTGCTGGCCTGGTTCGAGCGGAGAACGGACAGGACGCTCCTCGACCTGGATGTGGGTGCCGGCGGCGACCTGCTGCCCTCGGCGGCCATCGAAGGCCTGCGTCCTGCCCCCGGCCCGGAGGGCTCCCCGCTGCCCTGGGCGCACTGGCTGGATGACCTGTGCGCCGGCTCCCTGTGCCTGCCCGCGAAGCGGGACGGCCTGCGCGGCTTCACCGGCTGCAGCCGGGTGCGGGACGACCGGCTCTGGCCGGCCGATCCGCTGGGCATCCCGGGCCGCCGGCCCCGGCTGGCCATGATCCGGGCCATCAACCACATCAAGCTCGGTCTGAAGCCGGAGGGCCCCGTGGAAGCCAAGGCCTACCTGGGCGTCAGGCCGCTCCGCTACCTGGCCTGAAGGCCGTGGACCGGGAGCCCACAGGGGCGGGCCCATGGCCGCCGGGGGGACGGGCCCCTCCCCGGGCCGGCGGCCGCGCTTCGACGATTCACCGAAACCAGGACCATCCAAGGAGCTTACATGTCATTCACCGGAAAAAATGCCAATGCCAACAGCCAGGTCGTGGAGCGGGCGGGCCAGGACCCCGCCTTCCGCGCCAAACTGCTGGCCGACCCCAAGGCGGCCATCAAGGAGGCCTTCGGGGTCGTCATCCCCGATGGCATGTCCATCCAGGTAAGGGAGAACACCCATACGGAAGTGTTCATCGTGCTCGACCCCGAGCAGATGCCCGACGGCGAGCTGTCGGAGGCGGAACTGGCCAGCGTGGCCGGCGGCGAATCCAACAGCGACATCTGCAACGGATTTTGCGTCACGAGCTGGTGACTCGGCCGGGATCCCCAGGCTCCTGAGGCGATCCGGAAGCCTCGGGGCCTGGCCGGAAGGCCGCTTCGATCTGGCCCAGCAGCCCGTTCAATGCGGAAGACGTCATCGCCCGCAACCGGGCCCGGGCTTCATCCAGCCCGGAACGGCGGATGGCGCTCGCCTGGGTGGCCTGGCCCGCGCCGTTGCACAGGTCCAGTCCCGAGGCGGAGATGAAGAAATACGGGATCTCGCACCGCTGCAGCGCCTCCTGCTCGTGGGCCACCAGGCCCCAGAGGGGCGGCCTGGCCCCATGGGCGCGGAAGGCCTGGCACAGCCCTTCGGTGAGCGTGGCGAACCGCACCCCGTCCCGCATGGCCTCGGGCACCGTGGCCCAGTGCAGCAGGTTGCCATAGGTCCGGGTGGCCCTGAGGATGACCCGGGCCCGGGTGTCCGCGAACGCGCCCAGGGGGCTGTCCGCGGCGAGCAGCGCGCCCCGGTGCTGGAGCAGGAAGCGGAACATGAGCGCGAAGCCCTGGCCGATATCCGCCAGGAAATCCAGGGGCAGCACCGGCTTGCCGGCCCGCCGGGGGAGGTTCGGGCCCAACGGCACCGGCAGGGGCAGCAGGCCGCAGTCCATGAAGTCCGTGTTGCCGTGGCTCCAGACCAGACTTATCTCGCTCCTGGCCTGGAACGAGGCGAAGCCGCCGATATCGAAGCGCTGGCCGTTCCCCTCGACCCATTTGGGCAGGAGCGACGTGCGCCGCAGGGAAGGCGGGCCAGGGACCGGTTCCCCGGCCAGGATGGCCGGCGACATGACGGTTTCCAGGTCCACCAGGATCGGCTGGTCCCGGTCGGCGATGAGGTTGCCGTGATGGAAGTCGGCGCCGTCCAGGTGGTGGATGAGGCAGAGCAGCATGCCGCAGCGCCGGTGGTAGTCCCGCAGCTGCCGGCGGTTCCGGCAGGACCGGGCGGCCACGAATTCCATCCAGCTGTGCTCCGGACGGCCCACCTGCTTCAGGACCCTGAGGGGAAGCGCGGGGCCCCGGGCGTTGATCCAGGCGAGCAGGCCTAGCCAGGCCGTGCCCATGCCCGCCGGCACGGGCTTGTAGACCGCCCGCAGGCCCCCGGCGAAGCGGAGCAGCCAGGTGCTCCGGCCGTGGTTGTGCGGATCCCCGGCCCCCAGCTGGATGGCCACCAGCGGGCCGGGGTCGCGGCCGCCGGCCAGGGTCGCCACGATGTCGTCCCAGTCCTCGGCCAGGCGGGTCAGGCCTTCCGTGCAGGCCTCCACCCAGTCCGCCACCGATTCCGCCACCAGCCGGGCCAGCACGCCGTAGGCGCGGAAGAACCGCCGGGCGCCGCCCTCCGCCAGCATGGCGCGCAGGAAGGCCCGGTAGACGTCGCTGCCCACCGCGCCGCCCGACCGGGCCAGGAGCTCATCCAGCGGCGAGATCCAGGGCCGGCGGAAGGCGTGGAATTCCCGCAGCAGGCAGCGCCAGCCCAGGGCCAGCAGGCGCCGCCGGAGGCCGTCTTCCAGGCCGGCCAGGGCGGCGCCGGTGGCCCGGCCCTGGCGCAGGGCCGGGTGGCCCTGGACCCTGCGCGAAGCCGCCGCCACCAGCGGATCCAGGATGGGCCGGAAGGGGAAAGGCTCGTCCGGTGGCCCGGGTTCCGGGCCCGGCGTTCCGTAGGCCTCCTCCTCCAGGGCTTGCCACAGGACGGCCCAGGGGGGCGGTTGCGCCGAGGCCTTGAGCCGGACCGGGCCGATGGCCCGCCTTGCCGCTGTTTCGTCCAGGCCGTCCCAGCCCAGCCGCCGGCGGAAAAAGGTCGGATCATCCGCGGCCGCATGGTGGCACCAGAATTCCATGCGCTGCCGCTCCTGCCCCTCCGGTCCGGCCAGGGGAACGAAATCCTCCCCGAGCCGCTCCCGGGGCAGCGCGGCCCGGGCCATCCAGGCGGCCAGGGGCTCTTCGGGAGGTCGGTCGATGGCGGACATATGGATAAATTAATTATTTCCTCGCTCCAATATAGGCTTCTTGTCCGGCCGGGGAAGGTTTCTGGGTTGACGGGGCGGGCCGTCTCCATCCTTGGCTTTCACGCGGGGCCGGAATGCACTCCGCCCTAGGCGGCGTGCTTGAGGTGGTAGACGTAGGCCAGCACCTGGGCCACGGCCTGGTAGAGGTCCGGGGGGATGGGCTTGTCCAGGTCGACGTTGTGGTAGATGGCCCGGGCCAGGGGCGGGTTCTCCACGATCACCACGCCGGACACCGCGGCCCGTTCCCGGATCTTCAGGGCCAGGTGGTCCACCCCCTTGGCCACCAGGATCGGGGCCAGGGTGTTGGGATCGTAGCGCAGGGCCACGGCGAAGTGGGTGGGGTTGGTGATCACCACCGAGGCCTTGGGCACCTGGGTGAGGATCCGGCGCATGGCGCTGGCCATGAGGATGGATTTCTGCCGGCGCTTGACCTCGGGGTTGCCGTCGGCGTCCCGGGCCTCGTCCTTGACCTCCTGCTTGGTCATGCGCAGCCCTTTCTCGAAGGTCTTGCGCTGGAACATGAAATCGGCGCCGGCCACCAGCAGCATGAGCAGCATGATGTTCCGGTAGAGGATGAACAGGGTCTCCTGCATGTAGCCCATGGCCTGACTCATGGACAGATACATGGTGGACATGATCGTCATCATCCTCGGCGCCACCACCGCGTAGGCCATCCAGGCGATGATGGCGAACTTGGCCAGGCTCTTGGCGATGTCGACCATCGAGCGGGCCGAGAAGATCCGCTTGAAGCCGTTGGCCGGGTTGAGCTTGCTGAACTTGGGCTGAAGCGGCTTGAGGTTGATGGCGAAGCCGTGCTGGAACAGCTGGTTGCCCAGGGCCAGCAGCCAGTTGGCGGCCAGGAAGGGCACCAGCACCTTGACCAGGATGGAAAGGATGTCCACCGCCAGCGACTGCAGGTTGGCCGGCTCGATGTAGCCGATCTGGCTGGTCTTGCTCAGGAAATAGGCCATGCTGCGGGCCATGAGGGCCATGGTCGAGGCGCCCAGGGCGGTGAACATGAACAGGTTGCCCCAGAGCAGGATGGTGGAGTCCAGGTCGGCCACCCGCAGGATGGACCCCTCCTTCCGGGCTTTCTGCCGGCGTTTGGGGGTGGCTTGTTCGGTTTTTGAGGGATCGGCCATGTCAGCTCAGGAGGCGGAGGGCGGTGCGGGGGGCTTCCTCGAGCAGCGGGCGGATCCAGGCCGGGTATTCCCGCAGGAGCACCCCGAGCACGGTGAGGCCCACGGCGATCTTGATGGGGAAGCTGAGCTGGATGAGCTGGAGCTGGGGCATGAACTTGCCGGAGATGCCTTCCATCACGTCGATCAGGAACAGGGTGAGCATGACCGGGAAGGCCAGCTGGAAGCCCCGCGCCATGATCAGCCCCATCTGCGCCACCAGGGCCAGCGGCTTCAGCGGCAGGCCCTGGCCGATGGGCAGGATCCGGTAGCTTTCCACCAGGGCCAGGATCATCTGGTGGTGCAGGCCGGAGACCAGCAGGATGATCATGGTCAGCTGGTTGAGCAGGGAGCCGGAGACCGAGACCGGATGCGCGCTCACCGGGTCCAGGAACTGGACGAAGGCGTAGCCCATCTGGGTGTCCATGAGCTGGCCGGCGAAGCTCATGACTTCGATGATGATGGCCACGCAAAGGCCCATGATGACGCCCGCCGCCAGTTCGGTGACCATGATCCCGGCCAGCTGGTAGATGCCGTTGGGCAGCTCCTTGGGCGCGGGCACCACCGGGGCCAGCACCAGCGACAGCAGCACCACCAGCGCCACCCGGATCAGCAGCGGCACCCGGGTCTGGCCGAAGCCCGGCATGGAGGCCAGCAGCCCGGTCATGCGCACCAGGGTGAGCATCCAGATCAGCACTTTGACCTGGGTGAAGGCCCAGAAGGCGGGATTCTGCAGGGGCGACGCCATGGCGCTCAGTTCAGCCGGCCGACGACCAGATTGAAGTCGGTGAACATCTTGGCGGTGAACTGGATCATCACCCGCATCATCCACGGGAAGCTGACCACCACCACCAGCATCACCGCCATCACCTTGGGCACGAACGCCACGGTCTGGTCCTGCAGGCTGGTCACCACCTGGAACACGGAGATGGACAGGCCGACGACCATGGACACGATGAGGGCGGGGGCCGCCACGTAGAGGGCGGTCTTCAGGGCCTCCCGGGCCATATCGATGATGATGAGTTCGTTCATGAATAACCTCGCACCAGCGAACCGACGATGAGGTACCATCCGTCCACCAGGACAAACAGCAGGATTTTGAAGGGCAGGGAGATCACCACCGGCGGCAGCATCATCATGCCCATGCTGAGCAGGATGGAGGCCACCACCATGTCCACGATCAGGAACGGCAGGAAGATCATGAAGCCGATCTCGAAGGCGGTCTTGAGTTCGGAGATGAGGAAGGCCGGCATCAGCACTTCCAGGGGCAGGTCGGCCTTGGTCTGGGGCGCCGGCGCCTTGGCGATGGACAGGAACAGCGAGATGTCCCGCTTGCGGGTGTGCTTGAGCATGAACACCTTCAGCGGCGCCGCGGCCTTGGTCATGGCCTGGTCCACCGTGAGCTCGTTGCGGTTGAGCGGCTGCAGCACGGTCGTGTTGATCTCCCGGCCCACCGGGGCCATGACGAAGAACGACAGCACCAGGGCGAGGCTGATCAGCACCTGGTTGGACGGGGTCTGGGAGGTGCCCATGCCCTGGCGCACGAAGCCCAGCACGATGATGATCCGGGTGAAGCAGGTGGTGGTGAGCAGGATGGTCGGGGCCAGGGTCAGCACCGTGAGCAGCAGCACCGCCTGGAGGGTGGAGCTGAGCGCGGGGCCCTGGGGGGTCTTGCCGAAGTCGATGGTGACGCTGGGCAGGCTGGCCCCGGCGCCCTGGGCGTGCAGGGCCGCGCCGGCGCAGGTGAGCAGGAGCAGGAGGGGCAGGAACCGGAGCAGCCGCCTCATGACTGCTCCCGCTTCAGCATGGCCTCCATATCCCGTACCGCCATGGGGGTGGTGAGGTTCACCTGGCGTTCCAGGGCCTGGTCGAACTGGGGCGGGCCGCCGGCCTCCACCGAGTCCAGCCGGGACATCAGGTTGACGCCCTGGGGGCTCAGGGCGATGAGGAAGCGTTCCTCGTCCACCCTCAGGATGGAGACGAAGCGCCGGTCGCCCAGGGCCAGGGTCTCTTCCACCTTCAGCCGGGCGCCGCCGCTGCCCGGCAGTTTATTGGCGCCCCATTTCCGGAAGGCCCACAGCGCGCCCCCCGCCAATCCGCACACCAGCACCAGGGAGCCGAAGGCCCGCAGGCCGGATGGGCCGGCGGAGCCGGAGTTGGAGCCCTGCGTCGGTTTACCGTCATCCAGGCTCAGCGGCGCCTGGAGTTCCCGCTCGGAAGGACCGGCACCGGCCGCCGGCGGAGCCTGGGCCATGGCCCCGAAACTCACCACCAGCAAGGCTCCCAGCAAGAATTTGCGATTCAGCGACACGACGGACTCCCGACACTCCGGTAAGCACGGTGCGACGGCCGTGCCAGAGTTGCGGCCGTGGCCCGCGGGAGTGGTATGGTGGCCTGTTCTCCTTGAGGCATTGCCATGGACGACCTGCTGGAAATCATCGAGCGGCTGGAGCGGCGTTCCGGGCCGGTGGCGCTGGCGACCCTGCTGGACGGGCGGCCAGGGGCCAGGCGGATCCTGGAACCGGGGGCCGGGCTGGACGAGCCGGTGCGCGAAGTGCTGGCCGGCGGCCCCAGCCGGGTGCTGGGCGCGCACCTGGACGGCTGGCCGGATGGTGACCTTCTGCTGGAGCACCTGGTTCCCGGCAAGCTGCCCCCCTGGCTGCACGTGTGCGCCCAGGTGCTGCGCCGCGGCGGCAGCTGCGTGCTGGTCACGGTGGGTGCGGTGGCCGGGCCGGTCCCCTATGCGCCGGGCGACCGGTTCGTCTTCGACGAGCGCAACCACGGGCTGCTGCCCATGGACGGCCGGTTCTCGCTGGAGCTGCAGCGGGCGTGCATCCGGGCCCGGGCGGCCGGAGTTCCGGTGCGGGAGCGGTTCCAGCTGGCCGGCGGGAGCCTGGGCATCCTGCTGGAGCCCCTGCCGTCGACCCCGGCCATCCCGGCGGTGATCCTCGCCGCGGGGGCCTCGCGCCGGCTGGGCCGGCCCAAGCAGCTGGTGGAGCTCGAAGGGGAGTCGCTGTTGCGCCGGACGGTGCGGGCCGCCCTGGCCGGGTGCGCTCCAGTGCTGGTGGTGGTGGGCGCCCGGGGCGAGGACATGGCCGCCCATCTGGAGGGATTGCCGGTGACCCTGGTGCGCAACGAGGCCTGGGAGGAGGGCATGGCCTCCTCCCTCCGGGCCGGGATCCGCGCGCTGCCGGCCGGGGCGGAGGCGGTGCTGTTCCTGGTGTGCGACCAGCCCGCGGTGGACGGGGCGCTGGTGCGCCGCCTGCTGCAGGTCCGGCGCGAGCACCCGGAGGCCGTGGTGGCCTGCGGCTATGCCGGCGCCCGGGGCACCCCGTCGATCTTCCCCGCCCACTGCTTCGCCCAGCTGCTGGAGCTGCGCGGCGACCGGGGCGCCCGGGGGCTGCTGGCCGGAGCGGGGGTGGAAGTGGTGCCGTTCCCCGAAGGGGACGCGGACGTGGACTACCCGGAGGACCTGCCGCCCGGGAACAGCCCGGGCCCGGGCTGAAGGGACCCATCCTGGAGCCGGCCGGCCGCGCCGTCCCGTACGGCCCTGCCGGAAACGGTGAAGCAAAGGAACGCAGCGTAGATCAGTCCCAGCATGGCCAGGAGTGCGGCCCGGGTGGCGAGATCCATGATCCCCATGGCGGTACCTCCACCTTCATGTGCCGAATGAGCCCCTTGGGTTTAATATAAAAATATCATTACGCTGACGGTACGCCACGGTGCCGCCAGCCTCCCCACTCAAGCGGAAGATCCGTTTGCCTCGGCCCGGTTCCGGCCGCCCTGCTTGGCGGCGTAAAGCGCTTTGTCCGCGCGTTCCAGAAGGTCATCCAGGGAAAACCCGCCGGCCTGGGCGCTGACCACTCCCAGGCTGATGGTGAAGCAGATGGGCGTTTCCAGGCCCGGGACCGGCACCCTGGTCTGTTCGATGGCAGCCCTCACCCGCTCCGCCACCCTGAGGCCCGATTCCAGGTTGGCATCGGGCAGGAAGGCGACGAATTCCTCTCCCCCGATCCGCCCGAACAGGTCCGTCTCCCTCAGGGCCAGCTGGACGACACGCGCCGTCTCGCGGATCACCTGGTCCCCGGCGGGATGGCCATACCGGTCGTTCACCAGCTTGAAGTGGTCGATATCGATCATGATGAGGCTGCAGGGCAGGTGGGTGCGCCGGACCAGCTTCATGAGACGATCCGCTTCCTCCATGAAAAAGCGCCGGTTAAAGGTTCCGGTCAGGCCATCCCGCTGGGCGAGGTGCTCGATGCGCTTCAAATACCCGTGGTCGGCTTTGAGAATCCCTTCCAGCAGGAACATGAAACAGGAGATCACCAGGACCAGCGGCAGCACCATCACGTAGAAGCGCGCCAGAGGAAAACCCCGGACCGCCCCGGTCCAGACCATGGCGGGCGGGATCAGCAGAAGCACCACCGATCCGGCCAGGTTGGCCCTCAGGTCGAAAGGGGTGGCCAGCATCGAGGTCATGAACAACGGGTACAGGAGGATCCACATGTACAGCACAAAACCGTGGGGAATCAGGGAAAGGGTCCAAATGCCCATCCCGAGCCCCATGGACACCCCGCCATAAAGAATCCCCACCAGGGCCTTCCGGGGCAACCGGGTGAACAGGGCCAGTGGGTAGGTCACAGTGAGGAGGCTCACGCTCATGGGCCAGCAGATGTTCACGGGCCCCTGGGGGGTGCGCAGCTGGGAAGGCAGGAGGAACACCAGCAGCGGCAGGGCGGCAAACAGGAAGCCCAGGCGTATGGCAAAGGCCTTCATGGCCAGGAACCGGGCCTCGTTGTAGCCCTGGAATGGGTCGGAACCGTCGGGGTTCTGGAGGGGGAGCATTTTGCAAGATACCGCTTTTGTAGTTTTCAAGTATCCGATATTTGACCGAGCGGCCGCGGTGCCGCCTCTCCGATGGGGTGCGCAGCTCGGTCCGGTGGGTCGCCGTGGGGCCGTGAATCAGCGGGTTTCCGGGGGCCGTGGCGTTCCCCCCCCCGGTGGCCGGTCAAGTCTAATCCTTGGTTATGAACAACTTGCCGATGGCCTGGGCATGGATCCGGCCGGAGCCGTCCTGGATGGAGCTTTCGGCGGTGACCATGCGGCTGTGGATGTCCCGGACCGTACCCTCAAGCTGGTACCGGACTCCCGTGGCGGCGGGGTTCCGGTACTTGACCGTGATCTCGGCGGTGACGCACTTGAGGCCGCGGGCGGATGCGGCCTTGCACATGGCCTCGTCCAGGACCGTGGCCAGAAGGCCCCCGTGCACCGTGCCCTGCCAGCCCTGCAGGTGGTCCGGGAACAGGACCTCGGCCTCGACATCCGGCCCGGTTGCGGGTTCCCGGAACTGGATGGCCAGCCCGCCCGGGTTGTTCGGACCGCATACGAAGCAATGCCCGTCATCCTCGAATCTGCTCATGACCCCCATGATCACACCTTGGGGAGGGGGGCGCCGGAAAAGATTCCAGGGGCAGCCGCACGCCAGCCCTCCAGGGCTCAACAGATGGATGGATTTTTTGGCCGGGTTGGAGGACTATCGTGGGGTCGAAGCGAACCGATGAACCCTGCATAGGAGACCTCGTGCGAACCCTGATCGTGTACGCCCACGAAGAACACCACTCCTTCAACGCCGCCATGAAGAACCTGGCCGTCCGCACCCTGGAGGAGGCGGGCCATTCGGTGGTGGTGTCGGACCTCTACTGGATGAAGTTCAAGGCGGTGGCCGACGGCGAGGATTTCCTGGAGCGCCGGGACAAGAGCTTCCTGAAGCGGCAGATGGAGGAGCAGGCCGCCGTGGCCCTGGGCACCCTGGCCCACGACATCGTGGTGGAGCAGCAGAAGCTGCTGGCGGCCGACCTGGTGATCTTCCAGTTCCCGCTGTGGTGGTTCTCCGTGCCGGCCATCCTGAAGGGCTGGGTGGACCGGGTGATGACCATGGGCTTCGCCTACGGTCCCGGCGGGATGCGCTACGACCAGGGCGGCCTGAAGGGGCGCAAGGCCATGCTCGCCCTCACCACCGGCTCGCCCGAGCAGGGCTACCGGGAGCGGGGGCAGAACGGCCCCATGGAGCAGATCCTGTTCCCCATCCAGCACGGCATCCTGTACTTCTGCGGGCTTTCGGTGCTGCCGCCGTTCGTGGTCTACGGCCCCGCCCACCTGGGCCAGGAGGCCCGGGCGGCGGAACTGGAGCGCTACCGCCAGTACCTGCTCGCCCTGGACACGCTGGAAACGCTGCCGTTCCATCCGCTCGCGCACTACGACGAGGGCGGCCAGCTGAAGCCGGAGCTCTCCTGACTACTTGATGGTGAAATTGCGCGCCTGCAGCAGGTTGCCCACCGACTGCTCCAGCGTGGTGACGGCGGTGGCATAGGAGATCTGGGCCTGGGTTTCGGCGGTGCGGGCCGCGTCCAGGTTGGTCATGTCCTGCAGCACGTTGAAGTTGGTGGACATGCCGTTGTCGAATTTTTTCTGCTCGGCCTCGAGGGTTTTCTCCTGCAGGTAGCGGGTCTTTTCGGCGGCCTTCACGCCTTTTTCGGTGGCCTGGATGTTGCGGACCGCGGTGCGCACCTGGAGGATGATGGTCAGCTCCTGGTTGCGCAGGGTCAGCTCGCTGCTGCGGAGGTTGGCCCGGGCGATGGACAGGTTGCCCTTGGCGGTGCGGTTCTGGATGGGCATGGCGAACTTGAGGCCCACGGTGTAGCCGGGGTAGTTGGCGCCGGTGAGGTCGGAATTCACCGACCCGATGCCGCTGTAGTTGTCGGTGGCACCGTTGTAGGCGACGAAGGCGTTGAGCGTGGGCAGCACCTTGTTCCTGGCGACCTTCAGTTGGAGGTCGCTGACATCCTTGGCGATGCGGTCGCCCTTGAGCTCCACCCGGCGCTCCAGGGCCATCTTCACGGCGGACTCCTCGTCCAGCTGGATGTGGCTGAGGGTGGGGTCGTCGGTGAGCTCCAGGCCGGCGGGGCGCTCGGCGTTGGGATAGAGGTCGCGGATCAGCGTGTCCTTGTCGTTGTCCAGGGTGGCCTGGGAGGAGATGATGTTCTGCTCGGCCTGGGCCACCTGGGCTTCGGCGGAGGTGACGTCCAGGGGCGCCATGGTGCCCACCTTGAGCCGGATCATGTTCTCGTTCAGTTGCTTCTGTGCCAGCTGCAGGGAGATATTCTTGTTCACCAGATCCTTCTGGGCGTAGACCACGGCCCAGTAGTCGGCCTCGGTCTGGGCCACCAGGTTGATGATGGCCAGCTGGAAGGTATAGTCGGCGGCTTCGGCGTTCTTCTTGGCGATGACCATGGGCGCGGTGGTCACCTCCGTGCCGAAGCCCTGCAGCAGGCTCTGGGTGTAGGTGGCGGTGAGGCTGCCGGTGTAGGGGTTGCCGGTGGCGCCGTAGAGGTTTCCCGGATTGTAGTAGTTGTAGACCGTGCTTTTGCGGGCGGAATAGGTGGGCGCGTAGTTGAAATCGAGGTTCCCGCCCCAGATGAAGTTCTTGTTGAGGTCACCGGTGAAGTTGCGGTTATAGGTGGTGTAGGTCTGCTTGTAGGAGGGGCTGCCGGTGTAGAGGGTCCCGGACGCGGCGCCTTCCAGGCGCTGGTCCTGGGCGCTGGCGCTCAGGTTCCAGTCGAAGGTGCCTTCGCTCACCGGGATGCCGGCATCGGTCACCACCCGCGCCTGCTGGGCGATGTCCACCTGCAGGTTGTTCTGCAGCGAAGTCTGGAGCGCTTCGCGCAGGCTCAGCTGCTTGACCGGTCCGGACTTGGGCGCCTGGGCGGGCTGGGGGGTCTGGGCCGCGAGGCCGCCGCAGACCAGAAGCATAGGGACCAGGGAGGCTCGAACCATTACTACTCCTTGCATTTTCAGATCAAAGCGATGGATGCCGGAACCGGCGGAAAAAGCCTTCATGAGAGAAAAGAGCGGATGGAGCGGGCAAAGGTTTAGATCCAAACCGCTAGGCGGGCTGGCGCAGCCTCCGGCCCAGGAGGTCCAGGGCGGCCTTGGAACCCTCCCACATCATCAGCTCGCGGGCTTCCTGGAAGCCGCACCAGCGGTATTCGGAGTGCTCGTCCAGGGCCAGCCGCACCTGGGCCTGGGGGGCGATTTCCATGTGGTAGCAGAGCTCGGTGTTGAACCGGGGCGCGCCGGGGGGCAGGCCCAGGATCCGGGGATCCATCCAGAAGGTATGGCTGAAGTCCAGGGAACGCAAGGTGCCGGCGAGGCCGGTCTCCTCCATCAGCTCCCGGTGGGCGGCGGCCTCGGCGGTCTCCCCGGGTTCCAGCATGCCGGTGACGCTGGACCACCACAGGCCCTGGCTGGGCTGGCGCAGCATGACCAGCAGCTCCGGGCCGTCCGCTCCGGGCCGCCAGGTGAGGGCGGAGACGCTGCGGCTGGGGGCATGGACCGGTTCCGGCACCAGGGCCAGCAGCTGGGTGAGGTGGGCCTGCAGCCGGTCCGCGGCCTGGTCCAGGCTCGGCGCGCCCTGGCCCAGCAGGGACTGGAGCGAACAGACCCCCTTGTCGGTGATGCCGCACGGGGTGATCCAGCGGAAATGCGCCAGGTCGGGGGTGACGTTGAAGGCGAGGCCGTGGGTGGTGATCCACCGCTGCAGGTGCAGGCCCAGGGCGCCAAGCTTCTCCAGGCCGCGCGGGGTCTCCGCCCAGACGCCGGGAAAGCCCGGCAGGCGCCGGGCGGCCACCCCGAAATCGGCGGCGGTGCGGATCATGGCCTCCTCCAGCCCGCGCACCAGCCGGCCCACATCCTCCCGCCCGTTCTTCAGGTTGCAGATGGGGTAGACCACGATCTGGCCGGGGCCGTGGTAGGTGACCTGGCCGCCGCGGTCGGTCTCGAACACCTCCACCCCGTGCTCGCGCAGGAACGGGTCGGCCACGTGGATGTCGTCGCGGGTGGCGTTGCGCCCCAGGGTGAACACCGGATTGTGCTCCAGCACCAGGATCTGGTCGGGCTGGTCGCCGGCCGCCACGTAGGCGGCCATGGCCTGCTGCATGCGCGTTCCGGCCGAGTACAGCACACGGCCAAGGCGGCGGATCTGGGCCGGTCTGGGGGAGGTGAAGCCGATTTCGTCCATGATGCCTAGCCTACCATTCAAAGGCTAAGTTCATCGTCGGCCAGGGCCTTTTCGGTTTGCGCCCGGCGGAAGGCCTGGAGCCGTGCGCGCAGCGGCGCGTCCTCCAGGGCCAGGATGGCGGCGGCCAGGAGGGCGGCGTTCACCGCACCGGCCTTGCCGATGGCCAGGGTGCCCACCGGGATGCCGGCGGGCATCTGCACGGTGGCCAGCAGGGCGTCCATGCCGTCCAGGGCCCAGCCCTTCATGGGCACGCCCAGCACCGGGAGCAGGGTCTTGCCGGCGCACACCCCGGCCAGGTGGGCGGCCCCGCCGGCGGCGGCGATGAGCACCTTGAGCCCGCGGGCTTCGGCGGTTTCGCAGTAGGCCAGCACCTTGTCCGGGGTCCGGTGGGCCGAGGCCACGTGGGCCTCGAAGGGGATCTGCAGGGCCTGGAGGGTGCGGGCGGTCTCCTGCATGATGCCCCAATCCGATTTCGAACCCATGAGGACGCCGACCGTGGGACTGCTGCTGTTCATGGAAGCTCCGAAGCTGTTTTTCCCATCCATGATAGCGCGCCGGGTTTGCAGGAACCCGCTGGACCGGCGAAGATACCAGCCATGGCCACCCTTCCGCCCCCGGCAAGCCCCGACCCGAAGCCCCTGCGGATCCTGGTGGTGGGCGGCGGCGCGGCGGGCATGATCGCGGCCTGGAGGGCGGCCGGGCTGGGCCACGCGGTGACCCTGCTGGAGGCCAACCCGCGCCTGGGCACCAAGATCCTCATCAGCGGCGGCGGCAAGTGCAACATCACCCACGCCGGCCCGGTGCGCGCGCTGCTGGCGGCGTTCCCTCCGGCCCAGGCCCGGTTCCTGCGCCCGGGGCTGCACGGCTTCAGCAACGAGGACGTGCTGGCCCTGCTGCGCCGGGAGGGCGTGGCCACCCAGGCCCGGGACAACGGCCGGGTGTTTCCGCTGGACCGGCCCGGATCCGCCGCCCTGGTGACGGAGGCCTTCGAGGCGCTGGTGCGCCGGGCGGGGGTGGCGGTCCGGCTGGGGGCGCGGGTGGTGGCGCTGCTGGGCGCCCGGCCCCGGCTGGAGGCCCTGGCCCTGGACGGCGGCGAGCGGCTGGAGGCGGACC
>JARLGP010000181.1 GCA_031292735.1 Holophaga sp.
CCTCCAGCTGCTCGCGTTTGCCTTAGAGAACCCGTATCGGGGTGGGGCGGGACGCTTTGTGCCCGCTTAAAACTAATATGTCGGGTTCCTGGTGGTTTAGGTCCACCGCCTGGTGCGGCACCGACTGGGCGCCGTCCACCAGCACCGGGACGCCCTTGGCGTGGGCCCGGCGGATGATCTCCTTGACCGGGTTGATGGTGCCCAGCACGTTGGACACCTGGGTGACCGCCAGGATCCGGGTGCGGTCGGTGAGTAGGCTTTCCAGGTCGTCCAGGATCAGCTCGCCGGCGTCGTTCATGGGGATGACCCGGATCCGGGCGCCCTTTTCCTCGGCCAGCAGCTGCCAGGGCACGATGTTGGAGTGGTGCTCCATGGCTGACAGCAGGATCTCGTCGCCGGCCTTCACCTGGGCCCGGCCGAAGGTCTGGGCCACCAGGTTGATGCTTTCGGTGGTGCCCCGGGTCCAGATGATCTGGGAGGCGGAGGGGGCGTTGATGAAGGCGCGCACCTTCTCCCGGGCCTCCTCGAAGCGGTCGGTGGCCTCCTGGCTTAGGGTGGAGACCCCCCGGTGCACGTTGGTGTGCTCGTAGTACTGGTAGTGGCACATGCGGTCGGTGACCGGCTTGGGGGTCAGGGCGCTCACCGAGCTGTCCAGGTAGATGAGCGGCTTGCCGTGGAAGGGGGTGTTCAGGGCGGGGAAGTCCTGGCGGATGCGGGCGATGTCGAGGGGAAGGGTGCGGGTGGCTGGGCTCATGTGAGCGTCTCCAGATGCTCGGCGTTGGTGCGGGCCAGGACGGTCTGGCGGAGCTGACGCTTGAGGCTTGGAACGGGAATGCCTGCCAGCAGATCGGAGGCGAAGGCGTAGGTGAGGAGGTTGCGGGCCAGGGCCGGGCGCAGGCCGCGGCTCTGGAGGTAGAACAGGGCTTCCGGGTCCAGCTGGCCGATGGCCGCCCCGTGGGCGCACTTGACGTCGTCCGCGTAGATCTCCAGCTGGGGCTTGGCGTCCACCCGGGCCTGGGTGGACAACAGGAGGCCCCGGCACTGCTGCTGGGCATCGGTGCCCTGGGCGTCCTGACGCACGTAGATGATCCCGTTGAACACCGCCAGCGAGGCTCCGTCGGCGATGGTCTTGTGGGTCTGGCGGCTGGTACAGTGCGGCACGATGTGGTCGATGAAGGAATGGGTGTCGGCCACCTGGGTCTCGCCCAGCAGGGCCAGGCCGTCCAGGATGAGGTTGGCGCCCTCCTCGGCCAGGGTCACCCGGGGCGTGCAGCGGGACAGGCGCGCGCCGAAGCTGATGGTGCGGCAGGCATACTGGCCGTCCCGCTCCACCCGCGCGGCGAGGCTGGAGAAATGGTAGGCCTCGGGCGATTCCCGCTGGATCCGCTCGTGGTTCAGGCTGGCGCCCTGGCGCACGATCACTTCGGTGACGGCGCAGGTGAGGGTGCGGCCCTTGCCCTGGTACTCCTCCACCACGGTGGCGGAGGCGCCGCGCTCCAGCACCAGGAACAGCCGGGGCAGGGAACAGGTGGCCTGGGCGCCCTCCTGGGCGGCCACGAACAGCACGTGCAGCGGGGCTTCCAGGTGGACGCCCTTGGGGATGACCACCAGGGCGCCGTCCCGGAACCGGGCGGTGTTGAGGTCGGCGAACGGATCGGTGCCGGCCGGCGCGGCCAGGGAGCCCAGCTCGTGGGCCAGTTCCGAGCACGCCGCCAGGTTGAGCAGGCGCACCCCCGGGGGCAGGCTGGAGGTGTTGCTGTGGTAGGAGCTGAACGCGCCGTTGACGAACACCAGGCGCGAGCCCCGGGCCTCCGGCAGCACCATGGGCCCGATGTCCACCGGCAGCGCGGCGCCGGCGGTGAAGTCCATGGCCTTGAGCGCGGCCAAGTCGGTGTACTTCCAGCCCTCCTGGCGGGTGCTGGGCCAGTCCTGGCGCTCCAGCGCCGCCTCGGCCTGCCGGCGCCTGGGCTCCCAGCCGGCGGGCCGAGGCTGGGCCAGGATCCCGGGCAGGAGCGGGCGCTCCATGACGGCCGCCATCACGCCCTCCCGGCCCCGGCCGTCTCGGCCTTGAGCCAGTCGTAGCCGCGCTCTTCCAGCTCCAGGGCCAGTTCCATGCCGCCGGTGCGGACGATGCGCCCGGCGGACAGCACATGCACCTGCTGGGGGTGGATGGTTTCCAGGATGCGCGGGAAGTGGGTGATGATCAGCAGGGCCCGGTCCGGGCTCATGAGCTCGGTCACCGCCTCGCCCAGCACCCGCAGGGCGTCGATGTCCAGCCCGGAATCCAGCTCGTCCAGGATCGACAGCTTGGGCTCCAGCACGCACATCTGGAGGATCTCGTTGCGCTTCTTCTCGCCGCCGGAAAAGCCGTCGTTGAGGCTGCGGTCCAGGAACGAGCTGTCCATCTTCACCATGTGGATCTTGGCCTGGATGTAGTCGTCGAACTCCAGGGGGTCCAGCTCGTCCCGGCCGTCGGCTTCCGCCTTCTTGTTGTAGGCCAGGCGCAGGAACGAGGCGTTGCTCACCCCGGGCACCTCGATGGGGTGCTGGAAGCCCAGGAAGATCCCGGCCCGGGCCCGCTCGTCGGCGCTGAGCCGGAACAGGTCCTGGCCCTGGTACAGCACCTCGCCGCCGGTGACCTCGTAGCTCGGATGGCCGGCCAGCACCTTGCCCAGGGTCGACTTGCCGCTGCCGTTGGGCCCCAAGATGGCGTGCACCTCCCCCGCATTGACGTCCAGGTCGATGCCCTTGAGGACTTCGTTTTCCCCGATGCGGGCGGTGAGGTTGCGGATGGAAAGCATGCTTGACTCCGAAATGAAGGTTGCCTTAGCCGACGCTGCCTTCGAGCTTGAGACCCAGCAGCCGGGTGGCTTCCACCGCGAACTCCATGGGCAGTTCGCGGAAGACGTCCTTGCAGAACCCGTTGATGATCATGGAAATGGCGTCCTCGGCCGGGATGCCCCGCTGCTGGAAGTAGAACAGCTGCTCCTCGCCGATCTTGGAGGTGGTGGCCTCGTGCTCCACCTTGGCCGAGGGGTTGGCCACTTCGATGTACGGGAACGTGTTGGCGCTGCAGCGGCTGCCGATGAGCATGGAGTCGCACTGGCTGAAGTTGCGGGCGCCCTCGGCCTTGCCCATGATCTTGACCAGGCCGCGGTAGCTGTTGGCGCTCTCCCCGGCGCTGATGCCCTTGGAGATGATGGTGGAGCGGGTGTTGCGGCCGATGTGGACCATCTTGGTGCCGGTGTCGGCCTGCTGCTTGTGGTTGGTCAGGGCCACGCTGTAGAACTCGCCTCGGCTACCCTCGCCCAGCAGGATGCAGCCGGGGTACTTCCAGGTGATGGCGGAACCGGTCTCCACCTGCGTCCAGCTGATCTTGCTGTTGCGGCCCTTGCACATGCCGCGCTTGGTGACGAAGTTGAAGATGCCGCCCACGCCGTCCTTGTC
>JARLGP010000182.1 GCA_031292735.1 Holophaga sp.
GCGGATGGCGGCGGCCAGCACGTTGGCGATGACGTAGGCGTCGGCCGCCTCCGCCGAGGCGTCGCCCACCCACAGCAGCCTGTTCGGCCCGCGCGACAGCACGTCCTTGATGGACTGCTTGACCGCGGGGGTCCCGTAGGACAGGGCGTCCACGGTGCCCCCCTGCTGTTCCACGATCAGGCTGGCGGCTTCGATGGCGTTGCGGTCGAAGTCGCTGATCTTGCCCTTGGCCCGGCTGTAGTCCAGGCTGAGGTCATCCGGCCGGATCTTGATGTCCTGCTCGTTGAGCACCCACTTGTAGCAAACAAGAAGCTTTGGCATTCGGATTTCCTTATTACGCCAGCAATGCGGCAGCAATGGTCTTTTCGGGGAAGTCGGCGGGAGCGTCCAGCAGGGTGGTGCCGGCGATGTCCCGGAACAGGCGCGGCAGCGGCATGAACTCGGAGTAGCCGAAGCCGCCTTCCACCTGCACCGTGTCGACCAGCATCTTGGAGCCGACCCGGGCCAGGAACTGCTGGACCATGGCGGCCTCCACCAGGAACGGCTGGCCTTCGTCCATGAGCTGGGCGGCGCAGCGCAGGCCCAGGCGGGCCAGGTGGCAGTCGGTGGCCACGTCGGCCATGAGGGTCTGGATCGCCTGCAGTGCGGAGATCGGCCGGCCGAACTGGATCCGGGTCTTGGAATAGGCCGCGGCGTGTTCCACCGCCGCCTGGCCGATGCCCACGGTCTGGGCCGCGGCCGCCACGGAAGCGAGCGCCAGGGTTTCGGTGAGGATGCTCTGGCCGTCGGTGACCCCGCCGATCAGGGCCGAGTCGGCCACCACCACGTTGTCGAACACCAGATCGGCCACCGGGCAGCCCTTCAGGCCCATGGTCTCGGCCGGGGCGCCCACCGTGAGCCCGCTGGCCTTGCCGCTGACGATGAACGCCGCCAGGGATTTGGCGCCGGCCGCGGGGTCGGTGCAGGCCAGCACCACGTAGAGATCGGCCACGCCGGCGTTGCGCACGAACGCCTTGGTGCCCTTGAGCGCCCAGCCCGCGGCATGCTTGGTGGCCTGCAGGGCGGCGGGGCCATTGCCCGGCGTGGGGCCATGCTCGAACACCGCCAAGCCGCCCAGGCTGTCGCCCGCGGCCAGGGCCGGCAGGTGGGCCTTCTTCTGGGCGGCGTCGCCCCAGCGCTGGATGGCGTAGGCCGCCAGGGAGTGGTTGATCAGGATGGAGGCCACCGCCGCGCTGCTGCGCGACAGGTTCTCCACGGTCTCCACCAGGCTGACGAAGCCCGCTTCGGCCCCGCCGAACTCGCCCGGCACGAACAGGCCCAGGAAGTCATGCTTTGCCAGCTCTTTGACCACGTCCGCCGGGTACTGGCCGGTGTGGTCCATGTCCACCACGATGGGATCCAGATATTCCTTGGCGAAGTCCCGGGCGCTCTGCCCGATCAGTTCCTGCTCTTCGGTCAGTTGGATGCTCATTTAGTTGCCGCCTTTCTGGACTGCGACGGCGGGCCGGGCGGGCGCCAGCACCGCACGGGAGATCACCAGTCGCTGGATTTGGTTCGTGCCTTCGTAGATCTGCATGATCTTGGCGTCGCGCATCAGCTTCGCGATTTCCGAGCTGTAGCCGTAGCTGCCCATGAGCTGCACGGCCTGGGTGGTCACCTTCATGGCGGTGTCCCCGCAGCAGGTCTTGGCCATGGCCGATTCGGCCGAGAACGGCACGCCGGCGTCGCGCAGGTTCATGGTGTGGTGCAGCAGCTGGCGGGCCGCCTCGATCTCGATGCGCATGTCGGCCAGCTTGAACTGCAGGGTCTGGCCCGGCTGGGCCTTTTCCGGATACAGCTGGTGCAGGTGCTTCACGCACTCGTCCAGGGCGCGCTGGGCCAGGCCCACGCTCAGGGCGGCGATGGCCGGGCGGGCCATGTCCAGGGTCTTCATGGCGATCTTCATGCCTTCGCCTTCCTTGCCCAGGAGGTTGGCGGCCGGGATGTGCACGTCCTTGAACAGCAGTTCCACGGTGTTGGAGCTGCGGATGCCCAGCTTGTGGTCCACGGTGCCGATGCTGAAGCCCGGGGTGCCCTTTTCCACGATGAAGGCGCTGATGCCCTTCACCCCGGCGGCGGGGTCGGTGAGCGCGTAGATCACGTAGACGCTGGCGTAGCCGCCGTTGGTGATCCAGCACTTGCTGCCGTTCAGGATGTACTCGTCACCCACCTTGACGGCGGTGGACTTGCCGTTGCCCGCGTCGGAACCGGCGTTGGGCTCGGTGAGCCCGAAGGAGCCGATCTCGCCGCGCACCATCGGGGTGAAGAACTGCTTCTTCTGGGCCTCGGTGCCGGCCACCAGCACCGAATCCATGCTCAGCACGCTGGCGGCCAGGGTGGTGCCCATGCCGGCGCAGCCGTAGCCCCAGGCTTCCAGCACCACGGCCTGGGTGAGGGCGTCGTACTCCAGCCCGCCGAAGGCCTTGGGCACGGCCATGGCGAAGATCTTGCTCTCCCGCGCCGCCTCCAGCAGGTGCGGATGGAACTCGCCGGTCTTGTCGAACGCCGCGGCGTTGGGAATGATCTCCCGGGCGACGAACTCCTGGTTCGCCTGTCGGATCTGCAGTTGCTCTGCTGTGAGGATGCTCATGTTCACTCCACCTTTCTGTTAGACGAGGACGGGTTCCGCGGTCGGAGCGGCCGCCGTGGCTTGCTTGGATTCGATGATTTGCCGCAGTCCGCCCCTTAGCGACAGTTCCCCATCGTTAAAGAGCCCTTGTTGAGGTCAAAGTCGAGTTTGTACGAAGAACCGGAAAGGCTGGCAAAAACAGCTGGCTGGATTTAAGAGAATCTCATCGTAAACCAGGGAAACGGATGCCTGTTTTCAACCTGAGATAGCTTTCCGTAATTGTCACTGCATGGAATCTACTTCCGCGCTGAAAGGGGTTGAAATACTTTGTTTTCATGCAATGAGACAAACCGGATCTGAGATCCGCCACATTGGAATTCATAGGCCGCACGTATGATTTTCAACCCCCGACTTGGGCGGCTGAGGCTTTGGTAAATTTCCGGCCTCTCCGGCAGCGCATCCAGGCACGGATATTTCACGTAAGGTTCGCCATCAGATATGAATGCATTGAATGAACGCTCCACTTGGGTCCAGAATGGGGCAACTCGGACACTACCCTTGCTGGAGGCTGAAGTGAATACTCGGCTTGCTTCTGTACTACTATCGTTCGGCCTGTTCGCCTCCCTGGCCGCGGCTCCGCAGAAGATCACCTACGCCCTGAACGGCGAAGCGCAGACCCTCGACCCCAACCTCAACCAGTGGTTTCGTGCCTCCATCGTGCTCAAGACCATGTTCACCGGCCTGGAGAAGCTGGACCCCGACGGCCGGCCGGTGCCGGCCATGGCCAGCAGCTACAAGCTGGACAAGAGCAAGACCGTCTACACCTTCACCATCGCCGCCGGCGCCAAGTGGGCGGACGGCAAGCCGGTGACGGCCCAGGATTTCGAATACTCCTGGAAGCGCGTGGTCAATCCCAAGACCGCGGCGCCGTCGTCCTTCTACCTCTACTACGTGAAGAACGGCAAGGCCATCGTGGAAGGCAAGGCCCCGGTGGACCAGCTGGGCGTCCAGGCCCTGAACCCCCGCACGCTCAAGGTCACCCTGGAGAACCCGACCCCCTACTTCCTCGACCTGCTCTGCGTCACCGCCTACATGCCGGTGCGCAGGGACCTGGTGGAAGGCTCCGAGTCGTGGACCAAGAACCTCAAGACCTACGTGGGCAACGGGCCGTTCCAGATGGTGGAATACAAGCCCAGGCAGAAATACGTCCTGAAAAAGAACCCCAACTACCTGGACGCCGCCAAGGTGAAGCTGGACACCCTGGAGATCGTCATCATGGAGGCCCAGGAAGCCCAGCTCGCCGCCTACCAGACGGGCGAGATCCAGGTGTTCGACGATCCCAGCGCCGAGGGCCTGAAGAAGTACCAGGGCACCCGGGAGCTGAACGCCTTCCCCCGGATCGGGGTTTCCTACTATGACTTCAACACCGCCACCCGGCCGTTCAACGATCCCCGGGTGCGCCGCGCCTTCGGCATCGCCATCAACCGCGCGCAGATCGTCAAGAACATCCTGCAGACCAGCGAGAAGCCGGCGCTGGGCTTCGTGCCCTACGGGATCAGCGACGGGGTGAAGAAGGGCAAGGCCTACCGCGACGTGGTCGGCAACCCCATCAAGGAGGATCCCGCCGAGGCCCGGAAGCTGCTGGCCGCCGCCGGCTACCCCAACGGCAAGGGCTTCCCCAAGGTGACCCTCATCTGCCAGTCCAACCAGCAGGCCAAGGATGTCTGCCAGGCCTTCCAGGCCATGTGGAAGAGCAACCTCGGAGTCACCGTGGACATCCAGAGCTTCGAGACCAAGGTCTACTGGACCCAGCTGCATTCCGGCAACTTCAACATCGCCGCGGACAGCTGGAGCGGCGACTACTCCGACCCCATGACCAACCTGGAGATCTTCCAGACCAACCAGAACGTGCAGAACAACCGCTGGACCAACCGCGCCTATGACGCCCTCATCGAGGCCAACCACAAGAGCGCGGACCAGAAGCTGCGCATGGCCAACTTCGTGACGGCCGAGAAGATCCTCGCCAACGACATGCCGGTCATGCCGGCCTACTACTACCTGGGGCGGGTTCTCTGCAAGCCCAACATCAAGGGGGTCATGAAGACCTACCTGGGGCACACCTGCTTCGAATACGCCCACGTGGAGTAACCCGGAGTGCTTGGCTACATCCTGAAACGAGTCTGGGCGGGCGTGATCACCATGCTCACCCTGGTCACCCTGACCTTCTTCCTCACCCGGGCCATCCCCGGCGGGCCGTTCAGCCCCGCCGCCGAGCGCAAGGTGCCGGAAAGCGTCATCGCGCTCATCGAACAGCGCTACGGTCTCGACCAGCCGGTCTCGGTGCAGTACCTGAAGTACATGAAGAACCTGCTGCACGGCGACCTGGGCAGCTCGTTCCAGGAACTGGACGTGTCGGTGAACGACATCGTGGCGCGGGGCTTCCCGGTCTCCGCCAAGGTGGGCTTCGTGGCCACCCTGGCGGCGCTGCTGATCGGCATCCCGCTGGGCATCATCTCGGCGCTCCGGCGCGGCAAGTGGCAGGACAGCGCCTCCATGATCTTCGCCACCGTGGGCATCTCGGTGCCCAGCTTCGTGCTCACCGTGCTGCTGCTCTACCTGTTCGCGGTGGTGCTGAAGCTGCTGCCCACCTACGGCCTCACCACCTGGAAGCACTACCTGCTGCCGGTGACCGGCCTGGCGGTGGCGCCCATCGCCTACATCGCCCGGCTCATGCGCTCGAGCATGCTCGAGGTGATGCGCCAGGACTACATCCGCACCGCCCGGGCCAAGGGCCTGGGCGAGTTCATGGTGGTCGCCCGGCACGCCCTGCGCAACGCCATCATCCCGGTGGTGACCTACCTGGGCCCGCTGATCGCCACCCTGCTCACCGGCAGCTTCGTGGTGGAGCGGATCTTCTCCATTCCCGGGATCGGCCGCGACTACGTGAGCTCCATCGGCGACCGGGACTATTCGGTGATCCTGGGCGTCACCATCTTCTTCGGCGCCCTGGTGGTCATCATGAACATCGTGGTGGACGTGCTCTACGCGATCATCGATCCGCGGGTGAGGATCGATGAGTAGCCCGGCCCTGACCCCCGACCTGTTCCTGCCGCTGGCCCCCGGCCAGCGCCAGGAGGAGGCCATCGTGCGCCGCTCGCGCTCCTACTGGGAGGACGCCTGGTCGCGCTTCCGGAAGGATCCGCTGGCCATGATCGGGCTGGTCCTGATCGTCGCCATCACCCTGCTCGCCATCTTCGGCCCGATGCTGTCGTCCTACACCTACGACGGCCAGGACATCGACCTGCAGAACCAGTGGCCCACCGCCGCGCACTGGTTCGGCACCGACAAGTTCGGCCGCGACATCTACATCCGGGTGCTCTACGGGGCCCGCATCTCGCTCAGCATCGGCTTCGTCACCGCGGGCATCAACTTCGTCATCGGCATCATCTACGGCGGCATCTCGGGCTACTTCGGCGGCCGCACCGACATGGTGCTGATGCGCATCGTCGACATCCTCACCGGCGTGCCGTCGCTGCTCTACATCATCCTGATCATGATGTTCCTGGGCAACACCCTGCAGAGCATCCTCATCGCCCTGTGCCTCACCTACTGGATCGGCACCGCGCGCATGGTGCGCTCCCAGGTGCTCAGCCTCAAGAACCAGGAGTTCGCCCTGGCCGCCAAGGCCCTGGGCGCCAGCGACGCGCGCATCCTGTTCCGCCACCTGATCCCCAACAGCATGGGGCCGATCATCGTCACCGTCACCTTCCTCATCCCCTCGGCCATCTTTTCCGAGGCCTTCCTGAGCTTCCTGGGCATCGGCATCCAGGTGCCCATGGCCAGCTGGGGCACCCTGGCCAGCGAAGCGATCCCCACCATCTTCTCCTACCCCTACCAGATGCTGGTGCCGACCCTGGCCATCAGCCTCACCATGTTCTCCTTCAACTTCATCGGCGACGGCCTGCGCGATGCCCTGGACCCGAGGCTCAAGCAATGAACCTCCTGGAAGTGACCAACCTGCGCACGACCTTCACGGTGGAGGCGGGCGAGGTGCAGGCGCTGCGCGGCATCTCCTTCCACGTGGACCGGGGCGAATCGCTGGGCATCGTCGGCGAGTCGGGCTCGGGCAAGAGCGCGGCGATGCTCTCGCTCATGCGGCTGCTGCCCGACAACGCGCGGATCGAGGCGGACAGCATCCTGTTCGACGGCGAGGAGCTCACCGGCAAGAATGACCGCTACCTGCGCAGCCTGTACGGCAACGCCATCGGCATGGTGTTCCAGGACCCCATGACCTCGCTCAATCCGCTGCTCCGGGTGGGCAGCCAGGTGATGGAGCCGATCCGCCTGCACCGCCGGATCGCCAAGGCCGACGCCCGGGCCGAGGCCGAGCGCCTGTTCGACCTGGTGGAGATCCCCGACGCCCGGGAACGGCTCAAGCAGTACCCCCACGAATTCTCCGGCGGCATGCGCCAGCGCACCATGATCGCCATGGCCATCGCCTGCTCGCCCAAGCTGCTCATCGCCGACGAGCCCACCACCGCCCTGGACGTGACCATCCAGGCCCAGGTCCTGACCATGATCAAGGAGCTGCGCACCCGGCTGGGCACCTCGATGCTCATGATCACCCACAACCTGGGCATCGTGGCCAAGAC
>JARLGP010000183.1 GCA_031292735.1 Holophaga sp.
ACCTTCAGGTCGCCGATGAAATCCGGATCACGATCTCACCGCCAGAAGTTGAAACCAACCAGCCGCCCCAGCCGGTTCCCAATCCCGGCCCGGCGCGGCCCGGCCCCGTGGCCAGCCCGGTTCCGCCCGGAACCACCTCCCCCTATCCGCCCGGCCGGCCGGTCTATCCGCCAGGCCGCCCGATGCCCGGAAACCCAGGGGGTGCCCAGTGAGCACGACCCTGCGCGCAAGCAAGTTCCGCCTCATCGGCGGCGGCATCCTCGCCGCGGTTGGCCTGATCATCGCCGTCTTCCTGCTGCCCGACGCTTCCCAGAAACAGCTCCAGACCCAGCGGGCGCTCAAGGACGCCTCCTCGTCCTTCGACCGCCAGAACCGGGAACTGCAGGCCGCCCAGGCCGAATCCAACCGGATCAAGGCCGACCGGCAATCCCTGGACGAGCTCATGCAGAACATGCCGGCGGAAGGGGTGGGCAAGCTGCACTGGAAACTCAGCCAAAAGCTTTATGAACTCACCAAGAAGCACCAGGTGCGGCTGATCGCGGTCAAGTACGGCCCGCCCACCCGGGAAGGGTCCAAGGGCAGCGTCCTGGAATCCGTGGATGTGGAGTTCAATGCCACCGGTATTTACATGAACCTGAAATCCTTCATGCTGGACCTGGAAGGGAGCAAGCTGCCCTTCGCCGTGGTTGCCGCCAAGCTGGAAGAGAGCCCCGAAGGGGCGCACCTGACCATCACCCTGCGGGCCTTCCGGCAGTCCTCGGGCCCCACCGGGGCCAGTGACGAGGAGGGAGCATGAGCCTCACCGTCAAGGGCACCGACCCCAAAGCCTGGATCCAGGAGATCAAGACCAACCGGCGGATCCAGGTGGGCCTGGGCTGCATCCCGGTGCTGATCTGGCTGCTCTGGCCGAGCGCCCCCGCCGCCAAACCCCGCACCCCGGCCAGCGCCCGGGCCGCCAACGCGGCCCTGGATGACCGCCAGGTGAGGGAGCTGGCCAAGCTGCCCGACCTTACCAAGCTGGACAAGTCCGGCGAACTGCCCCAGGAGCACCGGATGTACCGGGACCTGTTCCTGTTCGAGGGTCCGCCGCCGCCTCCGCCGCCCCCCCCGCCGCCGCCTCCACCGCCGCCACCGCCCACCGCCGAGCAGATCGCGGCGGAGCAGCTGCGCCTGAGCCGGGCCCAGGAGAACAACAGCCGGCCCCAGGACCTGCGCTACCTGGGCTACCTGGGCAGCCGGACCGCCGGCAAGCTGGGCGCATTCATGAAGGGTGAGGATCCTGTCACCATCAAGCAGGGCGACTTGGCCAATCCGCATTGGCGGCTGGTCAAGCTGACAGATCTCGCCGCTGAGTTCCAGAATCTGAAATACTCGGATCTGAAACACAAGCTTGATGCCGTGGACATCCATGGCCAGGGCGGCCGGCCCGGGCAGGCGCCCTCGAACGATTTCTGAAATACTGCTGTGGATGGAAATGATGCCCACCCTGAAAACTACCCGAACAACCCTGGCCAGGGTCATGGCTCTATCCCTAAGCTTGGTACTCACCGTCGCCTGCGGCCTGCACAAGGCGACCGTGGCCTACGATGAGGGCCGCTACGACGACGCCCTGACCGAGTACCGCAAGGCGCTGAAGAGTGACCCCAACAACCTGGCGGCCAGGATCGGCTACCGCCGCACCGCGCCCCTGGCGGCGGAACAGCACCTGAAGCTGGCCCGGAGCGCCCAGAAGCACGGCCAGCTCGAGCTGGAGACCAGGGAAGTGGGATTGGCGGTGGTGCTGGATCCGGCCAACGCGGTGGCGGTGGACTGGCTGACCCGGCTGGAGCAGGCGGCGGAGCGCCGCCGGGCCAAGGAGGAATCCGAAGACAGCGTCGATGCCTCCCGGGCCAAGGGCGAGGCCATCAACGTCCTGCCCATCAACCCCAGGTCGCTGGAGGGCATGGACCTCAATTTCACCCGCAAGACCAGCCTCAAGGAGATCTTCCAGCAGCTCAGCAAGAATTCCGGCGTGAACATCGTCCTGCACTCCTCCGCCTCGGCCCAGGACCAGCAGGTCTCCGTGGACCTGCGCGGCCTGTCCTTCCAGCGGGTGCTGGACACCCTGATGCTGCAGAGCGACCTGTTCTACAAGGTCATGGACAGCAACTCCATCATGGTGTTCAAGAAGACCCCCCAGAACCTGCAGGAGTATGAGAACAAGCTGATCCGCACCTTCTACCTGTCCAATGCGGAAGTGGAGAACGTCCGGCAGATCTTCAACGCGCTCATGCCCCAGCTCCGGGTGTTCATCGACAAGCGGCTGAACGCCATCACCGTCATGGCCAAGCCCACCGACCTGGGGATCGCCCAGCGCATCGTCAACCAGCTGGACAAGGCCAAGGCGGAAGTCATGGTCTACCTGGAACTGCTGGAAGTGTCCGAAACCACCGCGGCCACCTTCGGCCTGCTGCCGGTGGTCAGCGCCACCGACACCAGCGGCACCTACGCCATCGGCGCCACCGCCAGCGGCTCCGGCTCGGCGCTCAACCAGCAGACCGGAACGCTCTCGCTCAGCAAGAGTTCCATCAGCTACCTGTTCCCCAGCCTGCGGCTGGACCTGGCCAAGAGCTCCGGCGAGACCACGCTGCTGGCCAACCCCAACGTGCGGGTGATCTCCGGCGAGACCGGGGAAGTGAACATCGGCGACAAGATCAGCACTACCCAGTCCAGCATCGGCACCACGTCCACCACGAGTTCCACCACCACCAGCAGCACCGCCGCCACCCTGGCCGGGACCCTGGCCGCCCAGACCTCCTACAGCTACGAGGACGTGGGCGTGAAGATCAAGGTGAAGCCCAGGGTCCACTTCAACAACGACATCACCATCGACCTCGAGTCGGAAGTCAAGACGCAAAAGGCCGGCGGCGATCCCGGGCGCCCAAACCTCAGCCAGCGCATCATCAAGACCTCCGCCCGGCTCAGGGACGGCGAAACCGCCATCTTCGGCGGCCTGCTGAAGGAGGATGAGGCCAGGAACCTGCAGGGCGTCTGGGGACTCAGCAGCATCCCAGTGGTGAGCGATCTCCTGTCCAACCACTCCAACTCCAAGGACAAGACCGACGTGATCCTCACCCTCCGGGCCGTGGTGGTGCGCAAGCCCGACCTGGCCGAGGACGATTTCGAGGCCTTCGACCCGGACCAGGCGCCCGGCGCCAACAAGCCCTTCGAGCCCAAGCCCGTCAAGACCAAGCTCAACGTGCCCATGAACGCCTTCCCGGAATCCAGCCAGCCAGGCCCGGCCCCTGCCCCCGCCCCAACCTCGGCGGCCCAGGCCATCACGGCCCCGAAGACCGATGCGGCCCCCGCCGTGACCGGCACCCCCGCCAACCCGGCGCTGGACGCCGCGGCAGCCGCCGCGGTCGCCGCGGCCCCCGCCGCCGAGAACGCCGCGCAGGCCTCGGACCTGGTGTTCTTCCTGAGCCCGCTGTCCCTGGAAGTTCCCAAGGGCCAGAGCATCCGGGCCACCCTGATGGTCAGCGGCGCCGGCGGCCTCACCAGCGGCACCATGCAGGTTCAGCTGGATCCCAAGCTCACCCTCAAGGGCTTCGCCGCGGGGGATTTCCTGACCGGAGACAACGGCACCCTGACCGGCACCCCCGGGGCCAACGGCCTCCTCACCCTCACCTTCAGCCGGAAGTCCGGGGCCATGGACAGCGGCACCTTCGCCACCTTCGACCTGGAGGCCACCGGCCAGGGCAACGCACCCATTCTGATCCAGGGCGGCCAGTACCGGGTGGGCAACAACCCCATCTCGGCCCGGGTGGTGAACGCCCTGATCACGGTCAACTGATTGGGCGCAACCACCATGAAGACTCAACGCGGCTTCACCCTCCTGGAGATGCTGGTCACCGCCACGGTGCTGTTCGTCCTCGCCAGCGCGGTCATGCCCATGGCCCGGAACGGGATCCGCCGCCAGAAGGAACTGGAGCTGCGCCGCGACCTGCGCGAGATGCGCCTGGCCATCGACGACTACAAGACCAAGGTGGACCAGCAGAAGATCAAGGCCCCCGCGCCCGAGAACAACGGCTATCCGGAATCCCTGGAGAAACTGGTGGAGGGCGAAACCATGACGGGCAAGACCACCAAGATGCGCTTCCTGCGCCGGATCCCGGTGGACCCTTTCACCAACAAGGCGGACTGGGGCAAGCGCTCCATCAACGACGACCCCGCCAGCACCGGCTGGGGCGGCGGCAACGTCTATGACGTCTACAGTCTCGCCCCCGGCACCGGCTCCAATGAGATCCCCTATCGGGAATGGTAACGCTGTTGATTTTTTTGCTTGCATCAAGGTTGGAACCGCACTAGGATTGTCTCTCAGGCTTGTTGGGCTCTCGCGGGAAACCATCAGACTGAGCGGATATGGCGGAATTGGTAGACGCGCTAGCTTCAGGTGCTAGTGACTTCACGGTCGTGGGGGTTCGAGTCCCTTTATCCGCACCACTTTTTGATAAACGCCCTGGGTGACCGGGGCGTTTTTCACATCAGCAACACCGTCCGGGTGCTTCCGGACTTGACCATGGGGCGGCACGGGGCTGCACCACCGGTGACGGGACGCCATCCCGAAAAGGAGCCTTCCATGGCCCTCAACGTCGAGCAGAAGAAGATCATCATCGAAGACTACAAGGTGCACGAGAGCGACACCGGTTCGCCCGAAGTGCAGGTGGCCATCCTGACCAAGCGCATCAACGATCTCACCGAGCACTTCAAGGTCCACACCAAGGACTATCACAGCCGGCGCGGCCTCATGATCATGGTCGGCCAGCGCCGTCGGCTGCTGGACTACTTGAAGCGCAAGGACAAGACCCGCTACGCTACGCTCATCGAGCGCCTGGGCCTGCGCCGCTAGTCTTCACCGAACACCGAATCCCGACGCCCGCTTTTCGCGGGCGTTTTTTGTTCCGAGCCGTCCATGAGCGATCTGCCACCCCTCCCCATTCCCGCCGACGCCAATCCCTACCGGGTCTTCGACCGCAACGTGCTGTACGATTCCCCGTGGATCCGCCTGCGCGAGGACCGCTACCAGCACCGCCGCGGCGCCCACGGCCAGTACGCGGTCTGCGGATTCAAGCGCACCGCCTGCGGCGTGCTGGCCCTGGACGAGCAGGACCGGGTGGTGCTGGTGGGCCAGTGGCGCTATCCCCACGAGGCCTACTCCTGGGAGCTGCCCGAAGGCGGCGGCGAGGAGAGCGAAAGCCCGTTGGCCGCCATCCAGCGGGAGCTGCGCGAGGAGTCGGGGCTCACCGCCCAGGTGTGGGAGCCGCTGGCCTTCTGCCTCAACAGCAACTCCAGCACCGACGAGGAGACCTTCCTGTTCCTGGCCCACGGCCTGCAGGAGGCGCCCGGCGGCTGCGCCGCGGAGTCCAACGAGGAGCTGCTGCAGCGCCGGGAGCCCTTCGCCCAGTGCGTGGCCCGGGTGCTCTCCGGCGAGATCACCGACGTGCTCAGCGTGGTGGCCCTGCTGGCGCTCCAGGCCCGCCGGTCGGGCACCCAGGGCGCCATGGACCCGGCCCTGGCCGAGCGCTTCTTCCAGGCCCCGGACCGGCACCCGGGCCTGGGCCGGGCACGCTGGGGTAAGCTGGAGGAACTATGATTCTCACGCTGCATCCCGACACTCCCCAGGTGCGCCACCTGGAACGCATCGCCGAGGTCCTCCAGCGGGACGGCGTCATCGCCTACCCCACCGACACCCTGTACGGCCTCGGCTGCCTGGTGTCGCGCAAGAAGGCGGTGGACCGGATCCAGGCCATGAAGGGCCGCGATCCCAAGAAGCCCATGTCCATCCTTTGCGCCGACATGGAGATGCTCTGCCGCTACACCCGGCACCTGGACACCCCCACCTTCCGCATCCTCAAGCAGATGTTCCCGGGCCCCTACACCGCCGTGCTGGGCTGCAGCCGCGAGGTGCCCCGCTACCTGCAGAAGAAGCAGACCGTGGGCCTGCGCATCCCCGACCAGGTGTTCTGCCGGGAAATCACCCGCCTGGTGGGCGAACCCATCATCACCACCAGTTGCAACACCTCGGGCGAGCCGCCGCTGGAGAACACCTGGGAGATCCAGGAAACCCTGGGCCACCTGCTGGACCTGGTGGTGGACTGCGGCGAGCCTTCGGGCCTGGCCAGCACGGTGGTGGACCTCACCGGCGACGAGCCCGTCCTGCTGCGCCAGGGCGCCGGCAAGTGGCCGCTATAGCCCCGGCCATGGCGGTGAACAGGGCCTCGGCCGGAATGGCCTTCCTGGTTTGAGGGCTCCGCCCGGCCGGAAAGTGGCAAGGGGCCAGCCGGCGAATGGCGTCGAAAAAATCTTTGACAAAGGTGATGATCGTAGTATTAATACCTATATCATCACCTTTGCCCGGAGTCCCATGCTCCAGATTGCCCGCCACACCGATTACGCCGCGCGCATCGTGCTGCACCTCGCCTGCCTGGGCGAGGGAGCCCAGGCCGCCATCGCCGAGATCGCCGAACAGCGCATGCTGCCGGAGTTCTTCGTCCGCCGCCTGATCGGCAAGCTGGTGCAGGGCGGCATCCTGGTCAGCAGCCGGGGCTCCTCGGGCGGGATCCGCCTGGCCCGGCCGGCGGCCGAGATCACCATGCTCGACCTGGTGCGGGTCATGGAGGGCCCCATCGCCCTGAACCACTGCCTGGAACCCGAACACGCCTGCCCCTTCACCGGCACCTGCCCGGTGCAATCGGTGTGGGCCGAGGCCACCCGAGCCCTGGAAGCCACCCTGGCCGCCGCCCGCTTCGACACCCTGGCCACCAGCCAATCCGGACACCAGTCCGCCCACCGCCTGCTCACTCACTGAACGCATCCCGGCCTTCCGAGGCCGAACCCACAACCCTGCTTGCTGGGAGATCCCTATGGACGTCCTGCTACTCTCGCGCCTGCAGTTCGCCGTCGCGACCTACTTCCACTTCCTGTTCGTGCCGCTCACCCTGGGCCTGTCCATGCTGGTGGCGATCATGGAGACCCTCTACGTGCGCCGCAAGGATCCGGACTACCTGCGGATGGCCAAGTACTGGGGAAGGCTGTTCCTCATCAATTTCGCCATCGGCATCGTCACCGGGATCACCCTGGAGTTCCAGTTCGGCACCAACTGGAGCCGCTACGCCGTCTACGTGGGCGACATCTTCGGCTCCCTGCTGGCCATCGAGGCCACCGCGGCCTTCTTCCTGGAATCCACCTTCATCGCGGTGTGGGTGTTCGGCTGGGACAAGCTTTCGGCCAGGGCGCACTGTGCGAGCATCTGGCTGGTGGCCGGGGCCTCCAGCCTGAGCGCCTTCTGGATCCTGGTGGCCAACGCCTGGATGCAGCACCCGGTGGGCTATGTGCTGCGCGGCGGACGGGCCGAGCTGGCCAGCTTCGGGGCGGTGGTGGGCCAGCGCTTCGCCATCCTGGAATTCGTGCACACCCTGGGCGGCGCCTACACCCTGGCCGGCATGTTCGTGCTGGGCATCTCCGCCTGGCACCTGGGCCGCGGCCGGGAGGTGGCGTTCTTCAAGAAGTCGTTCCGGCTGGCCGTGGTGTGGACCCTGGTGTTCGCCCTGTTCGAGATCGGCCAGGGCCACATGAACGCGGAGATCCTCCAGGAGGCCCAGCCCGCCAAGCTCGCCGCCATGGAAGCGCACTGGGAGACCGGGCGCCACGTGCCCATGAACCTGGTGGCCTGGCCCGACCCGGCCCACCAGCGCAACAGCGTGCAGGCCCTGTCGGTGCCCGGCGCCCTGAGCCTGATGGCGGGCTACGCCACCGACACCGAGGTGAAGGGGCTCAAGGATTTTCCCGCCGACCAGCGGCCGCCGGTGCTGCCGGTGTTCCTGGCGTTCCGGCTGATGGTGGGCCTGGGCATCCTGTTCCTGGCGGTGAGCGTCTACGCCTTCCTGAAACGGGACAGCATCGAAGCCCAGCCGCGCCTGCTGAAGCTGCTGCCCTGGCTGATCCCCCTGCCCTACCTGGCCAACCAGCTGGGCTGGACCCTGTCCGAACTGGGCCGGCAGCCCTGGATCGTCTACGGGATCATGCGCACCCGCGACGCCGTGTCGCCCATCGCCCTGATCCAGGTGGCGACCTCGCTGGTGGCCTTCTTCCTGGTCTACGCCCTGCTGGGGGCGGCCGACTTCTACCTGCTCTGCAGATTCGCCCGCAAGGGCCCCGATCCCCTGAAAGCCCGTTGAGGAGGCAAGCATGTTCGAGACCATCTGGTTCATCATCTGGGGCGTGGCCTGGGCCGTGTATTTCATGCTGGACGGCTTCGACCTGGGCCTGGGCACCGTATTTCCCTTCCTGGCCCGCCAGGAGACCGACAAGCGGGTGGTGATCAACGCCATGGGGCCGTTCTGGGACGGCAACGAGGTGTGGCTGATCACCGCCGGCGGGGTCACCTTCGCCGCCTTCCCGCGGGCCTATGCGGTGATGTTCTCGGGGCTGTACACCCCGCTGATGCTGCTGCTGTTCGCCCTCATCCTGCGCGGGGTGGCCTTCGAGTTCCGCGGCAAGGTGGACAGCGCCGGCTGGCGCCGCACCTGGGACGGCTGCCTGGTGTTCGGCTCGTTCCTGCCGGCCCTGCTGCTGGGGGTGGCCTTCGCCAACATCTTCATGGGCCTGCCCATCGACGCCGTGGGGATCTTCCACGGCAACCTGCTCACCCTGCTCAACCCCTACGGCCTGGTGGGCGGGCTCACCTTCGTGCTGGTGTTCGCGGTGCACGGCCTGCTCTGGCTGGCCACCCGCTGCGAGGGCGCGCTGCTGATCCGGGCCGGCGCCATGGCCCGGCGGCTGTGGCTGGCGGAAGCGGTGCTGGCGGTGCTGTTCCTGGCCATGACCTGGTTCAGCACGCCGCTCTGGCAGAACGTGCTGGCCAAGCCCTGGCTGCTGCCGCTGCCGCTGCTGGCCGTGGCCGGGCTGCTGGGGGCGCGGGTGTGGATGGGCCGGGGCGCCTGGTGGAAGGCCTGGCTCGCCTCCTCCGCGCTCATCCTGGGCACCGTGCTGTTCGGCGTGGCCGGGCTGTTCCCCAACCTGCTGCCCTCCCGCCTGGCCCCCGCGGCCAGCCTCACCGCCTTCAACAGCGCCTCCAGCCCCCTCACCCTCAAGATCATGCTGGGCGTGGTGCTGTGCTGCCTGCCGGTGGTGATCGGCTACCAGCTGTGGGTCTACCTCACCTTCCGGGATCCGGTGAACGCCGCCTCCATCGCCAAGGGCCCGGCCTACTGAAGGTAGCGCTCCAGCTGGTCCAGCGCCTCGGGGAAGTCCCGCCGGCCGTAGCCGAAGCGCAGGTGGGCGTCCCCGTAGTCGAACCGGGAGCTGGGCACCAGCATGATGCCGGTGTCCCGCAGCAGGGCGGCGCAGAAGGCATCGGCGCCGCCCTGGCGCAGCCTGGGAAAGGTGGTGGAGCCGGCCCGCGGCCGGCGCCAGGAGAACAGGTCCGCGCGCCGTTCCAGGAAGCCTTCCAGCAGGTCCAGGTTGGCCTTCAGCCGGTTCCGGCTGCGGGCGAACAGGGCCTCGGCGTGGCGCACGGCGATGCCGCCCAGGAACTCGCTGGGCGCCGGGGTGCAGATGGTGAGGTAGTCCTTGAAGGCCGCCAGCTCCCCCATCAGGAAGCGGTCGTGGCTGGCCAGCCAGCCCAGGCGCAGCCCGGCCAGGCCGTAGGCCTTGGACAGGCAGTTGAGGGAGACGGCCCGTTCGTAGAGGTCGCAGGCCGCCGGCAGGCGCTCGCCGGGATCCTGTTCCAGCCCGCGGTAGACCTCGTCCGAGAACAGCCAGACCCCGGCCCGGCGGGCGATGTCCACCACCTCCAGCCAGGCGTCCCGGCTGAACAGGAAGCCGGTGGGATTGTGCGGCGCGGAGACCAGGATGGCCCGGGTGTTGGGCCGGAGCAGCCGCTTGAGCTCGGCGGGATCCAGCGCCCAGCCCCGTTCCGGATCGGCCTCCCAGAGCGAGACCTCCGCGCCCGCCGATTTGGCCACCTCGAAGTGCGACTGGTAGCCGGGGCTGTGCGCCACCAGGTGGTCGCCGGGGCCCAGGGCCACGTTCATGAAGGCGAAGATGGGCTCCTCGGCCCCGGTGAACACCAGGATGTCCTCGGCCGCGGCGGTGCCGTAGAGCCCGGCGATGTCCCGGCGCAGGGCGGGATCCCCGGTGGATTCGGTGTAGCCCAGCCAGACCTCGCCCAGGCCCTCGGCGGCTCCGGGTTCCAGGGCCAGCAGCTCGGCCACGGACAAGGCTTCCGGGTCGCTGGAGCCCAGCAGTCGCCTGGCGGTGAACTCGTGCCGGGCGAAGAACCGTTCCAGGGAAAAGGGTCGGATGGCCATGCAGCCAGGGTACAACACCCGGCGCAGGTTTTGCGCTCGGCCGGTCTCCATCCGGCTTATGCTTGCAAGCGAATCCAGCGACAACATGGCCTTTTCAACCCGACGGGACCGATCCATCCGGAGATCCGGCTCATGAGCGACTATCGTCTTTCCGATCTGCTCGACATGTCGATTGTCCAGCGTCTGGCCGATGCCAATTTCCGCATCAGCGGCATGCCCATGACCATCGTCGACCCGGTGGACGGCGCGTTCCTGGTCAAGGCCGGCTTTTCCGACATATGCAGCCGCTTCCACCAGATGGACCCGCGGACGCGGGAACAGTGCCGGCTCAGCGACCGGACCATCCTGGAGCACCTGGACCAGGAGGTCTACCGCTATCCCTGCAACAACGGGCTGTGGCAGATCGCCATGCCCATCATGGTGGCGGGCCGGCACCTGGGGACCATGTTCCTGACCCAGTTCTGGTCCGACCAGGAGGCGGTGGACCGGACGCAGTTCGCCGACCAGGCCCGCCGCTACGGGTTCGACCCGGAAGCCTACCTGGCGGCCCTGGACCGCATGCCGCGGCTGAGCCAGGACCGGCTGGCCACCATCGTCTGCTACGACCAGGCGCTGGTCCACTTCATCGCCGACCTGGCGGAGCAGTCGATCCGGGTCATCGAGGCCAGGAGCGAGCTGGAACGGCGGGTCCAGGAACGCACCGCCGACCTGGCCGAGGTCAACGACCTGCTGCGCATGGAGATTTCCGAGCGCAAGCATTTCGAGGAGAAGCTCAGGGAGCTTTCGGAGATCGACTACCTCACCGGCATCTTCAACCGGAGGAAGCTGTTCGACATCATGGAGGTGGAGATCGGCAAATCCCACCGCTACAGCCGGCCGCTGGCCCTGATCCTGCTCGACCTGGACCGCTTCAAGCGGGTCAACGACCGCCACGGGCACCACGTGGGCGACGCGGTGCTCCAGGACCTGGTGCAGGTGGTCAAGCGGTGCCTGCGCAAGGTGGATGTGTTCGCCCGCTACGGCGGGGAGGAGTTCATCGTGGTCTGCGCGGAAACCGGCCAGGAGGGGGCCCTGGTGCTGGCCGAAAAGATCCGCTCCGCCGTGGAGGCCACGGTCTTCCCGGTCGCGGGCCAGGTGACCGTCAGCGCGGGCGTGGCGGAGTACCAGGACGGCAACAGCGACGCCCGCCTCATCGAGCGGGCCGACGCGGCGCTGTATGCCGCCAAGCGCCAGGGCCGCAACCGGGTTGTGGCCGCCGGCGACGGACCCGGGGCCGGCCCGGGGGAAGTGAGCTAGGAACGCCTGCCGGAGGGCGGCGGGGCCTCCTGGAGGTTGGAAAGGAAGTCGTCGTTGCTCCGGCTCTTGCCCAGCCGGTCCAGCAGCAGTTCCATGCTTTCCACCGGACCGCTGGAACTGAGGATCTTGCGCAACACCCAGATCTTGGCCAGGCGCGCCGGCTCGATGAGGAGATCCTCCTTGCGGGTGCCGGACTTCTGGATGTCCATGGCCGGGAAGATCCGCTTGTCGCTGAGCTTGCGGTCCAGGCAGATCTCGCTGTTGCCGGTGCCCTTGAACTCCTCGAAGATCACGTCGTCCATGCGCGACCCCGTCTCGACGAGCGCCGTGG
>JARLGP010000184.1 GCA_031292735.1 Holophaga sp.
CTCCCCCGGCCCCATCGATCCGGCACAAACATCGGGCTCCTGGCGGAGAAACCAAGTGTCAAAAACCCTTGCCGGGGGAACGGGCGCTCCGCTGCTTTTCATCCGTCCAGGTGTGGCGAAGCATCATCGTTTCTCGGCGATTGGCTTTTTCTCGACTGCGGTAGGACGCCGAGACAGCCGAGGTTCGCCGAGAAAAGCAAATTCGGGGAAGGTGCGTCGACTGAAACGTAAGCCGTTACGCGCGGCTGGGTGGGGTCGCTTCCAGGGTCTTGCGCATCCGGAAGTTGGTCAACGGAACGCCCCGCAGGGTGACCGTCTGCCGGGCTTCCACCGCAAAGCCCCATTTCTCGAAAAAGGGACGCGCGGTGATGCTCACTTCGGCAAACAAGGATGCCGTGCCCTGGGCCGATGCCGCTTCGTGGATCCTGGCCATGAGGGCCGACCCGACGCCCGTGCGCGCAGCCGATCCGGCAACGAAGAAATGATCAATATACCCGTTCGCTTGAACGTCGGCGTACCCCAGGATGGAACCGTCCCTTTCCGCGACGAAGGGGCGGATTCTTCCCATCCGCTCGGCCCACGGAGCCTCGTCCGCCTGCCGCGGAGCGGGCGCCCACGCGGCAATCTGCTCGACGGTGTAATCCTTGGAAGCGATCTCATGCACGGCGGAAAAGAAGACCTGCCGAAGCGCGCCCTCATCACCTTGCCGGAAGGGACGGATGACCATGGCAACTCCTGACGTTCGCGGGGGAAAGGGGAACGGACGGGGACAGTGTGCGTCCTCAGTCCCGGCCGTGCCCCCCCCTGGACGGGAATTCCGACACCAGCCGTTCGGCCTTGAAGCCGATCCGGCGGTACAGGGGCTGCCCCATGACCGAAGCGGACAGCACCGCCCGGTGCAGGCCCACATCCTGGCCCAGGGCCAGGCAGGCTTCGGTGGCCGCCCGCCCCAGGCCCATCCGGCGGTAGGCCGGCCGGGTGCCTACGGCATAGATGCCCAGGGCCTCGGTGCCGCAGTACGCCAGGGCGGTGGCGGCCGGCAAGCCGTTCTGGAAGGCCAGCAGGGGCACCGCCCCGCCTTCCCGCACCAGGGGCAGGAAGAAGCCCCGCACCGCCTCCCCGCTCAGCCCCAGCGCCTCGCTGGCGGTGGCGGCCCAGAACGGGAAATCGTGGCTGGAGTCGGCCCGGGCCAGCCGGATGCCGGAGGGGCACTGGCGGCAGGTGTGCCGGTCGAGATCCAGCACCAGGTCCGGCACCGTTTCCGGCGGCTGGAAGCCCGCCTGGCGCAGGGCGGCGCCATCCTGCCCCTCCATCAGGGCCCAGGTGAAGCCGCTTTCCCCGAACCAGTCCCGGCTCCGCTCGATGAGGCCGGGCTCCGCCGGCCCCCACACGAAATTGGCGAAGGCGTCGCGCACCGGGCTCTTCACGGCCTGGAAGCCGTCCTCCTCGATCACCTCCCAGCCCGCGGCCCGGGCGCACTCAAGAAAGTTCTGGATATGGAAATTTTTCATCATGTCTCCAGGGCCGGCCTGACCGGTCCCTGGAACATGAGTGCTTTAATTATTTATTAGGTTCCCGCTAGAAGCGGGTCACCACCGTCACCCCGACCCCCTGGAACTTGTCCATGTCCATCAGCGCGTCGATGGACTCCTCCAGGCTGATGGTCTTGCCGATGAGCTTTTCCGGGGCCAGCTTGCCCGACTCGATCATGGCCAGCATGGCGTCGTAGCGGTGCGCCTGCATGCCGTGGCTGCCGATGATCTCCAGTTCGTTGCCGATGACCTTGCTCATGGGGATCCGCGGCGTGCTGTGGTCGGCCAGCATGAGCCCCACCTGGATGTGCTTGCCGCGCTTGCGCAGGTTGCTGATGGAATTGAAGCAGGTGGTGGGGTGCCCCAGGGCGTCCACCGACACGTGGGCGCCGCCCTTGGTGATCTCCAGCACCGCTTCCACCACGTCCGGAACCTTGGTGGAATTGACCGTGGCCACCGCGCCCAGGGACCGGGCCAGGGCCAGCTTGTCGTCGGCGATGTCGATGGCGACGACGTTGGCGCCCAGGGCGTTGGCGATCATGATGGCGGACAGGCCCACCCCGCCGCAGCCGTGGATGGCCACCCACTGGCCGCCGGAGACCTTGCCCTGGTCGACGATGGCCCGGAACGAGGTCACGAACCGGCAGCCCAGGCTGGCGGCCGTGGCGAAGTCGATGGTTTCCGGCAGGGGCACCAGGTTGGTGTCCGCGTAGTGGATGCCCACGTACTCGGCGAACGAGCCCCAGTGGGTGAAGCCGGGCTGGAACTGGTGGTCGCACACCTGGTGGTTGCCGGAGCGGCACTGGGGACAGACGCCGCAGCCGCTCACGAACGGGACGGTGACCCGGGCGCCGGGCTTCCACTTGGTCACCCCGCCGCCCACCGCCTCGATGATCCCGGCCAGCTCGTGGCCCGGCACGTGGGGCAGGTGGATGTCGGAGTCGTGGCCGAGCCAGCCGTGCCAGTCGCTGCGGCATACCCCGGTGGCCATCACCCGCACCACCACCCCATGGGGCTCCGGAGTCGGATCTGGCACCCGCCGGATCTGCGGAGGCGTGGAAAAGGCATCATAGATCACTGCTTTCATGGTCAGCTCCCGTTTGCGGATTCATTCAATGTGGTCTGGCCCGGTTCCGGCGTCAATCCACTGGCCGGGTTCCGGCAGAAATACCGGAATCCGCCGGCCCAATCGGTAGTACAAAGGAATCACTCCCCGGATGCCCATGCCCGACGCCGCCTCCTTCCCGTTTGATGTCCAGGCCTTCCTGCGGGGCGATTGCGGGGATCCGGGCGCCTGCTTCGGCATGCGCCAGCTGGGCGCGGACCTGGCGGTGCGGGCCTTCCTGCCCAAGGCCGCCCGGGTGGAGCTGGTGCACAGCGGCACCGGCGAGGTCGTGGCGGCCATGAAGATGGCCCATCCGGAAGGCGTGTTCGAGGCCCTGCTGCCCGCCCGGGAACCCTTCCCCTACCGCTTCCGGGTGCACGGCTGGGCCGCCCAGCCCCAGGACCTGGACGACCCCTACCGGTTCGGCTCCGCCCTGGGCGAGCTGGACGTCTACCTGATGGCCGAAGGCACCCACCTGCGCCTCTACGAGAAGCTGGGCGCCCACCCGGTGACCCGGGAAGGGGTGGCCGGGGTGGAGTTCGCGGTGTGGGCGCCCAACGCCCGCCGGGTGAGCGTGGTGGGCCAGTTCAACAACTGGGACGGCCGGCGCCACCTCATGCGCCGGTTCTCCTCCTCGGGGGTGTGGGAGCTGTTCGTGCCCGGCATGGTCCCCGGCGACCTCTACAAGTTCGAGCTCAAGAGCGGCGACGGCCGGCTGCTCCCGCTCAAGGCCGACCCGTTCGCCTTCCGCTGCGAGTTCGCGCCCGGCACCGCCTCCGTGGTGGCCCGGGAACCCGGCTACGCCTGGGACGACGCCCCGTGGATGGCCGAGCGGGGCAAGCGCAACCACTTCGACGCCCCCATCAGCCTCTACGAAGTGCACCTGGGCTCCTGGCGCCGGCGCGAGGACGGCGGCTTCCTCAGCTACGGGGAGCTGGCCGACCAGCTGATCCCCTACGCCCAGTCCATGGGGTTCACCCACCTGCAGTTGATGCCGGTGAGCGAGCACCCGTTCTACGGCTCCTGGGGCTACCAGCCGCTGGGCATGTTCGCGCCCACCAACCGCTACGGCGCGCCCGAGGACTTCATGGCGTTCGTCGACCGCTGCCACCAGGCCGGCCTGGGCGTGCTGCTGGACTGGGTGCCGGCCCACTTCCCGGCCGACGCCCACGGCCTGGGCGAATTCGACGGCACCCACCTCTACGAGCACGCCGACCCGCGCAAGGGCCGGCACATGGACTGGGGCACCCTGATCTACAACTACGGCCGCACCGAGGTGCAGAACTTCCTCATCGCCAACGCCCTGTACTGGATGGACCGGTTCCACGTGGACGGCCTGCGGGTGGACGCGGTGGCCTCCATGCTCTACCTGGACTACAGCCGCAAGGCCGGCCAGTGGCTGCCCAACCGCTACGGCGGCCGGGAGAACCTGGAGGCGGTGGCCTTCCTGCGCCGGCTCAACGAGGTGCTCTACGCCCACTTCCCGGACACCCTCACCGTGGCCGAGGAATCCACCGCCTGGCCCATGGTCACCCGGCCCACAAGCCGAGGCGGCCTGGGCTTCGGCTTCAAGTGGAACATGGGCTGGATGCACGACACCCTGGTCTACATGGGCCGCAACATGCTCTACCGCAAGTACCACCAGGGCGAGATCACCTTCAGCATGATCTACAACGACGCCGAGAACTTCGTGCTGCCGCTGTCCCACGACGAGGTGGTGCACGGCAAGAAGTCCCTGCTCTGGCGCATGCCCGGCACCCGCTGGGAACAGTTCGCCAACCTGCGCCTGATGTTCGCCTACATGTTCGTCCATCCCGGCAAGAAGCTGCTGTTCATGGGGGGCGAGTTCGGCCAGGAAAGCGAATGGGACCACAACAAGGCGCTGGACTGGGACCTGCTGCAGTACGGCGAGCACCAGGGCGTGCGCACCCTGGTGGGCGACCTCAACGCCCTGTACCGGTCCATCCCCGCCCTGCACACCCTGGACTGCGCCCCGGGCGGCTTCCAGTGGATCGATTGCGGGGACAGCAAGAACTGCATCCTGTCCCTGCTCCGGCACGCCGCCGACGGCTCGTTCCTGGTGGCCGCGCTCAACTTCACCGCCAAGCCGCAAACCGGCTACCGGATCGGCGTGCCGGCCCCGGGCCGCTACCTGGAAGTGCTCAATTCCGATGCCAGCCGCTACGGCGGGCAGAACTTCGGCAACGACGGCGCGGTGCTGGCCGAACCGGTGGCCATGCACGGCCAGCCCCAGTCGGTGTCCCTCACCCTGCCCCCGCTCGGCGCCATTTTCCTCCGGCTGCCCATATAGGTCATACTGCCCTGGTTGTTCCAATCATGGAGCCCGGCCCCCAATCACCTCCCGGCAAGGAAAGACCCGATGGATACCCTGCAAGCCAAGCTCAAGACCCTGACCCGCAACCTATGGTGGACCTGGCGACCGGAGGTGCGGGCGATCTTCCGCGACCTGGACACCGAGATCTACCGCAAGGCCCACCGCAACCCGGTGCGGGTGATCAAGGAGATCAGCCCCGCCTACCTGGAGAAGCGCGCCGAGGAAGTGGACATCCTCACCCGCACCGACCGCGCCCTGCGCCAGCTGCACGACTACCTGCACCCGCTCACCACCTGGGGCATGGTGCACGCCGGCACCCTGCTGTCCCGGCCGGTGGCCTACTTCTGCGCCGAGTTCGGCATCCACGAATCGATCCCCATCTACTCCGGCGGCCTGGGCATCCTGGCCGGGGACCACCTGAAGGGCGCCTCCAACCTGGGCGTGCCGCTGGTGGGCGTGGGCCTGCTCTACCACCGGGGCTACACCACCCAGGTGCTGGACGCCAGCTTCTGGCAGCACGACGTGAGCGAGCCGTTCGATTCCGCCGACCTGCCCTTCGACCCGGCCCTGGGCCCGGACGGCCAGCAGGTGCGGGTGGGGGTGGAACTGCCCGGGCGCACCGTGTGGGCCAAGGTGGTGGAGGCCCGGGTGGGCCGCATCCGGCTGATCCTGCTGGACACCCGCGACGAGGCCAATTCCGACGAAGACAAGGCCCTGGCGGCCTCGCTCTACGGCGGCGACCAGCGCATGCGCATCCAGCAGGAGCTGCTGCTGGGCGTGGGCGGTTCCCGGGCCCTGCGGGCGCTGGGCATCACCCCCAGCGTCTACCACCTCAACGAAGGCCACTCCTCGTTCGCCATCCTGGAATGGGCGAGGCACCGGGTGGAGCAGGACGAGCTGGACCCCTGGGCGGCGCTCA
>JARLGP010000185.1 GCA_031292735.1 Holophaga sp.
CGCACCATCCCGGGCATCCTGAGCATGCGCGGCTGCGCCTACGCCGGCTGCAAGGGCGTGGTGCTGGGCCCCACCCGGGACATCGTGCACATCGTCCACGGCCCGATCGGATGCAGCTATTACGCCTGGCTCACCCGGCGCAACCAGACCCGGCCGGAGCGCGAGACCGACCCCAACTACATGACCTACTGTTTTTCCACCGACATGCAGGAGCAGGACATCATCTACGGCGGCGAGAAGAAGCTGCGCAAGGCCATCGAGGAGGCCATCGCCATCTTCCATCCCAAGGCCCTGGACATCTTCTCCACCTGCCCGGTGGGGCTGATCGGGGACGATGTGCACGCCGTGGCCCGGGAAATGGAAGCGCTCCACCCCGACGTGAACATCTTCGCGTTCAGCTGCGAGGGTTACAAGGGCGTCAGCCAGTCGGCCGGCCACCACATCGCCAACAACAAGGTGTTCACCGATGTGGTGGGCCTGGGCGATATGCGCAAGCCCGGGAAGTTCCGCATGAACCTGCTGGGCGAATACAACATCGGCGGCGACTCCTTCGAGCTGGACCGGATCTTCCGCAAGTGCGGGCTCACGCTCCAGGCCACCTTCAGCGGCAACTCCACCTACGAGGAGTTCGCCAGTTCCCACACGGTCGACCTGAACCTGGTGATGTGCCACCGCTCGATCAACTACATGGCCGACATGATGGAGAAGAAGTACGGCATCCCCTGGTTCAAGGTGAACTTCATCGGCGCCGCGGCCACCGCCAAGAGCCTGCGCCACATCGCCGCCTATTATGACGACCCGGAGCTGACGGCGCGGGTCGAAGCGGTGATCGCCGAGGAGATGCCCGCGGTCCACGCCGCCCAGGCCCGGCACCGGCCGCGCTGCGAGGGCAAGACCGCCGTGATGTTCCTGGGCGGCAGCCGGGCCCACCACTACCAGGACCTGTTCAAGGAGCTGGGCATGGAAACCGTGAGCGCAGGCTACGAGTTCGCCCACCGGGACGACTACGAAGGCCGCCACGTGCTGCCCACCATCAAGGTGGACGCCGACAGCCGCAACATCGAGGAGCTGACCGTGCTGCCCGACCCGGAGCAGTACCGCGAGCGGCTCAGCGCCGAGGACAAGGCCGTCCTCAAGGGCAAGGGCATCCTCATGAACGGCTACGAAGGCCTGATGCCGGAGATGGCCGAAGGCGCCCTCATCATCGACGACCTCAACCACCACGAGGCCGAGGTGCTGATCGACAAGCTCAAGCCCGCCCTGTTCTGCGCGGGCATCAAGGAGAAGTACGTCATCCAGAAGAGCGGCGTGCCGCTGAAGCAGCTGCACAACTACGACTACAGCGGTCCCTATGCGGGCTTCCAGGGCGCCGTCAACTTCTACCAGGAGATCGACCGCATGGTGAACGCCACCCCTTTCACCCTGGTCAAGGCCCCCTGGCAGGAGAGCCCCGAACTGAACGCCGCCTACGCCTGGGTCGGGTAGCACCGGTCCGCACCCCGAGGAGAACGCCATGCTACTCAGACACACGCCCGCCGAAACGACGGTGGAGCGGGAAGCCCTCACCATCAATCCGGCCAAGACCTGCCAGCCGATCGGCGCCATGTATGCCGCCCTGGGCGTACACAACTGCATGCCCCACAGCCACGGTTCCCAGGGCTGCTGCTCCTACCACCGCAGCATGCTCACCCGGCACTACAAGGAACCCGTCATGGCCGCCACCTCCTGCTTCACCGAAGGGGCCTCGGTGTTCGGCGGGCAGGCCAACCTGCTGGAGGCCCTGGGCAACATCTTCACGATCTACAACCCCGACGTGGTGGCGGTGCACACCACCTGCCTGTCCGAGACCATCGGCGACGACCTCAAGCAGATGACCGCCAAGGCCATCGAATCGGGCAAAGTGCCCGAAGGCAAGATCGTCCTGCTGGCCAACACGCCCAGCTACGCCGGCAGCCACGTCACCGGTTTCTCGACCATGGTCAAGGGGATGGTGGAAGGGCTCGCGGCCAGCACCGAGGTGCACAAGCTGGACGTGATCAACATCATCCCCGGCTACGTGGAGCCCTCCGACATGGAGGAGATCAAGCGCCTGGCCTCGGCCGCCGGGGTCAAGACCATCCTGTTCCCGGACACCTCCAATGTGCTGAACGGGCCCATGACCGGGAAGTTCCGCATGTATCCCAGCGGCGGCGTCACCGTGGCCGAGCTGCGCGCCACCGGGGACAGCCGCGCCACCCTGGCCATGGGGCCCGCGGCCTCCTCGGCCGCGGCCAAGGCCCTGGACCTCAAGTGCCACGTGCCCTGCGAGATCCTGGAACTGCCCATCGGGCTCACCGGCACCGACCGGTTCATCGATTCCCTGCGCCGGCTGGCGGGCGTCAGCGTCCCCGAAAGCATCAACCGGGAGCGCGGCCAGCTGCTGGACGTCATGACCGACATGCACCAGTACACCTACGGCAAGAAGGTGGCCCTGGCCGGCGATCCGGACCATCTGGTCGCCCTGGTGGACTTTCTGGTGAGCATGGACATGCAGCCCATCCACATCGTCTCCGGCACCCCGGGCAAGGGCGCGGAGCAGCGCCTGCGGCCGTCCCTGGACAAGCTGGGGCGCCCGGTGAACGTCAGGATCCCCGGCGACCTGTTCCAGCTGCACCAATGGATCAAGCAGGAGCCGGTGGACCTGATCATCGGCGGCACCCACTGCAAGTACATCGCCAGGGACGAAGACATCCCCCTGTTGCGCTTCGGCTTTCCCATCATCGACCGGGTCGGCCACCAGTACTTCCCCACTGTGGGCTACAAGGGCGGCCTGCGCCTGCTGGAGAAGATCCTCGGGCTGTTGATGGACCGCCAGGACCGGGATGCGCCGGAGGAGCGGTTCGAACTGGTGATGTGACGGCAAACCAACCTGTGATGAGGTTCCAGATGTCTGACAAGACGCTCGACACCCTGCTGGAGGACCGGAAGGGGCAGGTGCTGGAGACGGCGCTGGACGGCGCCCCGGCCCCGATCCGCTGCGAGACCCGCAGCGCCGCCGGCTCGGTCAGCCAGCGGGCCTGCGTGTTCTGCGGCAGCCGGGTGGTGCTCTACCCCATCGCCGACGCCCTGCACCTGGTGCACGGCCCCGCCGGCTGCGCGGCCTACACCTGGGACATCCGCGGCGCCCTGTCCTCGGGCCCGGTGCTGCACCGCAACAGCTTCACCACCGACCTGCGCGAGACCGACGTGATCTACGGCGGCGCCGCCAAGCTGGAGCGGGCCCTGCGCGAACTGATCGCCACCCACGGCCCCAAGGCCGCCTTCGTCTACAGCACCTGCATCGTCGGCCTGATCGGCGACGATGTGGACGCCGTGTGCCGGCGGGTGCAGGCCGATTGCGGCATCCCGGTGATCCCGGTGGATTCCGAGGGCTTCAAGGGCACCAAGAAGGACGGCTACAAGGCCGCCTGCGCCGCCCTCGGCCAGCTGATCGGCACCTCGGCCGACCCAGCGGTGCCGCCCGCGCCCGCCCGCAGCGTATCCGGCATCAACATCCTCGGCGAGTTCAACCTGGCCGGCGAGGCCTGGCTGATCCGCGACTGCTACCAGCGCATGGGCGTGGAAGTGGTGGCCACGCTCACCGGGGACGCGCGGGTGGACACCGTGCGCCGGGCCCACACCGCCCGCTTCAACGTGGTCCAGTGCTCCGGCTCCATGCTCGGGCTGGCCACCATGATGGAAGAGAAGTACGGCCAGCCCTACCGGCGGGTCTCCTATTTCGGCCTGGAGGACATGGCGCAGGCCCTCTACGACGTGGCCGACCTGTTCGCCGAGGAAGATCCGGACATGCCCGCCCGGGCCGCGGCCCTGGTGGCGGAGGAGATGGCCCGGGTGCTGCCCCTGCTGGAACCGTTCCGCCGGGACCTGGAGGGCGCCCGCGCCGCCATATACGTGGGCGGGGCCTTCAAGGCGCACTCCCTGATCAAGGCGCTCCGGCACCTGGGCATGCGCACCGTGGTGGTGGGCTCCCAGACCGGCAACAAGGAGGACTACGAGCGGCTGCAGCAGCTGTGCGACCCTTCGACCATCATCCTGGACGACTCCAATCCGGTGGAACTGAGCCGCTTCGTGCTGGACAAGCGGGCCGACCTGCTGATCGGCGGGGTCAAGGAGCGGCCCATCGCCTACAAGCTCGGGCTGGCCTTCTGCGACCACAACCACGAACGCAAGATCCCCCTGGCCGGCTTCGAAGGCATGGTCCATTTCGCCCGGGAGGTGCACGGTTCCGTCACCAGTCCGGTATGGAAGTTCGCCCGGAGGCGGTCATGAACGAGCTGGAAGCGCGCGCTCCGGAATACGCGGTGAACCCTTGCAAGGTCTGCGCCCCCCTGGGCGCGAGCCTGGCCTTCAAGGGGGTGGCCGGCGCGGTGCCCCTGCTGCACGGCTCCCAGGGTTGCGCCACCTACATCCGGCGCTACCTGATCAGCCATTTCCGGGACCCGGTGGACATCGCCTCCTCCAGCTTCGACGAGATGGCGGCGGTGTTCGGAGGGCGCGACAGCCTGGTCCGGGCCCTGGACAACGTGGCCACCACCTACGCGCCGGCCCTCATCGGCGTGGCCACCACCTGCCTGTCCGAAACCATCGGCGACGACGTGGAGGACATCCTGCTCCACTACCAGCCGGGAGCCGGCCGGGACTGCGCCCGGGTGCACGTGAGCACGCCCAGCTATGCGGGAACCCATCTGGACGGTTTCTACGACACGGTGCTGGCGCTGGTGAAAGCTCTGGCCGAAGGCGGCACGACGCGGGAGCTGGTCAACCTCTTCCCGGGCATCGTCTGTCCGGAGGACCTGCGCTGGCTGCGCCGCGCCGCCCTGGCCTTCGGGCTGGAGCCCTGCCTGCTGCCGGACTACTCCGACACCCTGGACGGCGGGCAGTGGACGGAATACTGCCGGCTGCCGCCCGGCGGCACGACCCTGGCCCAGATCCGATCGTCGGGCCGCGCCAAAGGCTCGGTGGAGCTGGGCTGGAGCCAGGGCGCCAGGGAGACCGCGGGGCGCTACCTGAACCGCGATTTCGGCATCCCCTGCGAGACCCTGGGCCTGCCCATCGGGATCGAGGCCACCGACCTGTTCCTGGCCGCCCTGGCCCGCATCTCCGGCCGGCCCGTCCCGGCGGAACTGGAGGCGGAACGCGCCCGCCTGCTGGATGCCTATGCCGACGCCCACAAGGTGCTGGCCGGGCAGCGGGCCGTGGTGTTCGGCGACGAGGACACCGCCATCGCCCTGGCCTTGTTCCTGGCGGAAATCGGCGTGGCGCCGGCGCTGGTGGCCAGCGGCGGGACCGGAGCCCTGGCGCTTTCGGCCGTGGCGGCCCACCCGGCGCTGGAGCCATTCGCCACGACCTTCCTGCCCGACACCGACTTCGGCCGCCTGGCCGAGGCGGCGAAACAGGCCGGACCCACGCTGCTGGTGGGCCACAGCAAGGGTTCCAAGCTGGCCCGGGAACTGGACCTGCCCCTGGTGCGCCTGGGCTTTCCGGTGCACGACCGGTTCGGCGCCGCCCGGCTGAGCAGCCTGGGCTACGCCGGCAGCCACCGGCTGTTCGACGACGTGGTGAACAGCATCCTCGCGCACCGCCAGGCCAAGTCCGATGTGGGCTACTTCTACTTCTGAACTCCACCGAGGAACCGCTAATGAACAGCTTATGGAAGGACCATCCCTGTTTTTCGCCCGAAGCCCGGCACACCTCAGCCCGGGTGCACCTGCCGGTGGCGCCGCGCTGCAACGTCCAGTGCCGCTTCTGCGACCGCAAGTTCGATTGCACCAACGAGACCCGGCCGGGCGTCACCAGCCGGGTGCTGGCGCCGGAAGAGGCGCTGGACTACCTGGCCCGGATCCGGTTCCGGCTGCCGCAGCTTGCCGTGGTGGGCATCGCCGGCCCGGGCGACCCCTTCGCCAATGCCGGCGAAACCATGGAGACGCTGCGCCTGGTGCGGGCGGCCCACCCGGATCTGCGCCTGTGCGTGTCCAGCAACGGACTGGAACTGCCGGACCATGTGGACGAGCTGGCCGACCTGCAGGTCAGCCACGTCACCGTCACCGTGAACGCGGTGGACCCGGCCGTCGGCAGCCTGGTCTATGCCTGGGTGCGGGACGGCAGGCGCTCCCTCGGCAGCGCCGAAGGGGCGGCGCTGCTGCTGGAGCGCCAGCTGATCGCCATCGCCCGGCTGAAGGCCAGGGGCATCACCGTGAAGATCAACACCCTGATCCTGCCGGGCATCAACGATGCGCACATCCCGGTGGTGGCCGAACGGATGAAGGCGCTCGGGGTGGACATCATGAACTGCATGCCGCTCCAGCTCAACGACCAGGCCCTGGCCCGGGGCTGGCGCGAACCCACCGAGGCGGAGATCGACCGGGCCAAGCACCGGGCCGGGGCGCTGCTGCCCCAGATGAACCACTGCACCCGCTGCCGGGCCGACGCCGCCGGTTTCCTGGGCGAGGACCAGGGCATCGAACTGCTGGCCCAGTGGGCGAAGGGCGAAGCGCCTGAGGCGCCCTGCTGTTCGGCCAGGGAAAACGGCTGCCAGCCGGAGGCCGCCGCTCCGTTCCAGGCCCTGGACTCCGCCCGGCCGCACATCGCCGTGGCCAGCAGGGAAGGCTTCCTGGTGAGCGCCCATCTGGGAGAAGCGCCCAGCCTGCGCATCTACGCGCCTGGCCCGGACGGTCCGCGTCTGCTGGAGGAACGGCTGACCCCTCCGCGCGGCGGCGGCATGGCCCGCTGGGCCGCCCTGGCGGCGACCCTGGAGGACTGCTCGGTCCTGGCGGTGAATGGGGTGGGCGCTTCGCCCCGCGCCGCCCTCGAAGCCGGCGGGCTGCGGGTCTTCGTCCTGGAGGGGCTCATCTCCGAGGCCCTCGATGCCCTGTTCGCCGGGCGGGAACCCGGGCACCTCGAAAAGCGCCGCCCGTTCAAGTGCGGCGAATCCTGCGCCGGCGCCGGATCCGGCTGCGGCGCCTGACCCTTGAAAGGAACTCCCATGGACAACAACCAAACCCACATCCTGGTCTGCTGCTCGTTCCGCGCCAACGGAACCCCCCAGGGCGGCTGCCACAAGAAGGGTTCCGCCGACCTGCTGGGCTATCTGGAAAGCCAGCTCAGCGACCGGGGCCTGGAGGAGGTGCAGGTCTCCTCCACCGGCTGCCTCAAGGTCTGTGACCGCGGGCCCGCCGTGCTGGTGTACCCTGCCGGGATCTGGTACGGCCGCGTGGCCACCGAGGCGGACGTGGATGCCATCCTCGACGCCATGGAGCGCGGCGAGGTCGCCGAAGCCTATCGCCTGAACTGAACCCGACCGCCTGGAACCCTCCGATGGAATGGAACCCCGCCCTGCAGGCCTTGGTGAAGGCCAGGCCATCCGGGATATTCCACTAACCCATAGCCACCATTCCCCACCAAAAGGAGATCCCAATGGAAATCTGCTCCGCATCCCCCATCGACCCCGCCGAAATCTACGACACCATTGTGAAGAATGGCGCCGGTTCGGTCCTGCTGCACTACGCCGTGGTCAAGCCCGCGACGGCGGCGGGTGGGACCACCCAATCCATCGATTACTGCTCCGTCGGTGACTGCGAAGCGGAACTGCGTGGGATCGCCCGGGAGATGTTCGCCGGATTCAGCCTCGAGGACGTGATCCTGGTCCGCCGCACCGGTCGGCTCAACCTCGGCGACATCATCTCACTGGTCGCCGTAAGCGCTACCAGCAGCGAGGATGCGTTCAACGCCTGCAGGCAGGGCCTCACCCGGCTGAAGGCCATGAAGAGCATCCTCAAGGATGAAGTTTTCGCGGCATGAAAAGCTGGATGAGGGTTCCCGGGTTGCCGTCCTCCCCTTTTCCACCGCCATGCCGTGACCTGTTCCTATTTCCCCTTCTTGGTGTATTTGTCCAAGATGGCAGAGACATCGCCCGGCGCCACCGGCCCATGCACCTGGCCATCCACCATGATCACCGGGGCCAGGCCGCAGGTGCCCAGGCAGCGGGTGGATTCCAGGGAGAACATGCCGTCCTTGGTGGTCTCGCCGAACTGGATGCCCAGGTCGCTCATCAGCCGTTGGCCGATCTTGTTGGCGCCCTTGACGTAGCAGGCGGTGCCAAGGCACACGTTGATCATGTGCTTGCCCCGGGGGTGGAGCCGGAAGTAGTGGTAGAAGGTGGCCACTCCGGTGACCTTGGCCAGGGGGATCTGGGCCAGCTGGGCCACGGCGTTCATCTGCTCCCTGGAGAGGTAGCCGGTGGCCGCCTGCACCATGTGCAGGATGGCGATGAGCTGGCTTTCGGAGTGGAGGGTGCCCTGGTGCCTGGCGATGAAGGCCACCACGTCCGCGGGCAGGGCGGCTTCGCAGGCGGCTTGGATTTCCG
>JARLGP010000186.1 GCA_031292735.1 Holophaga sp.
CGGAAATCCAAGCCGCCTGCGAAGCCGCCCTGCCCGCGGACGTGGTGGCCTTCATCGCCAGGCACCAGGGCACCCTCCACTCCGAAAGCCAGCTCATCGCCATCCTGCACATGGTGCAGGCGGCCACCGGCTACCTCTCCAAGGAGCAGATGAACGCCGTGGCCCAGCTGGCCCAGATCCCCCTGGCCAAGGTCACCGGAGTGGCCACCTTCTACCACTACTTCCGGCTCCACCCCCGGGGCAAGCACATGATCAACGTGTGCCTGGGCACCGCCTGCTACGTCAAGGGCGCCGACAAGATCGGCCAGCGGCTGATGAGCGACCTGGGCATCCAGTTCGGCGAGACCACCAAGGACGGCATGTTCTCCCTGGAATCCACCCGCTGCCTGGGCACCTGCGGCCTGGCCCCGGTGGTGATGGTGGACGAGCAGGTGCATGGCCCGGTGGCCCCCGGCGACATCGCCACCATCCTGGACAAGTACACAAAGAAGGAAAAAGGCCCCAAGGCTCCGGCCCAGGCCTGATCCGCTCCCCGCCCGCGCATGGGTCCTGCCCGCCGGGCGAGGGCCCGTGCCGTCATGCCCGGGAGGGCGGACCTTGACATGGGAAACCCGGAAGGACTATGCTTCCTTTCGGCACAATGGCGTGCCTAATGATAAAAAAATAACCGCTAATTATTTGACAGAGGCACTTATGAATTTGACGCTCATGACCGCCCTTATTGCCTGCCCGCTGGTGGCCTCCATCCAGCCCCTGAGCGCCGAGCCCGCCCCCCAGGCGGTCCCCCAGGCGGTCTCAATGCCGGGCAGCTACCAGCCCACCGACGTGGAATCCGCCATGGTGCAGGACGCCAAGGCCGCCGCCCAGAAGAACCTCAGCACCCTGCGCATCGAGGCGGTGGAAGAGGCCTATGTCCAGGTGGTGGCCGGGCTGAACTACAAGTTGATCTGCCAGGTTTCCGGGGAGGACGGTCCCGCCACCTGGGAGTTCGTGGTCTGGCACCGGCTGGATGACCGCTGGCAGCTCACCAACGCCAAGCGCATCTGACCGCCGGCCCAGGCCCAGGCAGAAGGCGGGAGCCCGGCGGGGGCTCCTTGCCCGGTTCAAACCTGGGCCAGCCTGGCCAGGATCTCCCCCGCTTCGGCCCGCAGCGCCGCCGTGAACTGGTCGGCCAAGGGGGTGGACGGGCGGTATTCCGGCCGGACCAGGCTCACCCGGAACGGGATCGGCACTGAGAACCGGCGCAGCTCCAGCCCGTGCCCCAGGAACGCCAGGGCGGTCAAGGGATTCACCACGGCCAGACCCAGCCCTTCGCGCACCATGGCGCACACCGACACGGCGCTGTGGGTCTCCATGGCCATCACCCGCGCCACCCCGTGGTTCCGGAACACCTCGTCCAGCTGGATCCGGTAGGGATCGGCGGCGGCCAGGCTCACGAACCGCTGACCGGCGAAATCCGCCGGCTGCAGCACCGGCTTGGCCAGCAGGGGGTGGCCCAGGGGCAGCACGCACATCTCGTCGGCCTCCATCAGCGGCTCCAGCCGGGTGCCCGGGGGCGGGTTGTTGTGTTCGGTGAGGCCGAGGTCGTGGCGCTGCTCGGCCAGGAGCTCTTCCAGCAGGGGGGACTCCTGGGGCGTGATGGCGATGCTCACCTCCGGGTGCCCGGCCAGGAACCGGCGGCACACCGCCGGCAGCGGCGCATGGGAGAACGCGGGCATGCATACGATGGACAGCTGGCCCTGGCCGCCCGCGCTCAACCGGGCGGCCATGGTGAGCACGTGGTCCAGCCCCAGGTAGGAGCGCTGCACCTCGTCCAGCAGGATCAGGGCCCGGGCGTTGGGCTGGAGCCGGCCCCGCACCCGGTCGAACAGCTGGAAGCCCAGTTGGCGTTCCAGTTCGGCCAGCTCCCGGCTCACCGTGGGCTGGGAGGTGCAGAGCAGCCGGGCGGCGGCAGTGACCCCCCGGGCGGTCATGACCGCGCGGAACACTTCGATGTGACGGTGGGTGACGTTCATATCAGGATTGAATGGATACCCTCATTATTACTATTTTCATGGATCATCCTCCCCAGGCATCCTGGAAGCCTACCACTTCCTCGCAGGATCACCATGCAGATGCCCTTGGACACCACCCGCCTCATCCGCCTAGCCGGCCAGTACGGAACCCCGTTGTGGATCTACGACGCGGCGGTGATCCGGGAGCGCATCGCCCAGCTGCGCCCCTTCGACGTGGTGCGCTTCGCCCAGAAGGCCTGCTCCAACATCAATGTACTCAAGCTGATGCGTGACCAGGGGGTGCTGGTGGACGCGGTTTCCGGCGGGGAGCTGGAGCGCGCCCTGGCCGCCGGCTACCTTCCCGCCGGGGATCCGGCCGGGATGGTGCTCACCGCCGACCTGCTGGACACCCCCACCCTGGAGCGGGTGGTGGCCCTCGATGTGCAGGTGAACACCGGCTCCATCGACATGCTGGAGCAGGTGGGCCAGGCCCACCCCGGGCACCGGGTGTGGCTGCGGGTGAACCCCGGCTTCGGCCACGGCCACAGCCAGAAGACCAACACCGGCGGCGAAAACAGCAAGCACGGCATCTGGCACACCGACCTGGGCCAGGCGCTGGCGGTGATTGGCCGGTACCACCTGGACCTGGTGGGCATCCACATGCACATCGGCTCCGGGGTGGACTACGGCCACCTGGAGCAGGTGTGCGACGCCATGGTGCGCACGGTGCTGGGGCTGGGCCACGACCTGGAGGCCATCTCCACCGGCGGCGGGCTGTCCATCCCCTACCAGGCCGGCGAGCCCCGGGTGGACACCGCCCACTACTTCTCCATCTGGGACGCCGCCCGGCAGCGCATCGCCCAGGCCCTGGGCCACCCGGTGCGCATGGAGATCGAGCCCGGCCGGTTCCTGGTGGCCGAAAGCGGCCTCCTGCTCAGCGAAGTGCGGGTGGTGAAGCAGATGGGCAACAACCACTTCATCCTGGTGGACGCCGGCTTCAACGACCTCATGCGCCCGGCGCTGTACGGCAGCTACCACGGCATCAGCGTGGTGCCCCGGAACGGCGGCGCACCGGCGCCGGGCCCGCGGCCCACCGTGGTGGCCGGTCCGCTGTGCGAATCCGGCGACGTGTTCACCCAGCACGAAGGCGGCCTGGTGGCCCCGCGCCTGCTGCCGCCGGCCCAGGTGGGCGACTACCTGGTGTTCCACGACACCGGGGCGTACGGCGCCTCCATGTCCTCCAATTTCAACAGCCGCCCGCTGCTGCCGGAGGTGCTGGTGGACGGCGGTCAGGAACGTCTCATACGGCGGCGCCAGACCATCCAGGAACTGCTGGCGCTGGAAACCTGCCCGGATTGAAGGCGGGGGTCGACAGGCAGCAACCGGCTGTTGTATAGTTGGAAACTTCTGACAGTCATGTTTTGGGCAACCTCCCATCCAGGCAGTCGGTTCGTGTGTTCACAGGAGTCATCGATTTGCTAAACAAAACGCTGAAGAGGTTCCTCGGGATGGTTTGCATCGGCGCGGTGCTGCCGATCTATGGCCAGGCTCCGGACCCCAAGGCGAATCCGGCCCAGGCGCAGAGCCCGAGCCAGCTGACCTCCCTGCTGAACAAGGCCAGGACCTGCCTGGGCATCCCCTACCGGCCCGGCGGGGTGTCCACCAAGGGCTTCGACTGCTCCGGTTTCGTCCGCTTCGTGTTCGGTTCCTGCGGCATCGATCTGGACCGCACGTCCGGGTCCCAGGCCAAGCAGGGCGACCCCATCGACCTCGCCAACATCCAGCCGGGGGATCTGCTGTTCTTCAGCACCCGCGGCATGCGCAAGGGCATCAGCCACGTGGGCATCTACCTGGGCGAGGGCCAGTTCATCCATGCCAGTTCCTGGCGCGGGCCCCAGCGCGGCTGCGTCAAGCTGGGCCAGCTGGCCAGCAGCTACTTCTCCGAGCGGCTCGTGGCGGCCCGGCGCATCGTCAGCCAGATGACTCCGGAGAGCAAGACTCCCTGATCCCAGGAGACCGGCCATGACCCGACCTCCCGGGTGGCAACGTTTCCTGTCCCGTCTGCGGCGCCTGCCGCTGCGTCTGCGCCGCGCGCTGCGCGGCGGCACCGAGGGGCTCCACCCCAGCAAGCGCAAGGGCACCGGCCTCACCTTCGTGGAGAACCGCCCCTACGTGCCCGGGGACGATCCGCGCAGCATCAACTGGCCGCTCACCGCCCGCACCGGCGAGCCCATCGTCAAGTGCTTCGAGGCCAGCCGCGAGCTGGTGCTGTGGCTGGTGGTGGACCCTTCGCCGTCCATGTTCCTGGGCGACCCGGTGAGCCCGATCCGCTGGGCCCTGGAAATCTGCGCGGCGGCCCAGGCCACCACCAGCGCCGGCCGGGACCGGCTCGGCCTGCTGGTGCCGGGCGATGACCGGGCGCAACCGCTGCGCATCGCCCCCCGGCGCGGCCGGGTGCCGGGCCTGCACCTGCTGGAGGCCCTGGCCGGCCTGGGCCCGGCGCAACCCACCGCCACCTCCTGGCAGCAGCTGCTGGGCCACTGGGACGGGCGCGGCCACGGCCACCGGCTGTGGCTGCTCAGCAACGGCGCCGGGCTGCAGGGGCTGGCCGGCCTGGTGAAGCCCATCGCCGCGCGCAACCGGGTGGTGTGGTTCCGGCCGGAGCAGCCCCGGCTCAAGCATCTGCCCAACTGGCCGGACCCGGGCTTCGGGCCCACGGTGGAGCGGGTCACCTGGAACATCATGGAGGATCCCGTCACCCGCCTGGGCCTGTGGCTGAAGGGCGGCGGCGGGTGAGCCCGCTCACCTGGAAGGTCCCGCCACAGCTGGCCCTGGGCCGGCTGTCCCGGCTGGAGCTGCGCCAGGAGGATCCCGCCCAGCCGCCCCCGCCCCGGCCCGGGGAGGACCGGCTGGGGCCGCTGGCGGTGCGCGCCGTGGAGCCGCTGGCCGACGGGCGCGGCTGGAGCCTCACCGTGCAGCCCCTGGCGCCCGGAACCTTCCTGGTGCCGCCGGTGGATCTGGGCGACGGCCGGCTGACCCCTGCCCTGCCGCTCAACGTGCCGCGCACCGTGCCCTTCGGCGCCGCCTGGATGGGGGTGGGCGGCGGCGACCTGGACCGGCTGCCCCCGGTGCCCTTCCCCTGGTCCTGGACCCTGCCGCCGCTGCTGCTGCTGGCCGCCCTGGCCTGGCTCCTGGCCCGGCGCCACCTGGGCGCCGCCCCGGCCCGCC
>JARLGP010000187.1 GCA_031292735.1 Holophaga sp.
GCTCCTCGGCCAGGTCGGCGGGGAACCGGTCGTGGCCGGCCTCCACCGGGGTGTGGGTGGTGAACACGGTGCCGGCCGCGGCCTCCCTGAGCGCCGCCCAGGGGTCCAGCTCGTCCTGCGCCACCCGGTGGCGGGCCCATTCCAGGATGGCGAAGGCCGAGTGGCCCTCGTTGAGGTGATAGACGCTGGGGGTGATGCCCAGCGCCCGCAGGGCCCGGGAGCCGCCCACGCCCAGCAGCAGTTCCTGCTGGATGCGCATGCGCTGGTCGCCGCCGTAGAGGGTCGCCGCCAGGGCCTTGTCCTCCTCGCTGTTGGCCTCGTCCTGGGTGTCCAGCAGGATCAGCCGGATGCGTCCCACCCGGGCCTCCACCACCTTGGCCCACACGGTGCGCCCGGGCAGTTCCACCCCCACCCGCACCTGCTGGCCGTCCGGGCCCAGGGCCGGATCCAGGGGCAGGTCGGTGGGTTCGAAGCGTTCCCGCACATCGTGCTGCCAGAAGCTGGCGTCCAGCACCTGGGTGGTGTAGCCCTGGTGGTAGAACAGGCCCACCCCCACCAGCGGCACGCCCAGGTTGGAGGCGCCCTTCAGGTGGTCCCCGGCCAGGATGCCCAGGCCGCCGGAATAGATGGGGATGGACTCGTGGATGCCGAACTCGGCGGAAAAATAGGCCACCGGCCGGGACAGCAGGGCGCCGGCGTGGACCATGCCCCAGGTGGTGAGCGGGTTCAGGTACTCGTGCAGCTGGCGCAGGGCGCGGTCGGTGCGGGTGAGCACGTCCACCTGCTCGGCCCGCTTGTCCAGGTAGGCGGGGGAAAGCTGCTTGATCACCCGCACCGGGTTGCGGTGGGCCTTGCGGTAGATGTCCAGGTCCAGGTCGCGGAAGATGGCCCGCACTTCGGGACGCCAGGTCCACCATAGGTTGCGGGTCAGTTGGATGAGCTTGGATTGCAGGGTATCCATCGGGTCGATCCTCAACGGAAGCATACAAGGGGATTGGGGTTGATTAGGTGCCAATCGAGAGTAGCGCCCGTGACAGCGAAGGGAATTCGCGGTAACCAACTCCAACCCTCGAATTACCCTCATGACTTTCTTCACCCTGAGCAGGACGGCCATGGACAGTCACGACACACATTTCTTCAAGGCTCTGGGGACCCGCATCGCCAGCGCCCGGAAGGCCCAGAATCTCACCCAGCAGCAGCTCGCCGATCGGCTTGGCATCGCCCAGCAGACCCTCGCCCACTATGAGAGCGGGGACCGCTGCTTCCCGGCTTCGGTGCTGCCCAAGCTGGCCGGAAAAGCTCGGCCTAACCGTGGACGAGCTCCTGGGCCAGGACACCCGCCCCAAGGGCAAACGCGGGCCCGCGCCGAAACTGCAGAAACAATTCGAACGCATCAACCAGCTACCCAGAGCCACCCAGCAGGTCCTGATGAAAATGCTGGATGGCGTGCTCGCCCAGGCAGGCCACTGATGACCGCCGGAACACCGAAACCCATGCACCCGGCACCCGCCCTCTTTGAGCAGCATGAGATCCGCCGGATGTACGACGAGGCCACAAAAACCTGGTGGTTCGCCGTCATCGACATCCTCCAGGTCCTCATCCAGCAGCCGGACTACCAAGCAGCTCAGAAATACTGGAAGGTGCTGAAAGGCCGCATGGCCAAAGAGGGGAGCCAAGTGGTAACAGACTGTTACCAGTTGAAATTCCCCGCTGCGGACGGCCGGCTGCGCCTCACCGATGTGGCCACCGCCGAAACCCTCCTCCGCCTGGTCCAGTCGGTCCCCAGCCCCAAAGCGGAGCCGATCAAACAACTCTGGCTGGCCAAGGTCGGCCACGAGCGCATGCAGGAACTGGCCGACCCGGCCCTGGCCCTGAACCGCGCCCGCGAACTCTGGCAGAAGCACGGCCGCAGCGAGAAGTGGATCCAGCAGCGCATGACCGGCCAGGAGACCCGGAACAAGCTCACCGACCACTGGTCCAATCACGAAATCAAAGAGGGACAGGAATTCGCCATCCTCACCAACCTGATCCATGAGGCATGGACCGGGCTCAACTCTGCGGTCCCTGAAGGCTGCGGCTGCCGGAGCCTCCCACGGGCGCCCTCACAGCTATCCCTCCGCATCAGTTCCACCGCATGCCGGAAGCTGACGCCCTAGATTCGCATGGTCCAGTCGATCGGGCCGCCCGCCGCGACGCAGCCGAAGCAGTGCCAGAGGTTCTTGCCCGGCGTCACCACCAGCGAGGCCTCATGGTCCTTATGGAACGGGCACTTGCCCAGGCGGTCCTTGTTGGACTTGGTCAACACGATGCCCGCCGCCTTCACCAGCCGCTCCACACTGATTTCAGACTTCATACGCTCCAGGTCGGCATCGAGGATGCGAGCCATGCAATCCTCCCTTCCGGCAAAACCCTGTCAAGGGGGTTTGGAGTGAAAATAACTCCAATGCAGGCTACTCCACAAAAGTGTATTGTCAAACTCGGACCTGAAAACGGAGCTTACTCTCATGGCCGTCAGCGCAACCAGCAGGACTCCCGTGAACAGCAAGGACGAGCGATTTTTCAAGGGCCTGGGCTCACGCATCGCGCAAGCCCGGAAGGATAACAACCTGACCCAGCAGCAGGTCGCCGATCAGCTCGGCATCGCCCAGCACCCCTCGCGCACTACGAGGGCGGCCGGCTGCGTCTTCCCGCCTCCATGCTGCCCATGCTGGCCCAGATGCTAGGCCTGACCGTGGACGAACTCCTGGGCCAGGCAAGCCCCAAAGGCAAGCGCGGCCCCACGCCCCGGCTCCAGCAGCAAATCGACCGGATCAGCCAGCTCCCCAAAACGAAGCAAACCTTCGTGATGGAAATGCTGGAAATGGTGATTGCCCAGGCGGGCCACTGAACCCGTATGCACCCCTCTTCCCTTTTTAGCAGCTAAGAGAACAAGCAGGCCCCGGAACGGAAGTTGGGGCTGATGGCACTTATTCCCTTCTATAAGTATAAACATCCCAACACAAGGCAATGTCGAGAGGAAGGCCATGAGCAAGCCCCAAGTCACGACAATCGAGGTCCAGGGGAGCACCATCACGGTCCATGCCAAAGAACCTGGCGATTTCATTTCGCTCACAGACATGGTCCGGAACTTCGATGGGGGCAGCGCCCTCATCGAACAATGGATGAAAAACAAGGACACCGTCCTGTTCCTGGGCGTCTGGGAGCAAATCCACAACCCCAATTTTAATTCCCTCGAATTCGAGGGAATTAGAAATGAGGCCGGCCGGAACAGCTTCTTCCTCTCGGCCAAAAAATGGATCGAGCGGACCGTGCCCAGGGTTTGATCGCCACGGCGGGCCGCTACGGGGGGACCCTGGCCCACCAGGACATCGCCTTCGAGTTCGGCTCCTGGCTCAGCCCAGAGTTCAAACTCTACCTCATCAAGGAATTCCAACGTCTCAAGGAGGACGAGAACCGCCGCCTCTCCCTGGCCTGGAACCTCAACCGGACCCTGGCGAAACTCAACTACCGGATCCACACGCCATCAAAACCCACATCATCCCTGCGGCCGTCACGCCAGCCCAGGCGGCCGTGGCCTATGCCAGCGAGGCAGACCTGCTCAACGTCGCCCTCTTTGGGCAAACGGCCAAACAATGGCGGGACGCCAACCCCAGCCTGGAAGGAAACATGCGAGAATTCGCCAGCGTTGAGCAGTTGCTGGTGTTGGCCAATATCGAAGGCATGAATGCTGAATTCATCGCGATGGGTCTGAGCCAAGGCGACCGACTGAAGCGGCTCAACGAGATTGCCATTCGTCAGCTGCAAGTCCTCACGGCCGCTCCGGGCCTGAAGCGCCTGGGGCAGCCAAAGAAGTCCTGACCGGCCCCGGGAGGCGCAACGCGCCGGAACCCTGCTGCGGGGTTCGGCCGGGATCCCTCTCTCTTCGCAGGCCTTCAGGGCCGAAGTTCATACGCGGGTTGGCCGTAGGCCCAGCTGCAGCGGGGCTTGAACAGCAAATGAATGATTAAAATGTTGGCATGTAAATTGTCAATATTTGCATATTGACAAAGCTGTTCATGAAGATATGTTGTTATTATGTTCATCGCCACTA
>JARLGP010000031.1 GCA_031292735.1 Holophaga sp.
AACGGGTGCGGTTGAGCGGTATAAACCCCGGGGGGTTTAGGGCGCGGGTATAAATTTAAACTTTGCTTTTGGTTAAGTTACATAATAATTAGGGGGGGCGCCCAAACCGGCCCCCCCCCCCTTACTCTGAACGGTAGTTTACAGCTTGACGACGTTGGTGGCCTGAGGGCCTTTCTGGCCCTGGCCGGTGTCGAAGCTCACGCGCTGGTTTTCGTCCAGGGTCTTGAAACCGCTGCCCTGGATCGCCGTGTGGTGGACGAAGAGATCAGCGCCGCCACCATCCGGGGTGATGAAGCCGAAACCCTTTTCGGCGTTGAACCATTTGACTGTTCCTTGTGCTGCCATGGCTTTATCCTGATCTTTTGTCTGGAAGTTTCGTTGCCGTGACATTCCCCAGACAAAGGCCGTCAAAGCTTGTTCGTGATGGCCGCGAGAGCGGTTCACTGGTTCAGGATGACTGCATTGCTTCCGGAAGTCACAAACAACCGAATAAATTTTATTGCGGGGCCATTCGCCGGTCGCCGCCGGCTCGCAAAGGGTGCCCCGCGGGTATCATGGACACATTGGCTCCACGGTGAGGTAACGATGCGAATGGTCCGCTGTATCAGCCTGTCCATGGCAACCGGGCTGGTGTTTATCGGCTGCGGTTTCCGGAACAAGGGCGCCCAGGCGGCGCCCGGATCGCCCGATGCCGCGGCGACCTCCTCCGCCCCGTCCGGCACGCCCCAGGCCCCGTCCCGGGTGGTCTACTCCGCCGAGCCGGCGGTCTACACCCGGGGCGCGGCCATCAACCCCAACATCCCGTACGTCTCCGGCGGCGCCATCACCACCTACCGGGTGGCCCCGGCCCTGCCGGCCGGCCTGAGCCTGGATCCCGCCAGCGGGATCATCAGCGGCACCCCCACGGCGGCGAAGCCGGCCACGGAATACACCATCACCGGCTCCAACGGCGCCGGAAGCACCAGCGTCACCCTGTCGCTGGCGGTGAACGACGCCGCCCCGGCCACCCAGCCGACAGTCAACCTCCCCGCCTTCCTCACCGCCTCCGCCACCGGCCTCTCCGCCAGCACCCAGGACCAGGGTCCGGGCATGAACTACACCTGGACCCTTCAGGGCGGCACCCTGGTCTCCGGCCAGGGCAGCTCCGCCATCACCTTCACCGCCGGCGGCCCCGGCAGCCTGGGCGCCTCGGTGACCGTGAGCAGCAGCGGCGGCAGCACGAGCGCCCGCGCCCAGGCCGTGGTGGTGCCGGCTCCCAACGCCAGCATGACCCTGCCGGACACCCTGGGGACGGGGGACGGTTCCCGGCAGGGCATGGTCCCCGAGCAGGCCGGGATGACCTACACCTGGACCATCGTTCCCGGCACCAGTTCGGCCACCATCACCTCCGGCCAGGGCACCCACCGGATCGGGCTGCTGGCGGGCAACGTCCCCGGCACGTTCCAGGTGCAGGTGCGAGTGCAGAACCAGGCCGGGGCGTACCAGACCAACAGCGGGACCGTCAAGGTCCGGTCGGGGAACTGAAGGGGCGCATCCTGGCTACAGGAACATCCCGCCGGAAACCTCGATCCGCTGACCGGTGATCCACCCGGTGCCCTCGGAAAGGAGGGCCGCCAGGGCTCCCCCGATGTCGTCGGGAAGCCCGGCCCGGCCCATGGCGGTCTGGCTGGCGATGGCCTGGTTGGCGCCGGGGTTGTCCCGCACCACGCCGCCGCCGAAGTCCGTTTCGATGGCGCCGGGGGCGAGCGCGTTGACGGCGATGCCGCGCGGACCCAGCTCCTTGGCCAGGTAGCGGGTCAGCACTTCGATCCCGCCCTTCATGGTCGCGTAGGCGGCGAATCCGGGCAGGGCGAACCGGGCCAGGCCCGAGGACAGGTTCACGATCCGGCCGCCATCCCTGAGCAGCGGCACCAGCTTCTGGGTGAGGAAGAAGGTCCCCTTCAGATGGATGTTCATGAGCAGGTCGAACTGCTCCTCGGAGGTCTCCGCGAAGGGCACCTGGATGCCGATCCCGGCATTGTTCACCAGGGCGTCGAGCCGCTCGGCGGCGAACGTGTCCTTCAGTTCGCGGCGCACCTGGTCGGCGAAGCCGGCGAAGGTCTTCGCCTGGCCGACATCCAGCCGGAGCGCCACGGCCTTGCGGCCCTCGCCCTGGATGGCCGCCACCGTGGCCAGGGCTTCCGCCTCCTGGCTCTGGTAGGTGAGGATGAGGTCGAAGCCGGCACGGGCGAGATGAAGCGCGGTGTTGCGGCCCAGGCCCCGGCTTGCGCCGGTGATCAAGGCGATGGGGTGGCTCATGGCTTGCTCCTGATCGGGGAAATCCCGTGACATGAAAGTAGAACGGAGCGGCCGGAAGGCGGTAGCACGATCCCCCGAAAGGATTGCCTGATCCTCCAAACGTTCGAAATTCCGGGCAACGTTCAGACTATCCTTGGACCTGGGAGGTGCGCATGGATTCCGCGCTGAAGGTGCCGAGGGAACTGGTGGACCGGGCGCTGCTCCATTCCACCGGCGAAGGGATCCACCCCACGGCGGTCGCCGGCCTCCAGATCGTGCGCAGCGACCGCAGGACCCTGCCCCTGCCCAACCGCTACACGCCCTCCCTCTGCCTGGTGGTCCAGGGCGCCAAGGAGGCGGTGGTGGGCGGGAAGATCCTCGCCTTCGGCGCGGGCGAGTACCTGGTCACCTCGGTGGACCTCCCCGCCACGGGGCAGATCCTCCAGGCCACGGAAAAACGGCCCTTCCTGTGCCTGGTGGTGGACCTTGATCCCACCACCATCTACGGGATCCTCAAGGACCTGGATCCCTCGCCCGCCCAGGGCAGCACGGCGGGCGTGTTCCTGGACCGGGCCGACGGGTTGCTGATCGACGCGGCGTCCAGGCTGCTGCGCGCCCTGGACCACCCCGGAGACGCCCAGGTGCTCGCCCCCATGGCCATGCGGGAAATCACCTACCGCCTGCTCCAGACCCGCTACGGCCCCGCCGTGCGCCTCCTGGGCGTGGCCGGCAGCCGAACCCAGTGCATCGCCAAGGCGGTGGAATGGATCCGGAGCAACCTGGACCGGCCCATGAAGGTGGAGTACCTGGCCCAGCAGGCCAACATGAGCCCCTCGGCCTTCTTCCAGCACTTCAAGCAGGTGACCACCCTGAGCCCCCTGCAGTACCAGAAGGAGCTCCGCCTCCAGGAGGCCCGGCGCCTGCTGGGCACCGGGATCGGCGACGCCGCCAGCGTGGCCTACCGGGTGGGGTACGAATCCCCGTCCCAGTTCAGCCGCGAGTATGCGCGGACCTTCGGGCTGCCGCCCATCGCGGACCTGCGCAGGATGCGCGCAGGGGCGTGATCAGGCCTCCTTCTTCATCAGGACGCAGGACACGAAATGATCGGGAGCCACCTCGACCGCCTCGGGGTCCGCGGTGGTGCAGGCCTCGGTGCAGAAATCGCATCGTTTGGCGAACCGGCATCCGGGCTTCACGTTGATCGGATTGCTCACCTCGCCCCGCAGGATCACGAATTCCTTGTCCCGGGTGGACAGGTCGGGCACCGGGATGGCGCTGAGCAGCGCCTTGGTGTAGGGATGCTGGGGATTGGCGAAGAGTTCGTCGGAGGTGGCCATCTCCACGCACTTGCCGAGATACATCACCATGATCTTGTTGGAGATGTGCTTCACCACGCTCATGTCGTGGGTGATGAACATGTAGGTCAGGCCGAGCTCCTCCTCGAGGTCCATGAGGAGGTTGAGGATCTGGGCCTGGATGGACACGTCCAGGGCGGAAACGGGTTCGTCGCAAACGATGAACTTAGGGTTGAGGGAGAGCGCGCGGGCGATGCCGACCCGCTGCCGGCGGCCGCCGTCCAGCTCATGGGGGTAGGAGTTCGCGTAGCGCCTGGCCAGACCCACGAGGTCCATGAGGGCGCCGGCCCGGTTGTAGGTCTCCGCCCGGGTCTTGTACTGGCGGTGGATGAACATGTACTCCGCGATGACTTCGATGACGGACTTGCGGGGATCGAGGCTGGAGTAGGGATCCTGGAAGATGATCTGGAGGTCCTTGCGGAGCTCCCGCATCTTCCCGCCCCGAAGCTTCATGATGTTGCGTCCGTTGTACAGGATCTGGCCGGAGGTCGGCTCGATGAGCCGGATGATGGAGCGGCCCAGGGTGGACTTGCCGCAGCCGGATTCGCCCACGACGCCCACCGTTTCCTGGGGGTAGATCTTGAGGTTGATGCCGTCCACGGCGTGCAGCTTCGCGCCGCCGTTGAGCTTGAAGAGCTTCTTGAGGTCGACGATGTCGATCAGGGGAGTCCGGGTGTCGATGGTGCTCATGATCGCTCCCCGAAAAGGTGGCAGAGGATGGAGTGGGTGCCCTCGATGCAGTCCACCGGGTGCTGGTTCTTGCAGATGTCCATGCGGTGCCCGCAGCGTTCCTCGAACGCGCAGCCCTTGGGCAGGTTCGACGGGTCGGGCATCAGGCCCGGGATGGGGGTGAGCCGGGTGGCCCGGGAGGTCAGGCTCGGGATGGAGCCGAACAGGCCTTCGGTGTAGGGATGGTGCCGCGTGCCCAGGAAGAGATCCTCCACGGTGCCCGCCTCCACGATCTCCCCGGCGTACATCACCGCCACGTCGTCGCAGGTCTTGGCCACGATGCCGAGGTTGTGGGTGATCATCAGCATCGACGTGCCCAGGCGGTTCCGCAGCTCCTTGATCATGGTGAGCACCTGGGCCTGGATGGTCACGTCCAGGGCCGTGGTGGGCTCGTCGGCGAGCAGCAGCACGGGCTCGCAGGCCAGGGCCATGGCGATGACCACGCGCTGCTTCATGCCGCCGGAAAACTGGTGGGGGTACTCGCCCTTGCGGGATGCCTGGATGCCCACCATGCCGAGCATGGAATCGACCCGCTTGTCCACCTCGGCGGTGGAGATGCCCTCGTTGTGCAGGAGGATCGCCTCGGCGATCTGCTCGCCCACGGTCATGACCGGGTTGAGGCTGGTCATGGGGTCCTGGAACACCATGGCGATCTTGCCGCCCCGGACCGCGTGCATCCGCAGCTCGTTCATGGCCAGGATGTCCTCGCCGTCGAAGGCGATGGAGCCCTTGAGAATCCTTCCGGTGTTGCTCGGCAGGAGCCGGAGGATGCTCAGCGCCGTGGTGGTCTTGCCCGCCCCGGTCTCACCCACGAGGCCCATGGTCTTGCCCTTGCCGATCCGCAAGCTGATGCCGTTCACGGCCGCGACGGTTTCGAGGTCGGTCTTGTAGATAACCCACAGATCCTTGATTTCCAGTATCGCTTCGCTCATATGCCTTCATTCCTCTACGTGCTGACTAGGATTTCAGATGGGGATCCAGGGCATCCCGGAGGCCGTCGCCGATCAGGTTCACCGAGGTGGCGCAAAGCACGATGGCCAGTGCGGGGAAGAACATCAGGTAGGGCGCCACGCGCATGTACTCGCGGGCGTCGGCCAGGAGGAGTCCCCACTCGGGCGCCGGCGGCGGCATCCCGAGGCCCAGGAAACTCAGGGTCGATTCGTAGAGGATGATCTTCGCCACATTGAGCGTCGTGTTGACGATGATGACGCCCATCGCGTTGGGCAGGATGTGGGTGATGATGATCCTCGCGCTGCTCGAGCCTCCGGCCCGCGCGGCCTCGACATAGTCGAGATCGGCGAGGTTGAGGACGGCGGAGCGGACCAGGCGCACGTAGTTGGTGAAGTAGGCCAGGGTGAGGGCCAGGAGCAGGTTGCCGAACCCGGCCCCCAGGGCGAACACCACGGCCATGGTGAACAGGATGTCCGGAATGGACATGAAGATGTCCAGGGTCCGCATGATGAGGCTGTCGGTCTTGCCGCCGAAATAGCCCGCGATGGCGCCGAGCGCGCTGCCCACCACGCAGGACGAGATGGTGGCGAGCACCGCGATGGTCAGCGAGGTCCGGCCTCCGTGCAGGATGCGCGCGAACAGGTCGCGGCCGAAGGCGTCGGTCCCCAGCAGGTGGCTGAACGAGGGGCCCTGCAGCTTGATCGCCATGTCCTGGTTGGTGGCGTTGGCGTAGGGGGCGATGAGATTGGCGCAGACCAGGAGGAGGAGGATGATGGACAGCATGATGAGGCCGGCCACGGCCCCCTTGCCCTTGCGGAACCGGCGCCATACCTCCTTGGCCTGGCTCTGCTTCTTGAACACCTGGATCCCAGGCTGTGCAGCGATAACCCTTTCCATGGCCCTAACCTTTCGTTCTTGCATACTTGGCGCGGATCCGGGGATCGATCCAGGCATAGATCAGATCGACGATTAGCATGACGATGGTGAAGCAGATCGCGATGAGGATCGTTCCGGCGATGATCACCGGCTCGTCCTTGTAGGTGATGCGATCGACGATGAGGCTGCCGATGCCGGGGATGGAGAACAGCTTCTCCGCCACGACGGCGCCGGCGATCAAGGTCCCGAGGCTCAGGCCGATGTTGGTGATCACCGGGAGCAGCGCGTTCTTGAGGGCGTGCTTCCAGATCACCACCCGCTCCGAAGCGCCTTTGGCGCGGGCGGTCCGCACGTAGTCCTGGCGGATCGACTCGAGCATGGAGGACTTGGTGAACCGGAGGTTCATGGCGGCCGGCGGGATGGAGATGGCCAGGGCCGGCATGATGTAGTGCTGGAACGTGTCGATGCCGTACGACGGCAGCCAGTTCAGCTTCAGGGAGAAGTAGAACAGCAGGACCATGCCCAGGACGAAGGCCGGCACGGCCGCCAGCAGGAAGGCCATCAGGGATGGGATCGTGTCCCATAGCGAATATTGCCTCACCGCGGCGTAGATGCCCAGTGGAATGCCTATCGCAGCCGAAAGGAAGACGCCAAGGAAGGCAAGCTTGATGGTGATGATGTAGCGGGGCCAGATCTCGTCGAATACGGATTGCTGCGTGAAGTAGGAAACCCCGAAATCCTGGTGGACAACCATGTTCTTCACGTAGTTCACGTACTTTTGGGTGAAGGGCAGGTCGTAACCCAGTTCATGGTTCAGGGCATTCACGTCGGCCTGCGGCGCCGCGACTCCGAGCAGGGCCCGGGCCGGGTCGCCCGGGGTGAAGTTCATCGTCAGAAGGATGATGAAGACGACCCCCAGGATGGTGGGAATGAGGAACAGGATCCTTTTTATTACGTATCTATACATCTTCCGCCTCCCTTGAACGGGCCCCTAAAAAAGGTCCGAGGTATCCCTGCGCCTTGGGAGCGCAGGGATGCCCGCATCCCCCTTCCGGTTATTCGTCCAATACAGTAACTTGTTGCTTCCAGGGCAGACCGGGAGCCGCTATTTCTTCGCGAACATCCTGATCTTGTAATACGTCGGAACGGGCTGGCCGATGTTCAGGTTCTTGGACCACACGATTCCCACAGGCCGGTGGAGGCAGGGCAGGATGGTGGCCGTGTCCATGACGCCGGACCAGAGCTGGGTGTAGTAGCCGCGGCGCTTGCCGGTATCCGTGGTGGCGGCGCCCAGGTCGATCAGGTTCTCGAAGTGCTTCCAGTTGAACGGGCCACCCTGGTACTTGATGACATACATGCCCTTGGATTCGCTGTGCACCTGCTGCCGGATGTTGTTGAAGTCGTAGTTGCCGGAGTCGGCGAAGATGCAGATGTCGTAATCCTGGTTGTAGAGCTTGGGAGTGACGATGGAGGCCTCCATCACGCTCACCGCCGCGTGGATTCCCACGTTGCTGAGGTTGGCCTGGAGCACCTGGGCCATCTTCGCGTTGTTGGAGGTGGAACTGCCGTAGGTGAGGATGGTGCCCACATCGACGCCCTTGGGATAGCCGGCTTCAGCGAGCAGCTTCTTCGCCGTCGCCGGATTGTAGGCGTAGGTCTTGAAGCCGCTCACCGGAGAGGTGGGCACGTACTCGGAGGGCATGTACTGGGTGGCCTCGGCGCCGTAGCCGTCGCACACCGCGAGGTTGATGTCGTGCTTGTTCACGGCGTAGAAGATGGCCTCGCGCACCCGCAGGTCGGCGAGCGCCTTCCGGCTGGAGAGGTAGTTCACCGCCATGAACATGATGTTGTTGCCCTTGATCAGCTTGGCGTTCTGCCCGCTGACCTTGGACAGGTCCTTCCAGGCGGAAAGCGGCGCGTCCTCGAAGTAGTCCAGCTCGTGGTTCTGGTAGGCGATGACCGCCGAGGTGTCGTCCGGGATCACGATGTACTGCACCGACTTGATGGCGGGGGCTCCCCTCCAGTAGCCGTTGAACGCCTCCAGCTTGACGCCGGTGGCGATGTTGAAGTTGGTTACGTAGTAGGCGCCCGTGCCCGCCTTGTTGGGAATGGTGCCGAACTTGGCGCCCTGGCCGGTCACTTCCTTCTGGCTCATGATCTTGATGCAGAAGAAGGTGTGCGCGATGGGCGAGTAGGGCTTGTTCAGGGTGATCTTCACGTCGCCGTCGTCGATGGCGGCGACGTCGGCGATCATGGAGGTCAGGTAGTTGAACCTGGGGTTCTTCATCGCCCGCTTGTAGCTGAACACGACGTCGGAGGCCTTGAGGGGCTCGCCGTTCTGGAACTTGACGCCGCCCTGCAGGGCGATGGTATAGACCAGGCCGTTCTTGCTCACGCCGACCTTCTTGGCGAGTTCCGGGTAGTAGCCGTTCTTCGCCTCGTCCATCCCGTAGAGCCCTTCGTACATCTGATGCCACACCTTCATGTCGCGGGTGTTGGTCGTGTGCTCCCAGTCAAGGGAGGACAGCGAGGCGACCAGCCTACACTTGATGGGCTTGTCCTGGGCCCAGGCGGCAATGGACCCCCCAAGCATCAACACTGACATCATCAGTCCTAGACCTACCGAAACCCGTTTCATGGGGATCTCCTTGGTTTTTGTTGATCATTCGGTTCTACTACTGGACCTTCCGGTTCGTGCACCAAAACCGCCCGTTGAAGTTCCGGAAACGGGGCCGGACGGTTTAAAGATCGACGGTGGTCTCCTGCAGGCGGATGCCCTCCTTTTCCAGTTCGGCCAGGCAGGCGTTGTACAATTCGGGCAGGGTCGGCAGAACCAGCCCGTGACCGGGGATCCGGCCTTCCAGGAACAGCTTGGCCACGATGGCCGGCGGCAGGCCGGTGGTGCGGGCGATGGACGAGTCGCCGTTGGGGATGCCGAAGTCGATCAAGGTGGAAGTGTGGCACTTGCGCTTGCCATCCGGGTAGGAGGCGACCACCTCGTCCTTGAGGATGATCAGGTCCCGCTCGCTGGGGTCAAAGAAGAGCTTCTCGCCGAACAGGACCCGCACCACGTCGCGGCTGCAGGCAACCCCGGCGGGGAGCGGCCGGTCATCCAGGTAGCCCAGCCATTTCAGCCGCATGTAGATAGCCGAAGAGGGCTTGAGGCCCAGTTTGGCGCACAGGGCCTGGCCGGCGTCGGCACCCTTGGCGGCGCCGCACTTGCGGGCGGTGAAGGCGCTGAAGCTGAGCCCTGCCAGATCCTCGTGCTCCTGGCTGAACAGGCCGAGGGCGTTCATGGCCACGATGGTCTCGCTCCAGCCCACGTAGCGGATGGTGCCGCGGTAGATGCTCTTGGCTTCGGGGATGTGGTAGGTGTCCAGGTACGGCAGGGAGTCGGCGTTGGCGTACACCTCATACCAGCCCAGCCCGGTCACCTCTTCCAGATGGACGTGCTCGTAGGTCACGCCGTCCAGCCACTCCACCACCTTGCCGTTGTCCATGATCTTGGCGGTGCGCCGGGAGGCCCCGATCAGGCTCTCGGGCGCCCAGGACAGCTTGTAGCCCCAGGGGTTGGTGTTGGCTTCCGCGCAGGGAACGGCGCCGCACACCGACTTGAACGATTCCACCTTGCCGCCCTTGGCGTGGATGGCGTTGATGGTCCTGGCCGCGGACATGTGGTCGATGCCGGGGTCCACGCCCAGCTCGATGAGCCAAGTGAGCTTGGATTTCTTCAGCTGGGGCTCCATGGCCCGGATCGAGGCGTCCGAGTAGGACGGGAACATCAGGTTGACCTCGGCCTTGAGGCAGGCCTCGGCGACCCGGTTGCGGAATTCGGCGGGGAGCAGGTTCAGGACCAGGTCCGGCTTCTGGGCGGCGATGAACGCGGCCACGTCCTTGGGCAGGGGCTGGTTCAGGGTGGTGGTGCGGGGATGGCTCCCGGTGACCCGATCCAGATTCTCCTGGGACGCCTCGACGATGGTCAATTTCAGCCATTCGCATTTCTGCAGGTACGTGACACAGGGCCGGGCAATGCGGCCAGCTCCTAGGATGAGCAGATGTTTCATTCGGTAACCTCCTTGAAGGATGTTCGATGGACTCTTTCCAGGCCGACCCCTCACGGGATGCGGACCAGCAGGCCCTCATAGGTGGTGAGGATGTGTTCGCCCATGAGCCGGCCCGCCTCGCTGGCGTCATGCCGGGCAATGGCGTCATAGATGCGCTTGTGGTAGGCGGCCGTCTTGGAATGGGCGGAAACCTCCGCCCAGTTTCGGTAGAACCTGTCGAAGAAGAAGATGTAGGTATTGGAATGCCAGAAGGCGTGCCGGCAGTAGCGCTCGAAATACGGGTTTTTCGACATCATGGCGATGCCCAGGTGGAAGGCCTCGTTGCTGCTGGAGAACAGTTCCTTGCTGCCGGAGGAGAGCGACAGGTCCTGCTTCTCGAAGGTGAGGGCCAGTTCCGCGATCTCCTCGGCGGTGCCGTACTGGGCGGCGGCGGCGGCGGTCTGGCTTTCCACCACCTGCCTGGCGAGGAACACGTTCTTGGCGTCTTCCGCCGAAGGGATGGGGATGACGCAGCCCTTCTTCTTGCGCTTCTCCAGGAAGCCTTCGGCCACCAGCTTGCCGAGCGCGTAGCTCACCGGCGTCCGGCTGAAGGAGAGCCGTTCCGCCAGTTCGGACTCCAGCAGGACATCGCCGGGCCGGTACTTGTTTTCCAGGATCATCCGGATGATCGCCCGGTAGGCGGCATCTCCCAGATTGAGGTTGGTTTCCACTTCCAGCATTGGATGAATCCCCGTTTTAGGGTTCCGGGTTTGGGTGGCTGCGGTCGATCAAGCGCCCTGGCTGCCTGCTGTTGCTCCCCCACGTACGCTCCCGGACTCCGCCGCGAGTGATGTATACATGAAAGAACAGATGAATGAATTTGTGAATGCGTTGATGAGCTACTCTACCCAGGCGGGTCCGGATGTCAAGTCCAAGTTTTGGGAACCGCCCGACGGCCGGAATCCCTGTTTCGGACCTCTGGTATGATGCATCCGCGTTCTGACCTTGAATGGTCAGGCAAGGAGGTCGCCATGGCTGCGAAGAAGATCCTGATGCTCGTGGGGGATTTCGTCGAGGACTACGAGGTGATGGTCCCGTTCCAGATGCTGCTCATGGTCGGCCACAGCGTGGCCGCGGTGTGCCCGGACAAGAAGGCCGGGGACTTCGTGCGCACCGCCATCCACGACTTCGAAGGGGACCAGACCTACTCGGAAAAGCCCGGCCATCGCTTCGTCCTGAACGCCTCGTTCGCCGAGGCCCGGGCCGAGGACTTCGACGCCCTGGTCATCCCCGGCGGGCGGGCGCCCGAGTACCTGCGCCTGAACCCCAAGGTCCTGGACCTGGTCCGGGCCATGGCCAAGGCCGGCAAGCCGATCGCCGCCATCTGCCACGGCCCCCAGATCCTGGCCGCGGCCGGGGTGCTCCAGGGCCGGCCCTGCACCGCCTACCCCGCGGTGGGCCCGGAAGTCACCGAGGCCGGGGGGTCGTTCGTCAGCATTCCGGTGGACCAGGCCCACGTGGACGGCAACCTGGTCACCGCCCCCGCCTGGCCCGCCCATCCGGAATGGATCGCCAAGTTCCTGAAAGTGCTGGGCACGCGCATCGAGGCATAAAGCCAGGACGCGCGGTCCCCCATCATTTCTTCTTTTTGGCCGGCGCCGCCTTCTGGGTGGCGTCGGTCAGCCGGCTGGCCAAGTCGCTGCCCTTGGACGTGGCCCCGTGAACCACCGGGGGCTTGGCTTTCTTGGGCTTCTTGTCATTGGACATGATGCTCCTCGGGGGCCCGGGAAAGGTGCGTTCGGGCCTGCCCCAGCATGGCCCTTAATACGGTCGTCCCCCGGATTTATTACTGGCGGCGGCCATTGCCCGGCCAACCCGGTTCCCGTACAATGAGGTTCCTATGCTGATTCTGCACCCTATCCCCCGCCCTCCCTTCCGTCCCACGGAAGCTTAGGGGCCGTACCGGGGACAGGAGGGACAGACAGCAGGCCCCAACGCACGGAACCCGCCCTGGGCTCCGCGGCCGGGGCGCATTCCTGGAGTCATCGATGAAAGACGCTTCCCGCGCCACCCTCGCCCAGACCCGGCGTCTGGTGGTGAAACTCGGCACCAATGTGATCATGCGCGCCGACGGCCTGCCGGCCCTGGGCCGGCTCTACGGGATCCTGGAATCCATCGCCACCGTTGGCCACCAGGGCAAGGAAGTCCTGCTGGTCACCTCGGGCGCCATCGGCCTGGGCGCCCAGCAGCTGGGCCTGGAGCACCCGCCGGTGCGGCTGGCCGAGAAGCAGGCCTGCGCCGCGGTGGGGCAAGGCCGGCTCATGGCCATCTACCAGGAGGGCTTCGCCCGGCTGGGGATCGTGGCGGCCCAGGTGCTGCTCAGCGAATACGACTTCAGCAACCGCCGGCGCTACCTGAACCTGCGCGCCACCCTGGACCACCTTCTGAAGCTGGGGGTGGTGCCCATCATCAACGAGAACGACACCGTCTCCACCGTGGAGTTGGAGGAGCGGCTGGGCTTCCGCACCGCCCCGGTGTTCGGCGACAACGACAAGCTGTCCGCCCTGGTGGCCAGCGGGATGACCGCGGACACCCTGCTGATCCTGTCCGACGTGGCCGGGCTGTACACCGGGAATCCACACAAGGATCCCAAGGCCAGGCTGATCCCGCAGGTGCAGGAACTCACCCCGGAGATCGAGGGCTTCGCCGACGGGCTCAGCAGCCGCGGCCGGGGCGGCATGGCCTCGAAGCTGGCGGCGGTGCGGGTGGCCACCCAGGCGGGCACCCGGGTGCTCATCGCCGACGGCGCCTGCCCGGGGATCCTGGATCAGGTGCTTTCCGGCCAGGAGGTGGGCACCCTGTTCGAACCGGGCCGGCGGATCAAGGGACGCAAGCGCTGGGTCGCATTCGCCGGGCAACTGGCCGGGCGGATCCGGGTGAACGCCGGCGCCCAGGATGCCCTCCTGGCCGGCCAGGCCTCCCTGCTGGCGGCCGGCGTGGTGGCCCTGGAAGGGGACTTCGAACGGGACGATGTGGTGGCCATCGCCGACGAGCAGGGCCACGATTTCGCCCGGGGGGTCGCCACCATGGCCCGGACCGAGGCCGACCAGGACCTGGATCCCGAGCGCGCCGAGGCGCCCGGCAACGGCCGGGTGCTGGTCAGCCGCGACACCTTCGTTCTGATGGAGCAATGATGAGCCAACCGCGCGAGCAACAGATCAGGGCCCGGGCCCAGCAGGCGCGAAGCGCTTCCCGCCGGCTGGCGGCCGCCCCCCTGGAACCCCGGAACCTGGCCCTGACCCAAGCCGCCGAGCTGCTGCTGGCGCAAGCCGAAGCGGTGCTCCAGGCCAACGCCGAGGACTGCGCCCAGGCCGCCGGGCTGTCGGAAGCCACCCTCAGCCGGCTGAAGCTGGACCCGGGCAAGCTGCGGGAGATGGCGCGCGGGCTCACCGCCGTGGCCGCCCTGGACGATCCGCTGGGCCGGGTGCGCCTGGACCGGCTCCTGGACGAAGGCCTGGAGCTCACCCAGGTCACCTGCCCGCTGGGCGTGCTGGGCGTGGTGTTCGAGGCCAGGCCCGACGCCCTGCTGCAGATCGGCTCGCTGGCCATCAAGTCCGGCAACGCCGCGCTGCTCAAGGGCGGCAGCGAGGCCGTCCGCAGCAACCAGCTGCTGGCCGAGATCCTGCGCCAGGGGCTGGGCGCGGCCGGCCTGCCGGCGGATGCCATCCAGCTGCTGGGCGGCCGGGAAGACGTGGAGGCCCTGCTGGCCCTGGACGATCTGGTGGACCTGGTGATCCCCCGGGGGTCCAGTGCGTTGGTGAAGTACATCCAGTCCCACACCCGGATTCCGGTGCTGGGCCACGCCGAAGGGATCTGCCACATCTACCTGGACGCCGCCGCCGACCCGGCCAAGGCGGTGGCGGTGGTGCGCGACGCCAAGCTGCAGTACCCGGCCGCCTGCAATTCGGTGGAGACCCTGCTGGTGCACCGGGACGCCATGGGGGTGCTGGCCCTGGTGGCGGAAGACCTGCGCGGGCGAGGGGTGGAGCTGCGCGGCTGCCCCCGGGCCCGGGCGGCGCTGCCCTGGATGCTGGCGGCCAGCGAGGCGGACTGGGACACGGAATACGGGGAGCCCATCCTGTCGGTGCGGGTGGTGGACGACCTGGAGCAGGCCATCGCCCACATCCACGCCCACGGCTCCGGCCACACCGAGGCCATCCTCACCGAGGACCCGAAAGCGGCCGAGCGGTTCCTGGCCGAAGTGGACGCCAGCGGAGTCTACCACAACGCCTCCACCCGCTTCGCCGACGGCTACCGCTACGGCTTCGGCGCGGAGGTGGGCATCAGCACCTCAAGGATCCACGCGCGGGGTCCGGTGGGCCTGGATGGCCTGCTTTCCTGCAAGTACCTGCTGCGTGGCGACGGGCACCGGGTGGCCGACTACACGGGAGCCAACCCCCGGCCCTTTCTGCACCGGAACCTGCCCACTTAGAGGGGCTGTACCAAAATATCCAAGTTACTTTTGCGCAACGGCTTAATCCCGCGAGCCGGCCGGAGTATAAAGACCCATCGGGAAAACCGATTTCAGGAATCGGGAAAAACTCATTGTGCCCTGGTCCAGGAAACTCGATATTGAGAGATCCCCGCTCATTTGAAGATCTGAAATTGCAAGGAGGACTGCATGGCAACCCCATGGACTCACAACTACGCAGCTTTGGGCGGGAGTCTGCTCCTGACCGCCCTGGTGGTGGCCATTCCCATCATCTTCCTGTTCTGGGCCCTGGCGGTGAAGCGCATGAAAGGCCACGTGGCCGGTCTGCTCACCCTGCTCATCACCATCCTGATCAGCGTGCTGGTCTACCGGATGCCGGTCACCGCGGCCCTTTCGGCCGCGATCCTGGGCATGGTCAACGGGCTGTTCCCCATCGGCTGGATCATCCTCACCGCGGTGTTCCTGTTCAACCTCACCGTGGCCTCGGGCCAGTTCGAGGTGATCAAGAGCTCCATCTCGGCCCTGTCCCCGGACCGGCGCATCCAGGCGCTGCTCATCGCCTTCTGCTTCTCGGCCTTCATGGAAGGCGTCGCCGGCCAGGGCGCGCCGGTGGCGGTGGCCGCGGCCATGCTGATCGGCCTGGGCTTCCCGGCCCTGCCGGCAGCCGTGATCTGCCTGGTGGCCAACACGCCGCCCGTGCCGTTCGGACCGGTGGGGGTGCCCACCATCATGATGTCCACCGTGACCGGCTTCCCCGCCAACATCCTGACCCGCGCCATCGGCTACGACATGGCCTTCCTGGCCCTGATCATCCCCTTCTTCATGGTGGTGGTGATGGTCGGCTTCAAGCGCGCCAAGGAAGTCCTGCCGGCGGCCCTGGTGGCCGGCATCAGCTACGCCGTGGCGTCCCTGCTGGTTTCCACCTACTTCGGGCCTGAACTGCCCGGCATCACCGCCTCCATCGTTTCGCTGGTGTGCCTGGTGATCTTCATCCGCTTCTGGCAGCCCAAGACGGTCTGGAACTTCCCCGAGGACTCCGAGGCCGCGCGCACCGCCACCAAGCACTCCTACACCGGTGGCCAGATCTTCCGGGCCTGGTCGCCGTTCCTCATCCTCATGGTGGTCATGGCCATCTGGGGCACCCCGATGTTCAAGACCTTCGCCAACAAGAGCCTCAAGTGGTTCGTGCTGGTTCCCCACTGGCCCGGGCTTGACGGCGTCGTGCTGCGCGCCCAGCCCATCGTGCCCAAGCCTTCGGTCTATGGCGCCAGCTACCGCTGGGAATGGTTCACCGCCGCCGGCACGGCCATGATGATCTCCTCGCTCCTGTCCATGGTGGTGGCCGGCATCAGCCCCTCCACCGGCGCCAAGGTGTTCGTGAAGACCTTCAAGCAGCTGCAGTTCACCCTCATCACCCTGGCTTCGGTGCTGGGCATCGGCTTCCTGGCCAACTACTCCGGCATGTCCTTCACCCTGGGCCTGGCCTTCGCCGCCTACACCGGCATGGCGTTCCCCATCTTCTCCCCGATCATCGGCATGGTGGGCGTGTTCCTCACCGGCTCGGTCACCTCCTCCGCGGCCCTGTTCGGCAAACTGCAGCAGGTCACCGCCATGAGCCTGGGCCTGAACCCCGTGCTCACCACCTCGGCCAACCTGTTCGGCAGCGACATCGGCAAGCTGATCTCGCCCCAGTCCATCGCCGTGGCCTGCGCCGCTGTGGGCCTGGTGGGACGGGAAACCGATATCTTCCGTAAAACCATCAAATACGCGTTGATCCTGCTGTGCCTGGTGATCGTGATCGTGCTGCTGCAGGCCTTCATCATTCCCTGGATGCTTCCCACTGCGCCGTCGGTCATTTAAGCAGTAAAATCGCATACAATCCCAAATTTTGGAGGACGAGAACATGACCACCTACACCCCAGGCAGCATCAAGGGCCTGATCGATTCCACCCCGGATGCGTCGATCCTGGTCCATCTCAGCGAACACTATGGCTCACGCCAGCTGCCCGCCACCGGGGTGGACAGCGCGACCGTCTACGACTGCCCGCGCACCCAGGTCATGGTCCGCACGGCCGTAAAGGGCACCGCCATTGGCAACCATTTCCACTCGGTCTCCGATGAAATCGTGATCGTGGTCGGCGGCAAGGGTGAGATCCTGGTCAATGGTGACTGGAAGCCGGTCAAGGCCGGCGATGTGCATGTTTGCCCGCGCGGAATCATCCACGACACCCGGGCCATGCAGGAGGATTTGCAGTACCTGTCCATCTTCACCCCGCACCTTCCGCCGGGCAGCGACATCAACTGGCTGAAGTAACCACAACAGGAGACCTCAAAATGACAGCACTACTTCCCAACATCGATCCCGATGGCTTGATGGAATTCTCCGTGGTCTACACCGACCGCGCGCTGAACCACATGTCCAAGAAGTTCCAGAAAGTGATGAACGAGATCAACCGCATCCTGAAGAAGGTGTACCACGCCAAGGCCGCGATCCTGGTCCCC
>JARLGP010000188.1 GCA_031292735.1 Holophaga sp.
CGGCGGCAGCCGGCCCGCGGGGCTCGGGGGCGGCCATGACCGCGTCCCCGGCCGCGTCGGCGCGCTGGAACAGTTCGCTGCCGCGGAACCGGGCCGCCACCTCCGAGCCCAGCCGGCGCAGCTCCGCCTGGTAGCCCCGGCGGGCGTACCAACGCGCCGCCTTGGCCCAGATCCCGGACCCCTGGAACCGTTCCAGGGCCTGCTGGTAGCGCGGTCCCAGGTCGTCGTCCAGGTTCCATCCTTCCAGCCGGGTGGCCAGGTTCAGCCACAGCTCCTCGGCGTCGGGCATCCGGTCCAGTTCGCCGAGGACGAGGTCCAGCGCGGCGCGGTGGGAGGGGTCCAGGTAGTCCAGCCGGGCCACGGCGCCGTTCAGCAGATCCTGGTACGGGGTGCCGGGGGCCAGCGGCGCCCGGGTTCCGTCCGGGGCGGCGAAGGCCAGCCTGGCCTTGAACAGCCGGACCTCCTCGGCGCGGGGCACGGGGGTCTGCTGGGCGGCCAGCAGGGCTGCCCGCCGGGCTTCAAAGGCCAGGGCCGGCGGGCCGGATTCCACCAGCGGCAGCAGGTCCAGGGCGGCCCGTCCCTCGCCCCGCTCCACGTGCCGCTCCATGATCGCCACCCGCAGCCCGGGCAGCTCCGGATCGTCGGGCGCGCGCTGGGCCAGGGCCGCGGCCAGGGCCCGGGCGGTGGTGAAGGTGCGGTCCGGGATGGAGCCGTCCTCCAGCCGGTCCAGGGTCTCCTTCCAGGGCACCCCGGTGAGCAGGAACGCCACGGCGCCGGTCCAGAACCCCGGGGTCCGGTCCAGGTTGGCCACCCAGCGGTAGCTTTCGTCGTTGTAGGTGCCCCAGGCCAAAGGCCGGCCGCCGGCGCGCAGGGCCAGCCGGGAGAGCGAGGCCAGGTCCCCGGTCTGCTCACCGGCGCTGCCGGCGTGGGCCGCGGCCAGGGCCGCGCGGAAGGCTTCCGGCACCGCGTCCAGTTCCCCGTACAGGCGGGCCAGCAGCAGCAGCCCGGGCCGGTCCAGGTCCTTGCCGTAGCGTCGCTCCACCTGGCGCAGCAGGTCGGCGGCGGCGCCGCCCTGGCCGCGACCCTGGAACCAGGTGGCCAGGCGCACCAGGGCGGCGGCGTCGAACCGGGCATCCAGGGCGGCCCGCCACTGGGAGGGCGCCTGCCCCGCCACCTGGTCCACCCGGGCGGCATAGGCCTTGCGGAAGTCCAGCCCCCAGGGCCGGGCCACGGCGTCGTCCAGCAACTGGAAGGCGCCGCGGCGGTCGCCGTGGTCGGCCCGCAGATCGGCGCGGAGCAGCAGCCGGCGCTCGGGGTCCAGGGCCTGGCCGCGATCCAGGGCCCGCTCCGCCTCGGCCAGCCGCCCGGCCCGTTCCAGGGCCCGCACCCAGCGTTCCAGGGCCGGGCCGTCCGCGGGAAACAGTTCCGACCGGGCCTGGATCATGGCCATGGGATCGGCCAGCTCCGGATGCGCCCGGGCCCATTCGATGCGCTGGTCGGCCAGCTCCAGCCGCTCGCCTTCGGCCAGTCCGGGCAGGGCCTGCTCGGCGGCCATCAGGGCGGCGGCCGGCTCGTGGTGGGCCGCCGCCCAGCGGGCCAGCTCGGCCCAGCCCCGGGGGCCCTGGGCCGGGGCCCAGCGCCGCATGGCCTCCAGGGCGCCCCGGCGGTCGCCCAGGGCCAGCCGGGCTTCGGCCAGATGGCGCAGCGCGGCGGCGTCCTGGCCGGCTTCCAGCAGCCGGGCCAGTTCCGCGGTGGGGGTGGGATAGTGCACCCGGTGCCCGTCCACCAGGGCGAAGCGGGTGGCGAGGCTGTAGATCCAGTCGCCCTCCGTGAGCTCCTCCCAGGGGATCACCGAGCCGGCCAGGCCGGCCACGGCGGCAGCCAGGATCCAGGCGGCGGCGCGCGGGAACCTCACGGGCGCACCTCCAGCACGGCGTGCGCGAAGCCGCGGTTGCGCGCCGCGTCCACCGCCTCGAACAGCACCTCCCGGCTGCCCGCGCTGCCCGGGGGGATCCAGACCAGGCCCACGCTGCGCTGCTCCCGGGCGTCCCAGCGCAGCGGCACCGGGGCGCCGTCGCCCACCCGGGCGCTGAGGAACACCACGTCCTGGTCGGCGGCGGCGGCGATCCGCAGCATGGTTCCGGCCCGGCAGACCGCGGGCAGCTGGGGCCGGATTCCGGGGGTCTTGCCGTCCAGGACGAAGTGCTTGGTTTCGGAACTGCGCGCCCCGCTGCGGTCGCGCACCAGGATGCGCACCGGGTAGCGGCCGTCCTTGAGCCCCTCGGGCACCAGGAATCGGCCTTCCCAGATGGTGCTGGCGGGCCGGTGCGCCAGTTCCAGCTTCAGCCCGAAGGGCAGCAGCGCGGTGGCCGCCACCGTCCCCGGATCGCATTCCACCCGGAGCACCGGGTCCCCGGGCTGGATCCGCCGGGGCCGCAGCAGGGCCCGGGGCGCCGCCAGGAAGGCGGTGTAGGGGGTAACGAACTTGTAGCGCCTGGACAGGGCGATGACCTCCTCGATCCAGTCCCGGCGCTCGCCGTCCGCCTCGATCCGGCCCAGCAGGTCGTCCACCCGGGCCCGGGCCCAGCGCCGGGGCAGGTCCCGGGCGTCCAGGGCCCGCTCCGGCAGGGCCGCCTTCAGGCTGGCACCGCCGCCGGGGAGCAGCGGGGAGCGGAGCTGGAACTGGAGCCCGGCGCCGGGGGCGGCGTAGCGCCCCACCCAGCCGGACAGCGCGCCCGGTTCCGGCGGCTGCACCAGCACCGGGTAGATGTCATGCAGGCGCGGTTCGCCGCCAGCGACGGTGAAGGGCGGCCGGCCCTGCCCCGGGCTTCCGGACCGGGCCGGGGCGCCGGGGGTCAGCAGGCGCTGGAAGAACAGATCGCCTTCCAGCTCGGTGGCGGTGGGGGCCAGCAGCTGCTCCGAGGCCGCGGCCAGGGCCGGGCCCGGGTCGCCGGAACTCACCGCGGTGAACAGCGGAAGCGGCCCGGCCGCGGCCCGGAGCGCCCGACCCGAGCCCGGCCCCTGGGCGCCGGTGAGCAGCAGGATCCGGCCATGGTCGCCCAGCAGGGCGCGGGCGGCGCCCAGGGCCCGGGCCAGGTCGGTCCCGGGCCCCAGGGGCCGCTGGCGGAGGGCGGCCAGGGCGGTCTGGACCGCCTGGGGGGTGGCCGCCTGCAGGCTGGCGGGGCCCGGGGTCAGGTCGTAGGGGATGAGGGCGAACCGGTCCTCCGGGCCCAGCGCCTGGAGCACCCGCACCAGCTGGCCATAGGCGGTCTCCAGCCCGCCCCAGCGGTGGCCCAGCCCGGTGTCGAACAGGATGGCCAGGGTCACGGCCCCGGGCCCCCGGGGCGCGGCCGCCCTGGCGGCGCCGGCCGCGCCCGGCGGCAGGGCTTCCAGCAGGAAGAACCCGTCCCGTTCCGGCGGAATGTCCGCGGGCCGCTCCCAGGGCGCCAGGGCCAGGCCGTCCGGCAGCAGCCCGTCGGGGTTGCGGAAGGCGGAAAGCCTGAGCGGCGCGTTCCCCCGGGGGCGGAAGCGCACCACCAGGTCCCGGTCCAGCTTCACGCCCTGGCCGCTGAAGGCGGCCCCCTCCGGCGCGGCCTGCAGCGCCAGGCCGGAACCGAAGCCGTCCAGCACCGCGTCCTCCAGCCGCACCCGGACCGTAAGCCGGTCGGCCACCGGCGGTTCCGCGTCCGGAGGCCGCAGGGCCAGGCGGAATTCGCCCAGCCCGCCGAGGTACGGCACCTCCTGCTGGAACTGCAGTTCCAGACGCTTGGTGGCCAGGGCCGGGATGGGGGTGATGGCCGCCGAGAACAGGGTGCCGCCGGGCCTCTGGTCCTCCTCCTCACCCTGCTGCAGCAGCCCGGGGTCGATGCGCTGGCGCTCCAGCTCCTGGTAGATGGACCGGGCCCGCCGCTTTTCCAGGATCACCCCCGGAATCCGCCGCAGGCCGTCCCAGACCGCGAAGTCGCCCACCGCCGCGGACGGCGGCAGGGCGAACCGGTAGGTGCCCTCCTGGGCCGACGGGGTGTGGTTCTCGAACACCTGGAGCACGTTCACCCGGGCGTAGCCCCGGCCCAGGTCCACCTCCACGGTCATCTCCCGCAGCGAGAGCACGGCGGCATCGGGGCGTCCGGAACCGGTGGGCACCAGCAGGCCTGCCTGGGCATGCAGCAGGACCGCGCAGCAGGCCAGCAGGAGGAGGCGGAAGGCGGCGGCCATGTCAGGCGCCCCCGTCGGCAAGCGGCAGGCGCAGCCGGGCCAGGCCCTCGTCGGTGCCCACGTACAGGGCGTCGGCGCCGGGCAGGATGGCGGTGATCCGCGGCGATGGCAGCGCCAGCCGGAGCGGTTCGAAGCGCGAGCCGTCCTGGCTCAGGCGGAACAGGCCCTGGCCGTCGGTGCCCAGGAACAGCCGGCCTCCGGCCTCCACCAGGCATCCGGGGTTCACCTTGAACCCGTCGGTTTCCGGGAACGGCTGGAACCGGCCCTGGGGCGGCCCGCCGGCGGTGCGCCGCGCCACCCCGCCGCCGTAGGTGCCGATGTACAGGGCATCCGCGCGCAGGGCCAGGGCGGTCACCCAGGGATGCGGCAACCGCCCTTCCCCGGCGGTGACCCGCCAGGCCACCTTGCTGCCGGAGACCGCGCCCAGGCCCGAGGGGGTGCCCACGAACAGCGGGTCGCCCCCGGCCAGGGCCAGGGTCTGGTTGCCGGGCAGGCCGTGGAAGGCCGACAGGAAGCGGGATCCCGGCAACAGCAGCCCCTGTCCGTAGCCCACCGCGATCCCGTCCCGGGTGGCGGCCAGGGCGAAGGCCGGGCCCTCGGCGCCGCCGGGCATGGCGGTCCAGCGCCTGCCGTCGAAGCGCGCGGCGCCCCGCAGGCTGGCCACGTACAGTCCGTCCCCGGAGGTGAGGATGGCGTTCACCGCCCAGGCCGGGGCGCCCGGCATCCGGGACCAGGCCCAGTCCTGGCCTGCGGGCTGCCCCAGGGCCAGGCCGCCGTCGAAGGCCCCCAGCACCAGCCGGGAGCCCAGCAGCCCCAGGGCGCTCACGTGCGCCGAACCGGGCGGCAGCGCCATGGATCGGGGCCGCGCCAGCACCCAGCCCGAGCCGGCCTGCCGATAGAGCCCGGCCTCGGTGTCCGCGAACACCTGGCCGGACGCCGCCAGCAGCTTGCGCGGCCGGGCCGGCAGGAACTCCTCCGCGCCGTTGCCGCTGCCTTCGTAGCGCAGCAGGCGCCCGCCCCCGGCGGCGTAGACCCGGGATCCGACCACCGCCGCCGAGGCCACGTCCTCGCCGCCGGCGACCGGCGCCAGGGCCCCGTCCACCGGCCCCCGGGCCAGGCCGGCAGCGGACACCACCCACAGGTCTCCGCCGCACAGCCCCACCCAGTCGATCCAGGGGTCCGGCGCAGCCAGCGGCGTCACCCGCCCAGGGCTGACCCGCCGCAGCCCCTCCTCGCCGCCTGCCACCAGCAGGCCGCCCTCGCCCAGGGCGATGCTGCGCACCGGCGCCGGGTCCAGCCGTTCCAGCACCGGCGCGCCCCAGGCGGCCCGGAACAGCCCTTCCCGGGCCCCGATCCAAAGCTGCCCGCCGGAACTTTCGCACAGGGTGCGCACGTGCAGGGTGCCGAACCCGCTGAGCAGCTCCTCCCAGCGTCCGTCCCGGCGCAGGTACAGCCCGCCCGCGGCCAGCCCCAGCGCAGGTCGGCCGCGCCACAGGGTCAGGGCCGCGGCCCCCAGGGTGGGCAGGCCCCAGGACAGATCGCCCGCGCTGTCCCGCACGCCAAAGCCCCCCGCGGTGGTGAGATCGTCCCCCGCGCCGGCCACCGCCTCCACTTCACCGCCGCCCCAGCGCTCGATCCGCGCCTGCTCCGGCAGCGGCACCAGACGCAGGTCGGCACGGTTGCGGGCCGGCTGCGCCAGAGCCCCGCGCACGTCCCGGGCCACCTTCAGGTAGGCCCCCAGGCCCGCGGCCAGGACCAGGAGTGCGGGGACTGCGAGGACAACCCCGAGGCGCTTGGGAAAGAGGACCATGCGTTGGAACCGGCTGAGAAAAAATCGGGTGAATGGCTATGAATTCGCCATAGTATACGCCGAAATCGGGTACCGGAAAGAAAAAACAGAGCCCATGAAAACGCCAGGCACCGAGCCGGAAGCAGGACCATATTTAATGCGCATTTAATACATTGATTGAATCAACATAAACAATCTGATGACCAGATGGCTTCCTCACGCCCGCCGGGAATCCCGGGCTCCTTTGCCCGCCGAAGGGGCCGCAGGAGCTGGGGTGGTATGCTGGGGCTCCCATTGGGAGACGCCCGCCATGTCCATCGCCGCAGCCCGTGAGTACCTCGCCGCCCCGGATCTTGAGCCTGAACTCAGGGCCGAACTGGAGCCCGTGGTCAAGGCCGCCGAAGCGGGGGACGCCGCGGCCCTGGCCGAGCTGCAGGACCGGTTCTGCGAGCCGCTGGCCTTCGGCACCGGCGGCCTGCGCGGCATCATGGCGGCCGGCCTGCGCCGCATGAACAAGCCCAATATCCGGCGCACCACCCTGGCCCTGGCCCAGGTCACCCGCAAGCACGTGTCCGGGCCGCTCACCGCGCTGGTGGGCTACGACACCCGCCTGCAGTCGGACGCCTTCGCCCTGGAAGCGGCGCGGGTGCTGGCCGCTGCCGGGTTCACCGCCTACCTGGGCGGCAGGCCCCTGCCCACCCCGTTCCTCTGCTATGCCATGCGCAAGCTGGGCACCACCTGCGGCATCATCGTCACCGCCTCGCACAACCCCAAGGAATACAACGGCTACAAAGCCTACAACCAGATCGGCGGGCAGGTCATGGCCCCATGGGACAGCGAAATCGAGGCGGCCATGAACCAGTTGCCGCTGGTGCCGCCGGTTCCCGCGGCGGGCGGCGCCATCCAGCCCATCCCCCAGGCGCTGGAGGAGGCCTACCTGGCCCTGGGGCTGAGCCTGCGCCAGCGGCCCGACGTGTTCCAGCCGGCCCGGATCCTGTACACCCCGTTCCACGGCACCGGCATCGCCTTCGTGCCCGAACTGTACCGGCGCGCCGGACTGCCGCTGCAGATCTGCGCTTCCCAGGCGATCCAGGACGGCACCTTCCCCACCGCCCCGCGGCCCAACCCCGAGGAGATCGCCGCCTACCGGGCCCCCCTGGCCGACGCCAAGCGGCTGGGCGCCGAAGTGATCCTGTCCAACGATCCCGATGCCGACCGCATCGGCCTGGTGGCGCCGCACAACGGCGAGTGGGAGCTCATGACCGGCAACGATCTGGCCGCCCTGACCCTGGACTACCTGTGCACCCAGAAGGGGCTCAAGGGGGTGGTGATCACCACCGTGGTCACCTCCGATTTCCTGGCCGCGGTGGCCCGCCACCACGGGCTGGAAGTGATGTGGACGCTCACCGGCTTCAAGTACATCGCTCTGTGCATGGACACCCTGGCCCACCGCTCGGAAAGCTACGCCTTCAGCGCCGAGGAATCCTTCGGAATGCAGCTCTCCAGCGATATCCGGGACAAGGACGGCGTGCTCGCCGCCCTGGTGGTGGGCGAGATGATCGGCCACCACAAGGCCCTGGGCATGGGGCCGTTCGAGGCGGTGACCGAGCTGTCGAGCCGGGTGGGAACCTTCAAGAACCGCCTGGTGAACCTGGAGGATCCGCGCCCTGGCGGCGCGGTGCGCTTCAAGGAGGCCATGGCCCGCATCCGGGGCGCCGGCCTGACCGCCTTTGCCGGAGAGAAGGTGGTGTCCTGGGAGGATTTCCAGACCGGGGAATGGCACAGCGGAAGTTCCGTGGAACCGATCCTGGATCGCCCCGACAACCGCCCGGCGGCCCAGCCCATCGACCGGTCCAACGTGCTCAAGTTCCGTCTGGAGTCCGGCGCCTTTGCCGCCTTCCGACCCAGCGGCACCGAGCCCAAGCTAAAAGTCTACCTGCAGAGCCGGACCACCCCGGAGCTGCTGGACCGCATGGAGGCCGAGGCGAGGGCGCTGCTCGGCCTCGGCTAGAAGCCGGTTGGCCCCTGCCCCAGGGAGCCGGCCGAGTGTGACGCATGCGCCACAAGGGGTCTAAGGAACTTATGCCGGGGCCCCGCGAAACGGGAATGGTCATTCCGCGGCGGCCCCTAAGTTAAGCGCCGGTTGAAAGTTCCAGTCAGGCCATCCCGCCGGGAGGCAAAGGCTTTCATGGACAGGAACCGGGCCTCGTTGTAGCCCTGGGGGGGCCATCTGGGCTCTGGAAGATGACCACGGCCGGACACAGATTCGCCCCAAACCGCGCCAATCGTGGAATGATCGGATATCCAAGCGACGAGGACACCATGGCCCACCTGAAACCAAGCAAAGGCTTCACTGGCCTATCCCGGAAGATCATCCTCACCGGGCTGGTTCCCGTGCTGCTGTTCCTGCTGCTGCTGGTCCTGTTCGTGCTGCCCCGGGTGCGCTCGGCCATCCTGACCGGGAAAAAGGACAACGTCCGCCAGGTGGTGGAAACGGCCTCCAGCATCCTGCGGGCCCAGAACAACGACGTGCAGGCCGGCCGGCTCACCCTGGAGCAGGCCCAGCAGCGGGCCAAGGAGCTCATCACCGGCATCAGTTTTGACGAAACCAACTACGTCTACGTCCAGGGTCCCGGCCCCACCGTCGTCGCCCACCCCCGGGCGGACCTGGTGGGCAAGGCCACTGCCACCCTGGAGCCCGGCCTGGCCAAGCTGTTCCTGGACCTGGACCGCACCGCCCAGGATCCCAGGGGCGGGTTCCTGGCCTACGACTTCACCCGCAAGGGCTCCCCCGGGCTGTTCCCCAAGGTCACCTTCGTGCAGAAGTTCGCCCCCTGGGGCTGGATCGTGGGGGCGGGCGTCTACGTGGACGACGTGGACCGCGAGGTGGGCGGCCTGTCCATCAAGATCCTGGTGGCCGCCCTGGCCGTGGCCCTTCTGGTGCTGCTGATCTCCTTCCGCCTGGCGCGCAGCATCGTCGGCCCGGTGGACCAGCTGGTCCGGGGCCTGCGCACCAGCGACCTGTCCCGGCAGATCCAGGTCTCCAGCCGGGACGAGATCGCCGAGGCGGCCGAGGCGTTCAACAGCTACAACGGAGCCATGCGCACCACCGTCATGGAAGTCCGGGGCTTCGCCGACCGGGTCGCCTCCGGCAGCACCCAGATGGCCGCTTCGGCGGTGCAGATGGCCCGGGCCGTGGAGGAGATCTCCCAGGTGAGCGAGGAGCTGAAGGGGGCCGGCGAGCAGGTTGCCGCCGCCATGACCGCCCTGGGCCGGAACGGCGCCACCATGGCCCAGCGCACCCAGGAGACCGGGTCCCAGAGCGATGAAGCGGTCCAGGACACGTCCCGGGGCGCCGAGGCCGGGCGCGGCGCGGAACAGGGCATGGGGGAGATCCGCCAGGTGACCACCCAGATCGTGACGTCCATCCGGGTCATCCAGGACATCGCCCGGCAGACCAACCTGCTTTCGCTCAACGCAGCCATCGAGGCGGCCAAGGCCGGCAGCCTGGGCAAGGGCTTCGCGGTGGTGGCCGAGGAGGTGCGCAAACTGGCCGAGCGCTCCCGCAGCTCCGCCCAGGACATCCAGCAGCTGATCCTGCGCACCCAGGATGCGGTCGCCGGCGGGGTCCAGGGGGTCACCGTAACCCTGGACAACCTGCAGGCCATCCGCAGCCGCATCACCCACATCGCCGGCAGCATCCAGGAGATCGGCAAGCTCAGCCGGGAGCAGGCCGACACCAGCGCGGCGGTCAGCGAGAGCATGAACCAGACCACCCTCCGCCTGTCCCAGAACGCCGCCGCCACCCAGGAACTGGCCGCCACCGTGCAAGAGATCACCCACACAGCCGAGGATCTGGCCCAGGTGGCCGAGGGGCTACGCAAGGTGGTGGAGGGCTTCCACATCTGAACGGACCAACGCCCCGGGAGCCGCGCTCCGGGGCGTCGCTTGATCTTGGGGATCGTGGTGTCAGTCCTTGAGCTTGCGAACAGGAGCCTGGGGCGGTCTGGGGCCGTTGGGCACGGCGGCCGGCGGGGCGCCACCCGGTTCCAGCCTTGCGGCTTCCCGTTCTTCCGCCTTGCGGGCGGCCTCCGGTGACGGGAACATCTCCGGCGCCTCCTCCTGCAGGAAACGCCTGGAACGACCCACCAGGGAGTCCATGTCCTGGAGGAAGCGCACCCGTTCCAGCTTCAGGCTGCGGACCTGGGTCTCCAGCTCCACCACGTGGGCCTGGGCCTCCCGGATCAGCTCGTCGGCCTTGAAGTCGGCTTCCTTGAGGATCAGGGCCTTTTCCCGGTTCACCGTGTCCAGGATCTCTTCCTTGGTGCGCTGGGCGTGGAGCAGGGTCTCCCGGAAGATCCGGTCCTGTTCCTGGTACTCGCGCAGGTGCTCGCGCAGGTCGAGGATCTCGGTGCGCAGGCGCTGGTTCTCCAGCTGCAGTTCCTCCCATTCGCCGGCCACCTCGTGCAGGAAGGTCCGCACCTCCCCCTCGTTCAGTCCCCGGAAAGCCTTTTCGAATTCCCGTCGTTGGATGTCCAGAGGCGTGAATTTCATGAAACCCTCTTCAAGATAGGCCTCGCTGAAGCAAACGCTGAAGCATCCACAGGATCAGGATGCCGACCATGGGGCTGAAATCCATCCCCATGGTGGAGGGCAGGATGACGCGGATGGGGTGGAGCACCGGATCCACCACGGCATGCAGCAGGCGCACCAGCGGGTTGCTGGCGCTGGGCTGGAACCAGGACAGCAGGCTGGCGATCACGATGAGGTAGATGAGGATCTGGATAGCCCAATCCGCAAGGGTGATGACAAATGGCATATAGGAGGACCTTTCAATGCCCCATCATAATCCATCTTCCCGCCCGTGACGGCCGACACCGGCTCGCGCGGACTCATAACTTAGACTTTTTTCCTAAAGTGGGGTACAAAAAGGCCATGCGAATTGGCATCTCCTGCTACTCAACCTTTGGTGGATCCGGCGTCGTCGCCACGGAGGTGGGCAAGGCCCTGGCCGCCCGGGGCCACGAGGTCCACCTGCTCAGTCCCTCCATCCCGCCCCGACTGGTGGGCTTCGAGGACCGCATCTTCTTCCATGAGGTCACCGCCAGCACCTACCCGCTGTTCGAGTCCGCCCCCTATTCCATCGCCCTGGCCTCCAAGATGGCCGACGTGGCCGCCCACCACGGCCTGGAAATCATGCACGCCCACTACGCCATCCCCCATGCCTCCGCCGCCCTGCTGGCGCGCATGGCCCTGGAGGGCAAGCTGAAGGTGGTGACCACCCTGCACGGCACCGATATCACCGTGGTGGGCTCCGATCCCAGCTACCTCTCCATGGTGCGCCTGGCGATCCGCGAAAGCGACGCGGTGACCTCGGTGTCCGAATACCTCCGGGACGAGACCAACCGCACCTTCAAGGTGCCGCGCAGCATCGACGTCATCCCCAATTTCGTGGCCGCCCCCACCGGCCCCCCGCGCGATTGCCGCAAATGGCTGGCCCCCTGCTCCGCCTCGATCCTCACCCACATTTCCAACTTCCGCCCGGTGAAGCGGGTGATGGACGTCATGCGCACCTTCGAGCTGGTGCGCCGGGAGCACCCGGCCCGGCTGGTGATGGTGGGCGACGGCCCGGACCGCACCGAGGCCGAGGCCTATGCCCGGGAGAAAGGCTTCGAGCAGGAAGTGCGCTTCACCGGCAAGCAGCTGGACATCGACACCGTGCTGGCCTGTTCCGACGTTTTCCTGCTGCCCAGCGCCACCGAGAGTTTCGGCCTGGCCGCCCTGGAGGCCATGGCCCACCAAGTGCCGGTGGTCGCCACCCGGGTGGGTGGACTGCCCGAAGTGGTCCGCCACGGCGTGGACGGCTACCTGGAGCCCCTGGGCGACGTGGCTGCCATGGCCCAGGACGTCCTCACCCTCCTGCGCGACTGCGACCTGCGCAAGCGCATGGGCCAATCGGCCCAGAAGCGGGCGCTCACGACCTTCGACGAGGGGCCCATCGTCGACATGTACGAAGCCGTCTATGAAAGAGTTCTCGCTCCGGCGAAATCCATCGTGGACCTTCAGGCTCGAACTAGTTAGACTAGCTGTTCCGGCTGGGTAGCTCAGGTGGTTAGAGCGAGGGTCTCATAATCCCTAGGTCTGCGGTTCGAGTCCGCATCCAGCCACCA
>JARLGP010000032.1 GCA_031292735.1 Holophaga sp.
CGCATCGCCGAACTGCTGGCAGCACGAAGTAGGGACTGAGATCCCTCTGGTTTCGCCGAGTCCATTCCAGCGTCAAGGGCCTTAAAGCCTTCTTCGTAGAACGTAGTCGTTCCCTGCTTCTCAGGATTTCAACAGATTCATTGCACCCCCAACGCTTTGAACACTGCATCCTGGGGATCAGCGTAAAAGGCGGTCTGGAATTTGGCGAACAACTCGCCAGGAATGGTCGGGATGTCTCTGACGCTAGCCATGGGCAGCAGGATTCGTTTAGCACCGGCGTCAAAGGCGACTTGGAGGGTTTCGGCTAGGTTTTCAACGGGGATGATGCTTCCGCCCAGGCTCATGCTGCCCAGGATAACCATCTGGGCCTGGATGGGCTTGGCCAGGATGCCGGAGCAGAGGGCCACGAAGGCGGCCAAGGTCGTGGCATCCGAGGGACCAGTATTGTGTAGTTCAATGAAATGAAGATGGTAGTCGTGATCCCCAGTTGGACGAAGCCGCTGCGCGGCAGGGGTGACCAGCGTCCGTCCAGCCTGATCGACTAATAAGGCTTGCGGGATCGGCTGCTTGCAGGCTCCTTGAATGTGTCGGTGTTGACGCACCGGCCACACATTCAAGGAGGACTGCAATGGCGGTCAGTTTATCTCTGTCCCGGTTCGCCGGGGACCTGCAAATGGCGAACCGCGCCCATAAGACCATCCAGCAATACGTCGCCTCGGCCCGGCGATTCGAGGAATTTCTGGGCCACGACTTGGCCGACGCCGGCCAGGAGGCCGTCCGGAGGTGGGTGGATGTCCTGCGCCAACAGGCCATCGGTGCTTCCCGACTCGGGCTCCATTACGCGGCCCTGAAGTTCCTCTACGCCCGGACCCTGGGCCAACCGGAGAAGGTGGCCTGGATCACCCTCCCCAAGGCCAAGGCGCCGCTGCCCTCGATCCTGGCCCGAGCCGAGATCCAGCGGCTTCTGGGCGGATTTACCACCGCCAAGTACCGCATGTTCTTTACCTTGATCTACGCCACCGGCTTGCGGATCAATGAGGCCCGCCACCTGGAAACCCGGGACATTGATTCCATGCAGCAGGTGATCCATGTCCGGGATGGCAAGGGCGGGAAGGATCGGCTGGTGCCCATGAACGGCAAGCTCTACAGGCTGCTCCGGGCTTACTACAAGCACGAGCAGCCACCGAAGCCTTGGCTGTTCGCCTCCAAGGCCGGCAATCCGATCTGCGCGGAGACCGCCCGGCGGGCCTTGCTGTGCGCCGCGGCCGCCTCCGGCATCGGCAAGATCGTGAATCCTCATTTGCTTCGTCACGCCTTCGCCACCCACCTGCTGGAGAGCGGCGAGGACCTGCGCAAGATCCAGGTGGTGCTGGGCCACGCCAGCATCAAGTCCACCCAGATCTACACCCAGGTTGCCCCTGGCCAGATTGCCGCCATTCGCAGTCCATTGGAGGACCTGCCGGACTGATCCGGTGGGGTTCAGTCGACCCCGTTTCGACATCGCCGACCTCGTCCGTCTCCACCGCGACGCCCTGGAAGCCCGGTATTCGTTGAACCGGCAGCAGCGCTGCGTGCTCACGGCGATCGGCCAGTGCCGCACCGCTGCCCTCGGCGGGCACAAGGAGGTGTGCGAGCACGGCGATTTCGAACGGATCAGCTACAACTCATGCCGAGACCGGCACTGCCCCAAGTGCCAGGCCCTGGCCCAGGAACGCTGGCTCGAAAAGGAAACCCGTCGCCTCCTGGACCTGCCGCACTTCCATCTGGTGTTCACCCTTCCGGCGGAATTGCGGTTCCTGGCCCGGCAGTATCCGGCCAAGTTCTACGGCGCCTTGTTCCGCGCCGTGACCCGGACCCTCCTGAAACTGTTCCGAAGCCGGCTGAAGGCCACGCCAGGCCTGCTGCTGGTGCTGCACACCTGGACCCGGGAACTGACCTTCCACCCTCATCTCCACGTGCTGGTCACCGCCGGGGGCCTGGCCCTCGACGGCAGCGGCATGATCGCCAGCGGGAAGAACTACCTGTTCCCGGTCGGCATGATGGGCAAGGTGTTCCGCGCCAAGATGCTGCACGCGCTCGGGACCCTCGAGCAGAAGGGCGCCTTCCCGGAACTCCCCGTGGAACTCTACGCCGCCCGAATGGCCGCGGTCAGCGACATGCCTTGGGTGGTCTACGCCAAGAAGCCGTTCCGCCACTCCAGCCATGTGGTCGCCTACCTGGCGAGGTATACCCACCGGGTCGGCATCGCCAATTCCCGGCTCCAGGACGCCACCGAGAACCGGGTCACATTCGCCACCAAGAACGGCAAGACCACCACGGTCCACCCCGTGGAATTCCTCCACCGTCTGGTCCAGCACGTCCTGCCCCCGGGCTTCCATAAGATCCGCCACGCCGGCCTCTACGGGTCGGTTCAGGCCGGCGGACTCCTGGAGAAGGCCAGGGCCGTCGTCGGGACCTGCAAGAAGCCCAGGAGGGAGCCGTCCGACCTGGAGCGGTTGGAGCGGGAATCCAGGACCTGTCCGGTCTGCGGCGGGGCCCTCCGCAGGACCCCCCTGCCGGCCTCCGTCCGCGCACCGCCCTGGGGCGAACCATGCTGACCGTCCCCACAACGCCCAGACCGTCTGAACCCATCCTGCCCGAGCCGGGCAGTTGGACCGGGGTCTGCCCACACCTGGTCACCCAACCGCAAAGGATGGTTCCGAAGAGCAGATCAGGGGCCGTGGTCGGCATCATCGAGGCCATTGAGTCCCATCCCATCCACCGCCCCGTTTCGATAAACCCATAGCTCAGTCGCGCCGGCCCCCTGCCGCTACGGGCTTGTCCAAAACCGTAAATCGGGTTGCGCGTCAGCGCGCCGACCCAGCCGTACGATGGGGTTCCGCGAACCCGATTTACTTACTATTTGAATTTGCCCAAGTCCACGGGCACCGCCAAAACCACGACCGCAAACCCCCCCCCCCACCCCCCCACCCCCCCCCCCCC
>JARLGP010000033.1 GCA_031292735.1 Holophaga sp.
CAGCGTGCGGGACGGCGACATCCTGGTGGCCGGCGACAATTTCGGCTGCGGCTCGGCCATGGAAGTGGCGGTCACCGTGGTGCTGGGCGCGGGCATCCGGGCGGTGGTGGCGCGGAGCTTCTCCCGCACCTACCTGCGCAATGCCATGAACAACGGCCTGCTGCCGGTGGTGGCCGAGACCGCCGCGGTGCGCGAAGGCGACGCCCTCTCCCTCTCCCTGGATGCCCAGGGCCGGCTGCTGCTGGACAATCACCGGGGCAGCGTGCTGGAATGCGCGCCCATCGCCCCGTTCATGCTGGAGATGCTGGATATGGGCGGCCTGGTGGCGTACCTGCGCGAGCACGGCGAGTTCCTGGTGCAGCCTTGAGCCTCGGCTCGGTGTGCGTGTTCGCCGGGTCCAAGCCCGGCGCCCGGCCCGGCTACCTGGAAACCGCCCAGGCACTGGGCCGGGCCCTGGCCCGGCGGGGCATCGGGCTGGTCTACGGCGGCGCCCGCTGCGGGCTGATGGGCGCCATGGCCGATGCCGCCCTGGCCGGCGGCGGGCGAGTGGTGGGGGTCATGCCCCAGGGCCTGGTGGACCTGGAGGTCGCCCACCGGGGCCTCAGCGAACTGATCATCACCGACGACATGCACGCCCGCAAGGCGCGCATGGCCGGCCTGGCCGACGCCTTCGTGGCGCTGCCCGGGGGCTACGGCACCCTGGAGGAGCTGTTCGAGGTGGTCACCTGGGCCCAGCTTGGCCTGCACCGCAAGCCGGTGGGGCTGCTGGACAGCGAGGGGTTCTGGACCGGGCTGCAGGCCTTCCTCGCCCACACCCGGGCCGAGGGCTTCATTCCCGATTCCGGCCTGGCGGTGCTCCCCTGCGCCGCCGATCCGGACCGGATTCTGGACCTGCTGGCGGCCGGCGCGGGAACCCGGCAGCAATAAATCGTTGTCAAAGAATAACAACCCGTTCGGCCCCCGGATTCTCGACGCTCGGCATTGGCGCCCTCCCATTGGCAACAATGGTGTGACAACCGGTTGGCCGGAAGCCACTCTGGTTCAGGGCGGCGAAGGAGCCGCGATTTGCAGGAGGCAATCCCATGGTCAGGCCGTTCGGTCTTAGTCTTTTTTTCGCCTTACTGGTGCCCGCGCTGCTGTGCGCCCAGCCCGCTCCCGAGGGTCCCGGGTTCCGGGGCTGTCCGCCGCCGCCCATGGATGGGCCCGGACATCCCGGACCCATGGGCTGGAAAGCTGGGCCCGGTCCCCAGGGACCTCCCGTGTTCCGGTTCCTCGGCCTCACCGCGGTCCAGGAGAAGGCGGTCCAGGCGGTGCAGGAAAAGCATCGTCCGGTCCTGATGGCCGGGCACCGGCTCCTGGGCGAGAGGGCCGCCGCCCTGCGGGACGGGCTGGAGAACCCCGCCCTGTCCGAATCCCAGCTGCGCGCCCTGCTGACCGCCGAGAACGAGGCCCGGCTGCAGCTGGCGCTGGAACAGCGGGCCAGCTTCCAGGAGTCCTTCGCGCTGCTGTCCGCCGGCCAGCAGGCCAAGGCCGTACGGCTGGGCCAGAAGCGGCAGAAGGAGCGGGAGGCCCGCCGGGACGTGATGGAAGAGGAAGGCCTGCCCGCCGGCCCCGGGCAGTGAGGACGGGGACGTCCATTTTATAAGTATGTAATGATACGGGTCTTATGTTGTAATGGGCGGATGGGCGAATTCGCGCCTCGAAGGATTGCTTCATGCCTTACCCCGGCGAGGTGGCCTCCCTCCTTACAGCCATGTGTTACGCCTGCACCGCAGTGCTGTTCGCCCGGGCCGGGCAGCGGGTGGGCTCCGCGACGGTGAACGTCATCCGGTTGGGCATGGCCCTGCTGGTGATGTTCATCCTGCACCTGACCCTGGTGGGGACACTGTTCCCCTCTGGGGCCGGCCCGGTCCGGCTGGCCTGGCTGGGCGCCTCGGGGCTGATCGGCTTTGCCCTGGGCGATGCCCTGTTGTTCGAGTCCTATGTGCTCATCGGGCCCCGGCTGGCGGTGATCGTCTACACGGTGTGGCCGGTGTTCGCCGCGCTGCTGGCCTGGGCCTTCCTGGGCCAGGCCATGGGCCCGGCCAAGGCCTGCGCCATGGTGGTCACCCTGGGCGGGATCGCCATGGTGGTGGCGGACAAGGACAGGACCGCGGGGCAGGCCGCCCGGCGGCGCCCCACCCTGGGTCTGGTGCTGTGCCTGGGCGGGGCCCTGGGCCAGGCGGTGGGTTTCATCTTCAGCAAGGTCGGCATGGCCGGCGGCTTCAGCCCCATCAGCGCCAACCTGATCCGGGTGGGCGCCGGCGCCTCGGCGCTGTGGGCCTGGCAGATCCTGCGCGGCACGCTGGTGTCCAACCTGCGCAGGCTCAAGGATCGCCGCGCCGCCCTGCTGACCGGGCTGGGCACGGTGCTCGGGCCGGTGATCGCGGTGTCGCTGAGCCTGTACGCCATCAACCACGCCCGCTACCTGGGCGTGGCCTCCACCCTCATGTCGCTTTCCCCGGTGCTGATCCTGCCGTTCTCCGCCTTCGTGGAGAAGGAGCGGGTGGGCCTGCTGGCGGTGGGGGGCACCGTGGTCGCCCTGGGCGGCGCCACCGCGCTGTTCCTGGTGTGAATTCAGCACACCTCCAGCATGGCCAGCCCGTCCTGGCGCACGCTGCGCCCGGCCACCGGCAGGATGTCGCCGGTGCGCAGCGGGCGCCGGCGCTTGCGGTAGGCGTCGGGGAAGGCCACCGCCTCGCACAGCGCGGTCTCGTCCTCGAAGGTGAGGAACTGCATGAGCTCGCCCCGCTCGGTGCGGATGGTCTTTTCCGCCGCCACCAGGGCCCAGAAGCGCAGGAAACGCCCGGTCCGCGCCACGTCCTGCACCCGGTCGGGGCCGCCGCCGTGCCGGGCCCGCTGCAGGGCGGCCGGGTGCAGCTCCAGGGTGAGGCCCAGCAGCTCCAGCTCCAGGGCGGCCCGGTCGAACGGGTCGGTGGGCCGGGGCCGGACCCCGGGCGGCACCCCGCCCAGCCGGGTCCACAGCAGCCGGGTGCGGTCGCCGTCCGGGGCCCAGCGGTCGAAGGCGCCGCCCGAGCCCAGGGCCTCGGCGGTGGGCACCGACAGGGGCACGCGCTGGAGCAGCTCCTCCAGGCTGGCGTAGGGCCCATTGCGTTCCCGCTCCTCCAGCAGGGCGCGCAGCTCTTCCGCCCGGGCCCCCTTCACCGCCATCAGGCCCACCCGCAGGCCCTGCTCGCCCTCGGCGGAGAAGGCCCAGCGGGACGCGTTCACGTCGGGGCCGCGCACCACCAGCCGGTGCCGGCGGGCGTCGCCCAGGTAGATGATGGGGGCGTAGAAGCCGCCCTGGTTGGTGATCACCGCGGCGAAGAACAGCGCCGGGTGGTGCGCCTTGAGCCAGGCGCTCTCGAAGCTCACCTGGGCGTAGCTGGCCGAGTGCGGCTTGCAGAAGGAGTAGCCGCGGAAGGTGCGGATCATGTCCCACACCTCGGCGATCACCGGCTCGGGAACGCCCTGGGCCAGGCAGCCGTCCCGGAACCGGGCCTCGAACAGCGGCAGCTTGCGGGCGCAGTCGTGCTTGCCCAGGAGCTTGCGCAATTCGTCGGCCGACCGATGGCTCCAGCCGGCCATGGCCATGCCCACCCGCACCACGTCCTCCTGGTAGACCAGCACCCCGTGGCTTTCGGACAGCAGCCCGGCCAGCACCGGGTGGCTGGGCGTGTAGGCCTCCTCGCCCCGGGAGCGCTTCACGTAGGTGTCGATCCAGCGGTTGGCCGCGGGCCGGATGATCGAGCTGTGGATCACCAGGGTCTCGAAGTCGCCCTTGCCCACCCGCTGCTGCAGCTGGCGGATGGCGGGGCTCTCCACGTAGAAGACGCCGATGGTGTCGCCCCGGGCCAGCAGTTCCTGGGCGGCGGGGTCGGTGCGGGGCTGCCAGGCCAGGGCTTCGGGAGCCCGCCCGCCCAGCGCTTCCAGGGCGTCCCGCACCACTGCCAGGCTGCGGTTGCCCAGCAGGTCGATCTTCACCAGGCCGTAGTCCTCCACCCCGTCCTTGTCCCAGGCGGTGATGGCCACGCCCTCCTTGGCCGGGGCGGGTTCGGTGGGCACGTGCTGCCACAGGGGGCCGGGGCCGATGACGGTGCCGCCGGGGTGCACCGAAAGCTGGTGGAAGTGCCCCTGGAGCGCCTGGGCCTGGGTCAGGATGCCGGCCCAGGCCGGGTGGTTCCGGATCCCCTCCACCCCTTCGTCCCAGCCGCGCTGGAGCCGGGCCAGGACCTTGAGCTCGGCCTCGGGCCGGCCGTGGGCCAGGGCCACGTCGCGCAGGGCGCCCAGGGGCTGGAAGAAGACGTGGTTGGCCACCATGGCGACCCGCTCCCGGCCGTAGCGGCGGAACACCGAGGCGATCACCGCGTCGCGCTCGTCCCAGGCGAAATCCACGTCCAGGTCCGGCGGATCCACCCGGGCCTCGGACAGGAACCGTTCGAACATGAGGTTGGCGGCGATGGGGTCGACGTTGGTGATGCCCAGCAGGTAGCTGACGATCGAGGCCGCGCCGCTGCCCCGGCCGCAGGTGCGGGTGGCCCCGGCTTCCCGGATCAGGTCGTGGACGGCCAGGAAGTAGCCGGCGAAGCGCTTGCTGCGGATCAGCTCCAGCTCCAGGGCCAGGCGGCTTTCCACGGCGGCGCCGGCGGCCAGGTAGCGGCGGGGGATGGCGGCCCGGGTGCGGGCCAGCAGTTCCTGGTCCAGGTCCTGGTCGTCGGGGCCGATGGGCCGGGGCATCACCCATTCGCCCCAGTGCATGCGCCAGCCGGACACCCGTTCCAGGATGGCGTCGGTGGCCGGGGCCGCGCGCGGATCGGCGGCGGGGAAGGGGGCCTCCCTGGCGGCCCGGTCCACGGAC
>JARLGP010000034.1 GCA_031292735.1 Holophaga sp.
CCGGCGGGCAGCCGTGCATGGTGGACAGGGTGATGTGGTTGGACAGCTCCGTGGGGATGGCGATGTCGCGCACCGCCGGGTAGACCTTGGCCACCTGGTCGACGGCGGCGGGCAGCGCGGCGCCGGCGTCGCGCATGGCGGCGACGAAGGCCTGCACCCGGGCGCTCTGGATGCCCTCCAGGTTGTAGCCGATGCTCATGTTGAAGTGGGTGCCGGGGTCCGGCAGGCCCATCCTGTGGGCCAGGGCGTGCAGCAGCACCCAGGCGTTGAGGTACTCCCGGAACGACTCCTCCAGCTTGAGCTCCTGGGACCACTCGCAGTTGTAGGTCTCGTCCGCGGAGTCGATGCAGGGCCGGCTCACCTCGATCTCGTCCAGGACCTGGACGGTCTTGAGCTCGATGAAGCGGGCGCCGCACAGCCAGCTGGCGACGATGTTCTGGGCCAGCTGGGTGTGGGGCCCGGCGGCCACGCCCAGGGGCGCGGCGATGGTGTGGCCGAACCGCCGCACCGCCATGCGCGCCGAAGGCACCTGGAAATTGGCCTTGGGGATGCCCAGGACGGTGTCCCGGGTATCGAGCTCGTTGAAGATCCAGCCGGCGAGCATGTCGAGCGGAGCGGTGCGGAAGGGCTTTTCCATGGCGGTGTCGTTCCCGGGGGTTGCGGGTTAGGGTTTGTTCTTCTTGCCCAGCAGGCGCATGTCCCGGAGGGGCAGGCTGGTGCGGCGGATGCCGTCGAAATGGCAGAGGGCGTTGGCCACGGCCGGGGCGGTGGGGACCAGGCCGATCTCGCCGACCCCCTTGGCGCCGTACGGCCCGTGGGCGTCCGGCACCTCCACCCCGATCACCTCCATGGGCGGCATGTCCCTGGCCCGGATGATGCCCAGGTCGGCCATCTTCCAGGACACGGGCCAGCCGTCCTTGTAGGGGAAGTCCTCGGTCACCGCGTAGCCCAGGCCCATGTGCAGGGAACCCTCGATCTGGCCCTCGAACAGGGTGGGGTTCAGGATCCTGCCGGCGTCGTGGGCGGCGGTGATGCGGGTGATCTTCCCGGTGTCGTCCAGCTCCACCATCTGGGCGGCGTAGCCGTACGAGTAGTGGGTGACGATGTCCTGGCCCGGCGGGAGCTCGGCCCCCACCTTGGTGGTCCAGTCGCAGACCCACTCGCCCCGGTAGTCCCGCCCGGCCAGGTCGGCCAGGGTCCTGCCTTCGGCCAGGTCCCGCTTCAGGTCCCGGCAGGCCACCCGCACCGAGTTGCCCACCAGCGAGGTGCCGCGCGAGGCGGTGGTCATGCCGCAGTAGGTCTCGGCGTCGGTCTCCACCCGCACCTCGATGATGGCCGGGTCGATGCCGGTCTCGGTGACCAGGGTCTGCAGCGCCATGTTGTGCGCCCCGTGGCCCATCTCGCACCAGCCGTGGTGCAGCACCACCTTGTCCGGGCCGAGCACGCTGATCTTGGCCCGGCCGAAGTCGGGCATGCCGCAGCCGATGCCGGTGTTCTTGATGGCGGCGGCGATGCCGGCGATGCGGGCCCCCTGGAAGCGCTCCTTGAGGGCCTCCAGGCAGGCGCGCACGCCGACCCCGCTGGTCAGCACCTGGCCGGTGGCGGTGGCCTTGCCTTCCACCAGGGCGTTGTCCCAGCGGAACTGCCAGCGGTCGAAGCCGCCCATGGCGCACAGCTCGTCCATGCTGGACTCGATGGCGAAGCAGGCCTGGTTGGCGCCGAACCCACGCATGGCGCCGCAGGAGGCGTTGTTGGTGATGACCGCGGTGCCCTTCACGTGCACGTGGGGGATGGCGTAGGCCCCTGCGGAGTGGGCCACGGCCCGCTCGATGACCTTCATGCCCACGCTGGCGTAGGCGCCGGAGTCCGAGTGCATCTGGGCCACCAGGGCCACCAGGCGGCCCTCCCGGTCGCAGCCCAGCTGGTAGTCCATGACGATGGGATGGCGCTTGGCGTGCATGCGCAGGGACATCTTGCGGTCGAACCGGATCATCACCGGGCGCCCGGTGGCCAGGCAGAGCATGGCGGCGTGATGCTGGCCCATGAGGTCTTCCTTGCCGCCGAAGCCGCCGCCGTTCTGCACCAGCACCACGTTCACCAGCCGCTCGGGCAGGTCCAGCAGTTCGGCGATCTGCCGGCGGTCTTCGTAGCCGCCCTGGCCGCCGTCGTAGATCTTCACCCCGGGTTCGCCGTCCTTGCTCCAGGGCACGGCCAGGGCCGCTTCCGGTTCCAGGAAGGCGTGCTCGATGCGCTGGGTGGTGTAGCGCTTGCGGGTGACGAAGGCGGCGCCCTTGAGCGCCTCTTCCGCGTTGCCCACGCGCACCTCGGTGACCGAAAGGACGTTGCCCTTTTCGGTGAGCTGCGGCGCGCCGGGCTCCAGGGCCTCGAACAGGTCGGTGACCGGGGGCAGCACCTGGTAGTCCACCTTCACCAGGGCGGCCGCCTGGGTCGCCGCGGCCTCGGTCTCGGCCGCCACCGCGGCCAGCACGTCGCCGATGCAGCGGGTCTCCTCCCCTTCCAGCACCATCACCGGCCAGTCCCGGTAGATCATGCCGTTGATCCGCTTGCCCTTGATGTCCTTGGCGGTGAGCACCGCCAGCACGCCGGGGAACGCCAGGGCCTCGCTGATGTCCACCTTGAGCACCCTGGCCCGGGGGTGGTCGGAGCAGCGCAGGGCGCCGTAGACCATGCCCGGCTCGGTCATGTCGCCCACGAACACCCGTTCGCCGAGCACCGCCTCCCGGGCGGAATACTTGGGATGCCGGGTGCCCACCGCGCCGGTGTCCTTGGGGAACACCACCGGCCGGCCGGTGCGCAGCGCCTCCGCGGCGCACTCCACGGAATCGATGATCTTCTTGTAGCCGGTGCAGCGGCAGAGGTTGCCGGTGAGGCCGTCGGTGATCTCCTGGCGCGAGGCGTCGGGATTCTTGTGCAGGATGGCGGCGGCCTTCATGACGATGCCCGGCGTGCAGAAGCCGCACTGGACCCCGCCCTTGAGCACGAAGCCGTCGGCGAAGGCGTCGCGCTCCGCCTGGGGCAGCCCCTCCAGGGTGGTGACGCTGTGCCCGGCCACGTCCTTCATGGTCATGCGGCAGCTGAGCCGCGCCTTGCCGTCCACCAGGATGGTGCAGCAGCCGCAGACCCCCTCCCCCGAGCAGCCGTCCTTGGGACTGATGAGCCCGGCCACGTCGCGCAGGTAGCTGAGCAGCGACATGGTGGGGTCCGCGTCGTAGCGTCCGATCTGGCCGTTGAGCGTGAACTCCATGGTTCCCTCTTCCGTTACTGCGTTATGGGAAGGTTCTGGTGCCCCGGAAAGGGCCGTATGGGCCTTCTCCTTCCGGGAAGGTGGATCGGGGTCGCCGCGTTCACCATGAAGGCTCATGCTGCCCTCCGCCTGAATGTGGCAGTTATCCGAAATGATTGTTATAGAAAGACCTATCAATCCACGGATGATTCTAGGTTCAAAGGTTTTTATGGTCAAGAAATTTTCTTCATGGTTAAAAATTTTTCACAAGCAACAATACTTTACTTATCAGGTAAACCAATCGCCAGGACCATCGAAGCCGCGGCGGCCACCATGGCGCAAGGGAGGCTGGCCTCCAGGCCGAAGCTGCCGCCGGTAAGCCAGGCGGCCTGGCCATGAAACTCCGGACGCCACCATCCGGTGCTGGGGATGCCGCTCACGCTGAACCCCAGAAGGGTGCCCTGGGTCCAGTTCCAGCCCAGGTGCAGGCCGATGGGCATGGCCAGGCTGCCGGTGCGCAGGTAGCACAGGCCCAGCAGGATGGCGGCGATGGCGATGTCTAGGCTGGCCCAGGCCCGGGTGGCTCCGGTCATGCCCGGGTTGCCCCAGTGCACCCCGGCGAACAGCAGCGCGATCAGCAGCTGGGCCGGCCAGCGGCCGATCCCCTGGTGCAGCCGCTGGAACAGGTAGCCCCGGAACAGCAGCTCCTCGCTGAAGGCCACCGAAAGATACAGCCAGGCGCCCGTCAGCAGGGCGCTCCCGCTGGCCTGGGGGTTGCGCGCCAGGCGGAAGCTCCCGCCCAGCAACCCGGGCAGGGCCATCAGGGCCATGAGCCCCGCGCCGGCCAGGGCGCCCAGCAGGAACTGCCGGGCCCAGCGCCGGTCCAGGCGCAGGCCCACCGAGGCCAGGGGCCGGCCTTCCATCCGCAGGGCGAACCAGGTGAGGCCGAGGAAGGCCGCGAAGGAGAACCAGGGCGCGGGGAGCCAGGAATCGCCCGGCCCCAGCCAGGGCAGGGTGAAGGCGGCGCTGTTGCAGAACCCGGCGGCCAGGGCGAAAAGCAGGACCTTGCAGCCGTTGCGCAGGCTGCCGTCGGGTGCGAACAACAGGGATGCCATCACGTGTCAGGGACGGGCCCCATGATCGGCGTACGCCAGGCCCACGATCTTATACACCTGATCGTCCCCGGCGCGGCCGGTGAGCGCGTGGCGGAACCACACCGCCGCCAGGTCCGGGTTCTTGATGCGCAGGAAGGCCCGGCCGAAGCCCACGCACATCCCCCAGTCGCTCGGTTCCAGGGCGTAGGCCCGCTCCATGTAGCCGTTGCCCTCCACCGGGAACCCGGCGTCGGTGAACTGCAGGCCCAGCGAGGCGAGGATGGCCTTGTTCTTGGGCGCCTGCTCCAGCGCCGTGGTGGCCGCGGCGGTGGCTTCGGCCTTGGCGCCCTGGGAAAGCCAGGCCTGGGCGATGAGGGCGTGGGTGGTGGCGTCCCGCTTGCCGATCCGGGCCGCCCGCTGGAAGGCCTCCAGGGCCCGGGACTTGGCCCCGGCGGCCAGGTAGATCCGGCCGAACTCCGCGAGCATCCGGCTGTCCTCGGGGTGCGCGGTCCGGGCCTTGTCGGCGCAGACCACCATGATGGTCTTGGGATCGTGCATGAAGAAATCCGGGGCCAGGCCGGGAGCGGTCTGGGCCATCAGGGCGGTGCCGCCCAGGAGCGCCAGCAGGACGTGGGTCATAGCGGGATGTTTCCGTGTTTCTTGGGCGGCATGGACTCCCGCTTGTTCTCCAGCAGGTTGAGGGCCCGAAGCAGTTTCTTGCGGGTTTCGCGCGGCATGATGACTTCGTCCACGTAGCCCAGGCCGGCGGCCACATAGGGATTGGCGAACTTCTCGTTGTACTCGCCGATGATCTCGGCGCGCTTGGCCGCGGGGTCGGCGGATTTGCTGATCTCCTTGGCGTACAGCACGTTGGCCGCGCCTTCGGCGCCCATCACGGCGATCTCGGCGGTGGGGTAGGCGAAGTTGAAGTCGGCCCGGATGTGCTTGGAGGCCATCACGATGTAGGCCCCGCCGTAGGCCTTGCGGGTGATCACGGTGAGCTTGGGCACGGTGGCTTCGCAGAAGGCGTAGAGCAGCTTGGCGCCGTTCTTGATCAGGCCGCCGTGCTCCTGGTGCACGCCGGGCAGGAAGCCCGGCACGTCCTCGAACACGATCAGCGGGATGTTGAAGCAGTCGCAGAAGCGCACGAAGCGGGCGCCCTTTTCGCTGGAGGCGATGTCCAGCACCCCGGCCAGGTGGGCGGGCTGGTTGGCGATGATGCCGACGCTGCGGCCGTCCATGCGGGCGAAGCCGATCACCACGTTGCCGGCGTAGGCTTCCATCACCTCGAAGAAGTGGGCGTCGTCGACGATGCCCTTGAGCAGGTTGCGCACGTCGTACGGCTTGCTGGGGTCCTCGGGGATGATGTTGTCCAGCTCCGGGTTCTCCAGCGGCATCTCCATCAGCGAGGCCCGGCGGGGGGCCTGGCCCAGGTTGTTGGAGGGCAGGAAGGAGAGCAGCTCCCGGGTGTGGGCCAGGGCGGCCAGGTCGGAGGGCACCAGGAAGTGGGCCACGCCGGACTTGTAGCCGTGGGCGCTGGCGCCGCCCAGGTCCTCCTTGGTGACGTCCTCGTGGGTGACGGCCTTGATCACCTCGGGGCCGGTGACGAACATGTAGCTGGTGTTGCGCACCATGGTGATGAAGTCGGTGATGGCCGGGCTGTACACCGCGCCGCCGGCGCAGGGGCCCATGATCAGCGAGATCTGCGGCAGCACCCCGGAAGCCATGGTGTTGCGCAGGAAGATCTCGGCGTAGCCGGCCAGGGAGTTGACCCCCTCCTGGATGCGCGCCCCGCCGGAATCGTTGAAGCCGATCACCGGGCACCCGACCTTCATGGCCATATCCATGACCTTGCATATCTTACGGGCGTGGGTAAGGGAAAGGCTGCCGCCCACCACGGTGAAATCCTGGGCGAAGATCGCCACCGGCCGGCCATCCACCCGGCCAAACCCGGTGACCACCCCGTCCCCGGGGATCCGTTCGCCGCCCTCGAAGGGGTTCATGGCCAGGGCGTCCACTTCCTCGAAGGACCCTTCGTCCAGGAAGGCGGCGATCCGCTCCCGGGCGGTGAGCTTGTTGCCCTGGTGTTGTTTGTCGATCCGCACCTGCCCGCCCCCCTTCAAGGCGGCCGCGTAGCGCGATCTCATGTTGTCCATCTTTTCCTGAAGGGGCATTGCCACTCCTGTGCACAAAACCAACATTATAGCTTTTTGCCAAGCGCATGGCCAATACAACCCGACCAGATTCCATTTGTCAGGGATCGGATTTTAGCCGGTAGCCGATGCCCAGTTCCGTGAGCAACAGGCGCGGGCGGGTGGGGTCGGCCTCCAGTTTCTTGCGCAGGCTGCGCATGTAGACCCGCACGTAGGTCGCGTGGGCCAGGGAGCCCTCGCCCCAGACTTCCTGGAGCAGCTGGCCGTGGGTGAGCACCTGGCCGGCGTGGCGCAGCAGCACCGCCAGCAGGTCGAATTCGTTCTTGGTGAGCCGCACCGGCTTCCCGTCCAGGGTCACCTCCCGGCTGGAGATGTTCATGCGCAGCCCGCCCGCCTCCATCACCGCCGGGGCCGGGGCGGAGCGGTCGGCGGAATGCCGCAGGGCCACCCGGATCCGCGCCAGCAGCTCGGCCGAACCGAACGGCTTGGTGATGTAGTCGTCGGCGCCCATGTCCAGGGCCAGCACCTTGTCCTCCTCGCGGCCCCGGGCGCTCACCACGATGATCGGCACCCGGCTGAGGGCGCGCAGCTCCCGGGCCAGGCTCAGGCCGTCGCCGTCGGGCAGGCCGAGGTCCAGCAGGATCACCTCCGGGGCCAGGCGGATGGCCAGCTCCTTGCCCCCTTCCCAGGTGGCGGTCTCGGTCACCTGGAAGCCGTGGGAGCGCAGGGTGGTCTGCAGGTACTGGCTGAGCTGGGCATCGTCTTCGACGACCAGGACGCGGGGTTGGGGTTCAGGACACATGGCGGCTACCGTAGGTTTCCGGCAGGCAGTCCGGATCGGGCTCCATGCCTTCCAGGGCGGGCCCTGCCAGGGGCAGGGTGAGGATGACCTGGGCTCCGCCCTGGGGTCGGTTCTCGGCAATGATAGACCCTCCATGGACCTGGGCGATGCCCTTGCAGATGGCCAGGCCCAGGCCGGCGCCCGGCGTGGTGGTCCTTCCGGTTCCCCGGTAGAGTTTTTCGAAGATCAGCTCCTCTTCCCCGGGCGGCAGCCCCGGCCCCCGGTCGGCCACGGCGATGCGGAACCGGTCCTCCTCCACCCAGCCGCGCACCTCGATGGCGCTGCCCGGGGGGCTGAACTTGTTGGCGTTGTCCAGCATGTTGATGAGGGCCTGTTCCACCAGCACCGGGTCCATGGGCACCCACAGCTCCGGCAGCTCCACGGTGACCGGGCGGGCCTCCATCTGCTCCTCCAGGTGGCTCAGGGCGGAACCCACCACCTCCTCCACCGCCGCCCATTCCTTCTTCACCTGCACCAGGCCCGCCTCCAGCCGGGTGATGTCCAGCAGGTTGTTGACCATGCGCAGCAGCCGCCGGGATTCCTGGTGGATGGTGCCCAGCAGCACCTTCTGGTCGGCCGGGGTGGATTGCGGGCCGGGGTCCAGCAGGGTGGTGGTGGCCCCGGTGATGGTGCCCAGCGGGGTCCGCAGGTCGTGGGAGATGCTGCTCAGCAGGGCGCTGCGCAGGTGCTCCTGCTCGGCCTGGATCAGGGCTTCGGTGCGGTCCTCGGCCAGGCTGGCCCGCTCCAGGGCCAGGGCGATCTGGGCGGTGAGCGGCACCAGCAGGCCCAGGCGGCCGGACTGCAGGGAGGCGGCCCGGGGCAGGAACAGCAGGGCCAGCACCCCCAGGGCCCGTTCGGAGCCGGGCAGGGGCAGCATGAGGCAGCGGCATCCGGGGTGGTCCTCGGTGCCGTGGCCGGCCGGCGCGCCCAGCTCCATGGCGGCCCGGGCGATCTCCAGCTCGCCCGGGGCGAGCAGCAGGTCCGGTCCGGACGCCGATCCCAGGCGGCCCTGGGCGTCGCACAGCAGCAGGGCCAGGGGCACCTCCAGCTCCCGGCGCAGGTAGGTCTCCACCCGCTGGCGGATGGCCAGGGCCGAGCCGCCTTCGGCCAGCACCCGGCCCAGGTGGTAGAGGGTGCGGGCGTGGCGCTCCCGCTCCTGGGCCAGCCGGGTCTGGGCCCGGGTCCGCTCGGCCAGGCCGAGGATCACCCAGCCCACCCCGAGCATCATCCCGAAGGTGCCGATGTGCTGGATGTCGGTGAGCACGAAGGTGTAGCGCGGGTCGATGAAGCAGAAGTCCAGGGTCAGGATGCTCAGCAGGGAGGCCACCACGGTGGGCCAGTGGCCGAACTGGGTGGCGGCCACGGTGATGCACAGCATGTAGAGCATGATCACGTCGGCCAGGCCCAGGAAGTGGAACACCAGGTAGCCGACCGCGGTGGTGAGGCCCACGAAGCCGACCGCCAGGCCCAGCTTGCCCAGGTCCAGGGCCTCCGGATCGGCGGGGGGCCGTTCCAGGGGGGCCGGCTGGGCGGGCAGCACCCGGATGACCAGGTCCAGATCCCCCTGGGCCAGGTCTTCCAGCAGCGAGCCGGCGGGACGGGCCAGCACCAGGTGGGTCGCCTCCCGGGCCTTGGCCACGGCCAGCAGGTCCTGGGCCAGGGTGCGGCCCGAGGGCTGCAGCCGCACCAGGTCGCCGCCCAGCCCTTCCACCAGGCGCAGGTTGGCCGCCAGGCTGCGCTCTTCCGATTTGGAATGCAGGATCCGCGGGGGCTGGTCCAGGTGCACCGCCATCCAGGGGGCCCCGCGCCGATGGGCGATCCGGCAGGTCTCCCGGATCAGTTCTCCGCAGTCCGGCTTGCCGTCCACTGGAACCATGAACAAGAGGTCCCGCGCGGCTCCGGAGCAGGGTTCCCTAGCGCATGACCTTGACTCCTTCTCCGGCATGATTCAGACGCTCCAACTCCATGAGGCTATAGGGGATGGTAGCCCTCATCAGCATATATATGTTTAGTTCATTAATGCTGGATGGACGCCTGGTATGTGCGGTCGATCTGGGCGAGATGGGCGTCCAGATGGCCCACGTAGGTTTCCAGCCATTGCTCCAGGGTGATCTTGCCCCGCTCGGAATGCACGGCGAACTGTCCCCAGGCCGCCTCCGGCAGCGCCCGCAGCTGGCGGGCCATCATTTCCCGCAGCAGCCGGAACAGGTCCACCACCTCGTCCATGGGCTGGGCGCCCACCTCCAGGCTTCCGGCCCAGCGGTCCTGGTCGAAGGCCTGGATGCCCGCGCCGGATTCGGCGATGATGGTCCGGCCCCGCAGGTAGCCGTGCAGCTCGGCTTCCGCCAGGTGGAAGACGATGTCCTGGATGCTCCATTTGTCCTTGCCGGGCTTGAAGTCCAGGCTCTCTTTGGGAACCTTCGCCAGGGCCGCCTTCAGCTGGGCCGGTCCCCTTGCATACTCCATTAGTAGCTCACCGCGGGCCGCTGGGTTCATGCATCACCTCCGGGCCGTTATACGCCCCGGAGGTGCTGAATTCCAGGGGAATCAGCGGCCGCTCTTCTTCCAGTCGGCCAGGAACCCTTCAATGCCCTTGTCGGTGAGGGGGTGGGCCAGCATCTGGTCGAACACCTTGGTGGGGATGGTGGCCACCTGGGCGCCGGCCAGGGCGGCCTCGGTGACGTGCCTGGGGCTGCGGATGGAGGCGGCCAGCACGTTGGTGGTCAGGTCATAGTTGGCGAAGATTTCCACCAGGTCCTGGATCAGCTCCATGCCCACCATATTGATGTCGTCCAGCCGGCCGACGAAGGGGGAGACGTAGGTCGCCCCGGCCTTGGCCGCCATGAGCCCCTGGGTGGCGCTGAAGCACAGGGTCACGTTGGTCTTGATGCCCTCGGCCTTGAAGGCGTGGGTGGCCTTGAGGCCCTCGGCGGTGAGCGGCACCTTCACCACCACGTTGGGGTGGATCTTGGCCAGCAGACGGCCTTCCTTGATCATGGTCGGAGCATCCAGGGCGATGACTTCCGCCGAGATGGGACCGTTCACGATGCTGCAGATCTCCTCGATGATCGATTCGAAGGGTTTGCCGGATTCCTTGGCGATGAGGCTGGGGTTGGTCGTCACTCCGTCCAGGATCCCCCACTCGTTGATACGCTTGATCTCGGCGATGTTGGCGGTATCGATGAAGAATTTCATGGCTTTCTCCGGGGGGCGGGCGTTCTGGACAGCGCCCCGACCCGTTGCGGACGGCGGGCCAAGGCGCCGGGGTGCCTGCCAAGCAGATCCATTCTCGCAGATCCCGCTTGAAAATTGCCAGGATCCTTGCCGTCCGCGGACCGGCCCCCCCCGGTGAGGTTACACTTGGGCAGAACGGAGTTTTTCATGGCGCAGATCGAATTTTCCGTGCTGGATCGAGGCTTTGTGAAGCTGATCGATCATATGGGCTCGGATCTCAGCGTGGTGAACGCCGCCCGGGTCTCCTTTGGCAAGCGCAAGGAGGTGTTCGATGCGGCCGACAGCAAGCTGATCGGCTACCTGGCCGAGCACGACCACACCTCGCCCTTCCGGCACACGGCCATGACCTTCCATGTGAAGGCCCCCATCTTCGTGTTCCGGCAGTGGATGAAGCACCGGATCGCCAGCGAGTTCAACGAGATCTCCGGTCGCTACGTGGAATTCACCGAGAACGAGTTCTATGTGCCGGAGACCTTCCGGCGCCAGGCCAAGGTCAACAAGCAGGGTTCCGAAGGGGAGGTGGACGGGGCCGCGGGAGTCCAGGCCCGGGAGCTGTTCCTGGACGCCTGCCGCAACTCGGTGAAGCAGTACAAGGCCATGATCGCCCTGGGGGTGTGCCGGGAGCAGGCCCGCTGCGTGCTGCCCCTGGGGCTCTACTCCGAGGTCTACTGGACTGTCAGCCTCCAGGCCGCGGCCCATTTCATCCGGCTGCGCACCGACGGCCATGCCCAGTGGGAGATCCAGCAGTACGCCCAGGCGGTTCGCCAGGTGGTGCAAGGGGTCTTCCCGGAGGGCCTGAAGGCGCTGCTGCACGAGGGCGCGTCGTGATCCTGCCGCCTCTCAATCCGGCCTTGCTCCATCTGGACACCGACCACCTCTGGCTCATGCACTGCGCCGACGGGCCGGTGTCGCGTTCGGCGGTGCGCCTGGTCCGGGACTTCATGCACAAGGAGCTTTGGCCCTGGGAACTGAACTGGGAGGAGGAGGTCCTGGGCATTCCCGCGGCGGTGCGCCAGGAAGCGGCCCGGCTGGTGGCGGGCGACGCGGCGGACATCAGCCTCACCCCCAACACCTCCTCGGGGATCGTCACCCTGGCCCAGGGCTTTCCCTGGCGTTCCGGGGACGAGGTGGTGGTGCCCCTGGGCGAATTCCCGGCCAATGTCTACCCCTGGAAGGCCCTGGAAAGCCGCAACATCGTGCTGCGCGAAGTGCCGCTCTGGGAGGGCCACCGGGCCGGCGCGTCCGGCTGGGCCAGCGCCCCGCCCTCCGCCGGGGACGAGCCCGAAGCCCGGCTCATCGATGCCCTGGGGGCCAGGACCCGGATGCTTTCGGTGTCCTGGATCCGCTTCCAGGACGGCTTGAAGCTGGACCTGCCCAAGCTGGGTTCGGCCTGCCGGCGGCGGGGCATCCACCTGGTGGTGGACGGCATCCAGGGCGCCGGCACCACCGTGCCCAACCTCTACGGGGCCAGCGCCTTCGTCACCGGCGGGCACAAGGGCCTGCTGGCGCCCCAGGGCCAGGGCTTCCTGTGGACCGACCCCGGCTTCCGGCGCCAGCTCCTGCCGTCCGGCACCTGGCTGTCGGTGGAGGACGCGGGCAATCCCGACCGCCCGGCCACCGACTGCCAGCGCCCGTGGCTGGAGGACGGCCGCCGGCTGGAGCCCGGCGGGCCCAACGTGATGGGCTGCGTGGGATTGCTGGAGGCCCTGAAGACCCTGCATCTGCCAGGGGTTCCCGCCATTGCCGCCCACGTGCGGGCCCTGCAATCCGCCCTGCTGGACGCCCTGGCCGGCATTCCCGCCTGGGCCGGCGAGGTGCGCCGCCTGCGCGGCCTGCTGGAGCGGGACCGGCTGGGGCCGATCCTGGCCTTCCATCACGGCGCGCTCACCCCGGAGGGCCTGCAGGATCTCCTGCAGCGGGGCTTCCGCCGGGGCGTCTACGGTTCGGTGCGGGAGGGCTACCTGCGGGTGGCGTTCCACGGCTGGCACGAGGAGGCCGACCTGCACCGGGTGGTGGACTGGCTCAGGAGCTAGCCATCGTCCTGAGCGTCGATGAAAAGACTCAGATTCAGGCCTTGGACCGCAGCCAGCCAGGGCTTCCGCTGAAGAAGGGCCGCTGTGGCACGATGACCCACGACTACAGGCGGAACGGCACAACCACGCTGTTCGCAGCCTTGAACACGTTGAATGGGACGGTGATTTCCGAGACAATGGCGCGGCATCGCCACGAAGAATGGGTGAAATTTCTCAAGCGGTTGGACCGGGAGGCCCCGAAGAAGCTCGCCCTGGAGATCATCTGCGACAACTACGCCACGCATAAGCACTCGGCGGTCAAATCCTGGCTGCAAGAGCACCCGTGGGTCCACGTCCACTTCACGCCCACCAGTTCCTCATGGCTCAATAGGGTGGAACGTTTTTCCCGAGACATCTCCGAGAACCGCATCGGTAAATGACATCCTTGCCAAGGTCACCCGGGCTCGGGAGATGCTGGACGCCACTCGTGGTACCGATATCGCTGAGTAGAGACGAGATCTGCCTTGCTTTTCTCGGCGAACCTCGGCTACCTCGGCGTCCTCGGCGATAGGCATTTTCATTGATGCTACGGCGCATTGAACCTATGTGCCGCAATAGACCAGAATGAGCTTATCGTCCAGAAGCAATGAACCTTCGCCACACCTGGACGGATGAAAAGCGGGGGGCGTCCGTTCCCCCGGATTGGTTTTTTCTATCTAGGTTTCCAGCCGATGGAACTCATGTTTGGGTTCGGATCAAGGGTCCGGGGGAGGACG
>JARLGP010000189.1 GCA_031292735.1 Holophaga sp.
GCCGCGCCACGCCCGGCCGCTCCCGCGCCGCCCCGGCCCGCCCATCAGTCGGCCCCCATCCCGCCCCCGCCCCCGCCCGTCCAGGCCGCGCCCGAGGCCCGGCCGGCGCTGAAGCCGCTCCAGAACCCCGGCGACCTGGAGTCGTTGCGCAGGGCCTGCGCAGAGGCCCTGAAGCAGGCCCCCGGCGGGCTGCCGCGCACCCTGGGCGCGCTGCCGCACATGGCCACCAGCCTCAGGTTCGAGGGCGGCATCCTGCATTGGCTGTTCCCACCCAACGTCCGCAACACCGTCCAGGACCTGGAACAGGCCCAGGCCAACCCGCACCTGCTGGAAGCGCTGCGCCAGGTGCTGCCGGGCCTGACCCGGCTGGAGATCACCTTCGATGCGGACAACAAGCCGCGTCCGGAGGACGCCCTGCGCGCCGACCCGGCCTTCCAGCGCCTGCTGGCCGACACCGGCGGGGAGATCGTGGACATCCGGCAGGTGGAATAGGGAGCGGGGAGGGCCGGCGCTCAGATCCGCTTCAGCTGGGCGATGGCGGCGGCCAGATCGGTGCGCATGGCCGCCGGGCTGCCGGCCCGGTGGGACGCGCCGTGGCCCGGCAGCACCCAGCTGAAGTCGTACTCCAGCAGGCGCTCCAGGCTCTTGAGCTGGGTGGGCCAGTGGTGCCAGCAGTGCGCCCTGGAGGCTGAAAGCCTGCCCATGCGCGGATCCCACCACAGGTGGTCGCCGCTGAACAGGAACTTTTTCCGATAGAGCAGGCAGGCGCTGCCGGCGGTGTGGCCGGGGGTGGGGATGAACAGCAGGTCCGGCGCCAGCTGGATGGGCTGGTCGCCCTCCACGGGCTGCTCCACCCCGGCGGTGGCCTCGGCCAGATCGGCCCGGTGCAGCACCCGCCGGCAATGGAAGCGCTCCCGGAAGCGGGCGTGGTCGGCCACGTCGTCCTGGTGGGAAAGCACCATCAGGTCCACGCCGCCCATCTGTTCCAGCCGCTTCAGCAGGGCCGGCACCGCCCGGGGGGAATCCACCAGCACGTTGCCGCCCGGCCGCTGGATGAAATAGCTCCAGGCCCCGTAGCTCTGCTCCGAGGTGAAGCCGCAAAAGGAGACCTCCTCCTCGATGGGATCCGGGAACCCTTCCCGGGCCTCCAGGAGGCCTTCGGTGCGGTCGGTGCCGATGGACCCGGTGGGGCAGGCCAGCAGGGCCTTGAGCGCGTGGAACCGGTCCGAGGGGCCCTCCGGCTGGCGATACACCCGGCTGTGGCCCCCCGCCTCCCGGAACACCCAGGGCAGGTATTCGTAGCAGGTGCCGCAATCGATGCAGCTCGTGTCCACGAAGAAGGAGCCGGGAAGGTTGTCGGGGTGGCTTTTGGAGCGCTGAGCCATGGTCAGGGCCTCGCTAGCAACCAAGATAGAGGCCCGGGACGGTGGCCGCCACAAAAAGGGTTCGCCGGGCCATGCTCCAACGGCCACGTTGACAGCCCACCTTGCGTTGGCAATGATGAGACTGTGATAAATTCGAGATCCGCCCAGATCCTCTCCCACCACGAAACCCACGCCACCGGACGGGAGGGCTGGCTGCGCGCCGCGGTGCTGGGCGCCGACGACGGCCTGGTCTCCACCGCCAGCCTGATGATCGGCATCGCCGCCAGCTCGGCGTCCCGGAACACCATCCTCATCGCCGGGCTGGCCGGGCTGGTGGCGGGCGCCCTGTCCATGGCCGCCGGGGAGTACGTGTCGGTGAGTTCCCAGCGGGACACCGAGGATGCCAACATCGCCCAGGAAATGCGGGAACTGGAGGCCGATCCCAAGGACGAACTGCGGGAGCTGGCCCAGATCTACGAACAGCGGGGCCTGGATCCGGTGCTGGCGCTGGAGGTGGCCCGGCAGCTCAGCGGGCACGACGTGCTGGAAGCCCACATGCGCGACGAGCTCGGCCTGAGCGAGGCCACCCGGGCCCGGCCGCTCCAGGCCGCCGTGGTGTCCGCCGGCAGCTTCGCGGTGGCGGCCCTGGTGCCCATCGCGGCCCTGCTGCTCTGCCCCGCCCGCCTGCGGCTGCCCGTCATCGCCCTGGCCGCCCTGGCCGGGCTGGGGCTGCTGGGCGTGGTGGGCGGGCATCTGGGCAAGGCCAGCAAGGGGCGGGCGGCGCTGCGGGTGCTGCTGGGCGGCGGGCTGGCCATGGCCGGCAGCGCCCTGATCGGGCGCATGCTGGGAGTGCTGGGGATCTGAGCGGTCAGGAGCGCCCGGAAACCGTGCGCACCGCGGCGGCGATGGCCCGGAACACCACCGGGATCTGCTCCTCGGTCAGGCAGGAGAAGGCCACCCGCAGGTTGGTCGGGCCCAGGGCGATGGTGCCCACCCCGTGCTGGTCCAGCAGGTGCAGCCGGACCGTTTCGGCGTCGGCGCCCTTGAGCCGCAGGCACATGAAGTAGCCGCTGTTGTAGGGATACACGTCCCAGCAGTCCTGGTATTCCGGCCGCCGGCACTCCACGCCGGTCGCCGCGGCCCGCACCCGCAGCAGCTCGATCTTTTCGCTCTGCTGACGGTGGAACTCGGGATCCTTCAAGGCCTTGAGCAGGACCGCCTGGCCGGAGCGGGTGACGTTGGAGATCACCGAGCGGATCACGCCGGCGGCCTTGTCCTCCAGGGCCTTGTAGACGGCGGCGGTGCCGTTCTTCACCCCGAAGGTGATGAAGCCCACCCGCAGGCCCCAGAAGAACGCCTCCTTGGTGCCGCCGTCCACCTTCACGGCCAGCAGGTTGGGATGGGCCTGGGCCAGCAGGCCGAACAGGGATTCCCGGTCGCAGGCGTCGTCGAAGAACATGCCGTAGTAGGCGTCGTCGCACACCACCACCAGCCGGGTGCCGGCCGCGGCGGCCCGGGTGAGCGCGGCCACGATGGCCAGCGCCTCGGGCCGGGTGGGGGTGTAGCCCGAAGGGTTGTTGGGGAAGTTGAGCGAAACCACCAGCTTCCGGCCGGCGCGCTGCTCGAGGGCCTGGCTGAAGCCGGCCAAGTTGAAGCCGGTGAGCTGCGGATCGAAGAAGGGGAAGCAGGAGATGTGGGCGCCCAGGCGGGTTTCCCAGGCCAGGTTGTAGTTCTCCCACATCAGGTCGCTGGAGAGCACTTCGTCATCCGGGTCCAGGAACAGTTCGCCCACCACCGACAGGCCGTGGGTGAGGGCGTTAGTGACCACCGGGTTGGACACCGGGTGGGCGCCCAGGGACGGGGTCTGCTCCCGCTGTTTGGCGGCCCAGGCCCGGCGCAGTTCGGGCATGCCGTAGCTGGGGGCGTAGTCGAACACCTCGGACGGGGTCAGGCCGGTGAAGTAGCGGTACACGCAGTCCAGGTGCATGGGCTCGCTGTGCTCCACCGCGATGCCGATGGTGGCGTTGGCCACCTTGGCCTGTCGTTTGGCTTCCCCGCCCTGGGCCAGGATGCCCTTGGCCGGGAAGAAGAACCGCTTGCCCCGCTCGCTGAGCAGGTCGAACAGTGCCGGGCAGTCGGCGCGGATGGCATCATTGGCGGCTTCGGCCAGGGGATTGGGTACGGTCGCCCATGTGACGGTCATGGTTCCCTCCTTCGCAGGTGTTCCTAATTATTGGTAACAGCCTTTCGCGTTTTGTGCGAATCGTCCGGCGGCCTTCACTGCCAGAGGCTGAAATCCGCCACCCGCAGGAAGGCCCCCTGCAGCCGGCGCAGCAGGGCCAGGCGGGCCGCCCGCAGGGGGCGGTCCTCGCACTTCACCATCACCGCGCTGAAGAACGCCTCCAGCGGCCCGGCCAGTTCGGCCAGGTCGTTCAGCAGCCGGTCCTGCCCGGCCTCGGTCTCCAGCCGGCCCAGGCGGGCCGCCAGGGTCTTCTCCTCGGGCTCCTGGAGCCGTTCGGGCACCAGGGCCTCCCCGGCGGCCTCGTCCTTGAGGATGTTGCCGATGCGCTTGGCGCTCTGGGCCAGGCTCTGGAACCGGGGGTCGTCGGCGAAGGCGGAAAGGGCCTCGCAGCGGGCCTTCAGGTCCACCAGGTCGGTCCATCCGGCGGCCAGGGCCGCCCGGCGCACCGGGCCGGGATAGCCGGCCTGCTCCAGCTGGTGGGCCACCCGGTCGCGGAAGAAGGTTTCCAGGGCATCCAGCGTGTCCTTGGCGGGACGGGTGGCGCGCTCGCCGATCCCCTCCAGGGCCAGGGCGGCGATGGCCATGGGGTTGAGGTTCCAGCCCCGCTCGAACAGGATGCGGACGATGCCCTGGCCGGCCCGGCGCAGGGCCAGCGGGTCCTTGGAGCCGGTGGGGATCTGGCCGATGGCGAAGCATCCGGCCACGGTGTCCAGCTTGTCGGCGATGGCCAGGATGCCGCCCAGGCTGGTGGCGGGGATCGGGCTGTCGGCGGACAGCGGCTGGTAGTGCTCCTTCACCGCCATCCACACCTTCTCGTGGGCCTTTTCCCGCTTCAGGTATTCGCCGCCCATGACCCCCTGCAGTTCGGGGAACTCGCCCACCATGAGGGTCACCAGGTCGCACTTGCAGGCCTGGGCCACCAGTCGGCCGTCGGTGCCGTCCAGGCCCAGGCTGGAGGCCATGGCGCTGGACAGCGCGGCGATGCGCTGGGTCTTGTCGTAGTAGCTGCCCAGCTCCCGCTGGAAGGTGAGGTGCTTGAGCTTTTCCAGCCGGTCCAGGAGCGGCTGCTTGCGGTCCTCGTCGAAGAAGAAGCGGGCGTCGTAGAGCCGCGCCCGGAGCACCCACTCGTTGCCGCTCTTGAGGAAGCCGTCCGGATCGTCCGGGCGGTTGGCGCCGGTGAGGAAGGCCGGCAGCAGTTCGCCCGCCGCGTTCTCCACGCAGAAGGCCTTCTGGTGCTCGGCCAGGGAGGTCACCAGGACCTCCTTGGGCAGGGTCAGGAAGGATTCCGGGAAGGCGCCGGCGATGATGGTGGGGTATTCCACGATCTCGGCCAGGGTGTCCAGCAGGTGTTCGTCGGGCACCACCCGGCCCCCGGCCGCGGCGGCCAGGGTGGTGAGCTGGCGGGCCAGCCGGGCGCGGCGCTCGCCGCAGTCGACCACGATGCCGGCCCGCTCCAGGGTCTCCTCGTAGGCTTCGGGGCGGGGCACGGTCACCGGGCCGGGATGGTCCATGTGGAACAGGCGGTGGCCCCAGGTGGTGCTGCCGGAATGCACCCCGTCCAGGGTGAAGGGCACCACCTGGTCGCCGAACAGGCAGAGCAGGTTGCGGATCGGCCGCACGAAATGGAATTCGCTGGAGCCCCAGCGCATGGCCTTGGGCACGTGCAGCGAGGCCACCAGCCTGGGCAGGGCTTCGGCCAGCAGGTCCACGGTGGGCCGGCCCTTGCGCACCAGGGTCACCACCGCCACCGGCTCCTTCTTGCCCGCCGGCTGCTCGAAGCGCACCTGGTCGAAGGCGACGCCCCACTTCTCGGCGAACTTCAGGCCGGTCTGGGTGGGCGCGCCCTGGGCGTCCAGGCACATGCGCCGGGGCGGGCCCACCTGGGTGTCGGTCTGGTCGGCCTGGGTCACGGGCAGGCCCTGGATCCGCCAGGCCAGCTTGCGGGGCGAATAGAACCGCTCGCCGTCCAGCTCGGCCTTGAGCTGTTCCCGGATGAAGGCGCGGACGCCCTCCATGAACTCGTCGGTGAGGGGCGCCAGGAAGCGGGCGGGAATCTCCTCGCAGTGGATCTCCAGCAGCAGGGTGCGGGTGTCGCTCATGCCGTCACCCCCTCGGCCCTGGCCGCCGCTTGCGTGGCCTGTTCCTCCTCGTCGTGGGCCACGTAGGCCCGGGCGCAGGCGCAGGCCAGGTCGCGGACCCGCTTGATGATGCCGGGCCGCTCGGTGGTGGAAACGGCGCCCCGGGCGTCCAGGACGTTGAAGGTGTGGCTCATCTTGAGCGCCTGCTCGTAGCCGGAACGGAAGTGCCCGTGGTCGTTGAGCAGCCGGTGGCCTTCCCGCTCGAAGGCCTCCAGCAGCCGCCAGTGCAGGTCCAGGTCGGCGTGCTCGAAGCTGTAGGCGCTCAGTTCATACTCCTCCCGCTGGCGCACGGCGCGGTAGCTCACCGGGAACACGCCGTCGTCGGTCTTCACCTCGCCCCAGGTGAGGTCGAAGATGTTGTCGATGCCCGTGAGGAACATGCAGAGGCGCTCGATGCCGTAGGTGATCTCGGCCGACACCGGCCGGCAGTCCATGCCGGCCACCTGCTGGAAGTAGGTGAACTGGCTGATCTCCATGCCGTCCAGCATCACCTGCCAGCCCACGCCCCA
>JARLGP010000190.1 GCA_031292735.1 Holophaga sp.
AGATCGTCCATGGCAGGAATCCTTTCATTACAAGGGATGGTTTGACTTTTCACCGGGGAGTGGCAGACGGTTGGTTCCCCGAGCCGCGTGGGGGGGGCGTTCCTCCGGCAAAATCAGGCGCCACCGGCTGGGCAAAAAGGGAGGCCACTTCACCGAGGCTGATCGGTTTCACCGGGGCACGCAAACGGAAGGCTCCGATGCTTTGCGGTTCATCCTTGCGCCCAGCTGCCATCATCTCCGTGACCGTGTGCGAGCAGAGGCGTCCCTGGCAGGGCCCCATACCGCAGCGGATGAAGGTCTTCAGCTGGTTCGGCCCCGGCACGCCAAGAGCGATGGCCGAACGGATCTGGCCCGCCTGTACCCCCTCGCAGCGGCAGACGATGGTCTCGTCTTCGGCCGGGATGCGGAAGGCTTCCAGGGGCCGATAGAGAATGTCGAGAAATGGGCGTCCATGCTGGAGGCGGGAAACCATATGCCGCAGGGGCCTCTGGAGTTCCGCCTTGCGAGCCTGGTTGATGACGCCGATGTCGGCCAGTGCGCCCAACGCGGCCAGGCGCCCCCATACTTCAGCCAAGGCCGCACCACCGATCGCAGCACCGTCACCGGCGACCGAGATGCCAGGGACCGTGGTCTGTCCATCACCGTCCAGGCGTGGCTGGAAGGAAAGTTGGCGATGATTCCATGCAAACTCACAGCCCGCCGAATTGGCCAGACTGATTTCAGGGACGACCCCCTGGTGCAGCATCACCAGATCAGCGTCCATTTCTTTCCATTTCCGGCCGGTGCGGAACCGAATCCGCTCCACCTTGCCATTGCCGATGGCCTTGAGCCCGGTCACACCGCGGACGAACCGGACCGAAGTCAGCACCTTGCCCAGCAGTTTCAGCCCCTTCCAGAAATAGCCAGAGCGGGTGAAGTCCGGCAGGTAGGGCAACGCTTTGAGCATCTGCCGACGGTCCGTGATGTCAAGCACGGCGGAAATGCGGGCACCCGCGGCCAGCAGCTGATATGCCAGCAGGTATAGCATTGGGCCGCAGCCTGCCAGCACGACCTTGCCTTCGGGCACCAGACCGGCGGATTTCAGCGCAACCTGTCCAGCGCCGGCCGTCATGACACCAGGCAGGGTCCAGCCTGGAAACGGCATCGGCCGTTCGATGGCGCCCGTGGCCAGGATGACGTGTCGAGCCCGCAGCAGGCGGGCCTCGCCGGCAAGGGAGATCCCGACTTCCAGCCCAGCCTCCGAACCACCCGACGGAACGCCTTCCAGACGCACCAGACTCCAGACGGTGGTGCGCGAGGCATAGCTAACGGGGCTGGACTGGAACTTCCCCGCCAGTTTGGTGCCCTGCCAGTAGTCTGGGCCCAGGAACCGATAGATTTCCGGGGAAAGCCGGGTGATGGCGCGGTACATCTGGCCTCCCAGTCCGCTGTTTTCGTCGATGACCAGGACAGACACGCCGTTGGCCGCGGCCTCGATGGAGGCTGTGAGCCCGGCTGGACCGGCCCCGACGACGATGATGTCGTAGGCTGGGGCCAGGCTGGATGCGGTAGTGATTACCTGAGCGGTCATTCCGGACTCCCCCCATTGATGACGCGCGGGCCTCGCTGGCTTTGGACCTCCATGCCCTCGGCCACTTCCACCTGACAACCCTGCCGGTTGGCAATGCCGTCGATGGTCACCAGGCAGTCAAAGCAGATGCCCATCATGCAGTAAGGCCCCCGGGGCTCTCCTCCAGCGACATGGTGCCGAACGGCGCCGATCCCGGCGGCGAGTAGCGCCGCTGCGACGGTGTCCCCACGGGCGGCTTTGAGCGGTCTCCCATCGAAGGTGAAGACCAGGATCTCCTGGGGTTCAACGAGCCTGCGGAACACAAAACCTCCTTGCCGAAAACGGGTTGAATTCGGCACCCAACTGCCCAGCCAGAAACTGCGGCGCCAGATCCAACGCAATGCCTGCCGCCAGCGTGATGCCGGAATGGCCAGTGGCGATGAAGGCTCCCGGGGCGCTACTGGACTGATCGTAGATCGGATTTCCGTCGATTGGCAGGACCCGGAAACCGGCCCAGGTGCGAATGACGTTGAGCGCCGCTAATGCAGGGAACACCTTGAGCGCCTTTTGCACGATGCCAGCACTGATTGATTGGTTGGTCAGGATGGAATCCGTTGAAGTGTCGGCGCTGGCCCCGACCCTGATACCACCTTCATCGCCCTGAACGATCAAGGACGACACAGCGTATGGAAGCGGCAAAAACGGCGCGCATTTTTCAGTTACGAGGATCTGCCCTTTTTCTCTCTTCATCGGGCAGGTCAACCCAACCATCGGAGCCAATCGCTCGTTGCCGATTCCAGCCGCGAGGATCACCTTCCCCGCCCTCACCTCGCCCCAATCACCCATGACTTTGAACCCCCCAGAAATGGGCTCGATGGCATGCACGCTGCATTCGGCCTGGTATTCGCAACCCCGCGCCAGCATTGCTTTATGTAGGGCCATGAACAATCGCAGCGGGTTCACATGACCATCCTTCGGGCAGAAGGTGGACCCGACGACCGCATCGCTGATGGCTGGCATGCACCTGCGGGTCTCCAGGGCGTTCAGGACCTCGTACGGTGCCGATCGTCCGCCGGTATCCCGGTCGAGCTTCTTCATGACACCGCATCTCTTATCAAACTCGGCCTGGGTTAAGGCGGGACTGAACCCGCCCACCTGCCGGAGCGCCAGGTCGATTCCGGTCTCAGCCTCCAGCTCCGCTGCGAATTGCGGCCAGCGTTCGGCTGAAGCCAAGCTCCAAAGGGCATAGTCCGGAAAATCAGCCCCTTTGCCAGATACCCAGACCAGACCATTATTCCCCCGCGAGGCCCTGCGGGCGAGGTCATCTTCGTCCAGAACCAGCGGCTTGGCGCCGGCCCGAGCCAACCCCCAGGCGATGGAGGCCCCGACTACCCCACCGCCTATCACCACGTAATCACGTCGTCCGAGATTTTTCATAATAATCCCTTCATACAATAAAGACAGACGATCAACGGACCAACCTGCCCCTCGCCCAAGCAGAATCGGAGATTCTTGTTCCACTCATCTGAGACCATTGTTTGAGCCAAAGGCTATTGGCGTCTGCGATCCCAAAGGTTCCAGTTGTACTGGCTCTATAGAAGAATTTGGGCTGCAGCATAGAAGGCGTCAAATGCTTTATTCAAATCAAATTATGCGTCAATACTATGGACTGGCGTCTTAAACCGGGTATCCCGCGAAAGTCGCCAACCAGCTTAACTACCAATCCCAAGTCGTGGTTTTATTCACTGCCGTGTTCCCAGAATGGCTCTGCCAGATTGCGGAGGCCGACCGGCGAGGAAGCAACGAACGCAACCCAAGCGAAAGCTCGCCGTGGAACATTCGTGGCTGACAGCACACCTACCATTGAAGTTCACCACTCATCCCCAGAAGAATTTCATGGAACCGATTAGCAGACTCACCATCCAGCGGGAAACCCTGATCCGGCTCACCCGGAACGATTCGGAAGCCCAGGCCGCCCACCCCGGCGAGACAGGAGACACCCTGTTGGAGCCCACCTGCACGCAGTCCGGAACGGTCTGCCCTGGGCCGAGAGTTCCATTCCGGCCCAGAGCTGGACCGGCAGCTGGGTGCGAAGTTCCGCCCCCTGCGCCGGGAGCTTGAGGCACTGCTCTCCGGAACCGGTGGGGATCCCCGCGCCGAGTCTGGGCTGGCCATCCTGGCCGCCCGGTCCAGGGCCCTGCGCCGCTGCCTGGAAACCCTCCACGCCGCCGAGGCGGACAGCAGCCTCCAGCGGCCGCGCGCCGATTTGGCCACCAGCTTCACCCATCTGCACCTGAACCGCCTGCTGCGTTCCTCCCAGCGGGCCCAGGAGTTCGTCATCTACGATTTCCTGGGCCGGCTCTACAGCTCACGCCTGGCCAGAAATCGAACAGCACTGCGAATCGACCATCCTTCGTGGCGTCGCCTGGACCGCTCAGAGGTTGATTTTCTGATGGCCGTTCAGGTCAAGGGATTCATCGGAATGGCAGGGAGCGCAGGTTTGCTTGGACCGCATGTTTTCCATGGGGCCGCCCTTTTCATGGCAGCCCATGCAGGCCTTGGTGCGGCCGTCCACGGCGGTGACCGGCAGGAGCTTTCCGGCCGCCTGCGCATTCAGCAGCATGGCGCAATGGCGGGCCACGGATGCGGCCAGGACTCCGCAGCGCTCATCCCGTTCAGCGGAATAGGCCTTCTTCCCCGAGGCTTCACACCACTTGGCGATGGAGGGATGGCAGAGCGGAGAGCCGGCGAGGCTTTTCACCGTCTTGAACTTCATGCCCTTGGGCTCGAAGTCCGGCAGGAGGGTGTTCTCGTACCAGCGGAACAATTCGTCAACCACCGGACCGGGGTTCGGACTCAGCACCTGGATCGCCGCCGCGCAGCCATTGAGGGTGCCGCAAAGGGTTCCCCAGCCATACACGCCGCCCATGCCGTAGATGAACATCTGGAACGGGAATCCGGTGTACGGGGCGCCAAGCTGCTCAGCCACGGCACCCGCGATGGCATCGAAGGCTCCGAACATGCAGTGGCCCGTCTTGTAGCCTTCGAAGGCACGCTGGCCTGCCGCGTCCGGATCCACGCGGCGGTACGGCCAGGGCAGGCGCGCCATGGCGTTGGCCGGCGCGGCAGCCGGGGTTCCGGCCAGAAGGGTTTTGCCCAGGAGGGCGGAGCCGCCCAGGGTGACCGCGCCGCCCAGGCCCGCCAGGAGCCCGAGCGCGCGTCTGCGATCGAAAGTGTCGTTATCCATGATTGGACTCCAGGGATGGAAAACCTTGCAAATGGAATGATCCTACATTGAAACTGGATCCGGAGGATTTCTTGTCCCGTCGCCCCTGCTGCAAACGAGTCGAGGAAATGCCCGGCGTGAGCTATTTCAAACCTCGGGCCGTTCCGTTGTCGGTGCTGGAAGAGGTCACCCTTTCGGTGGAGGAACTGGAGTCCATGAGGCTGGCCCACATGGAAGGGCTCTACCAGCAGGATGCGGCCGAACGCATGGCGGTGTCCCGGGCGACCTTCGGCCGGGTACTGGATGGCGCACACCGGAAGGTGACCAAGGCGCTGGTGGAAGGCTGCGCCCTGCGCATCGAAGGTGGCTCCTTCTGCCTGATCGGGCCGGAGCGGTGCGAGCGTTGTCCAGCCAAGGCAGCCCTGGTCGCCGGCGAGCCTTCGCCTTGCCTGGAGTGCCCGGTGAGGGGCTCCACCGATGATGAGCAACCCTAGATCCGTTGATCGGGTGAGGAGCATAGGGCATCTTTTTGGATTTCCAACCGTGATGGAAATCACTGACCCCTTTGTGAGCATATGCGCACAATCTCCATCGATTCAGCCCGTGACCGCGCCGCCCGCATGGAAGATCGCCCGCAACGGCAGGGGCCACACGGATCAGTCCAAGGAGACAGGCCATGAACGAGGCACGCATCGCTATCCCATCTGACCTTCCCGGTGGCCTTGGGGCCGGAGTCGGTGCCCATTTCGGCCACTGCGACCTCTACACCCTGGTGGACCTGAAGGAAGGCCTGATCGCCCAGGTGAGCACGCTTCCCACCATTCCGCACGAGCAGGGTGGTTGCCTGGCGGCCGTGCACCACCTGGCCTCGAACGGCGTGACCGTGCTCATCGCCGGCGGCATGGGGCTGCGTCCCCTGATGGGCTTCAACCAGGCGTCCATCGAGGTCTATCGAGGAGCCGAAAGCCCCACCGTGGAAGCGGCGGTCAAGGCCCTCATCAACGGCGACCTGGAGCGTTTCAGCCAGGAGAACACCTGCGGGGGGGGCCAGCACCACGACCACGCCCAGCACTGAATCGCGCAGGACCTGGAAGGCCCTTTTTGGCACGGAGCGAACCCGATGAGAGTGGCGATGATCTCGACCCGGAAGGAACAGCTGGCGGCATTCCAGGCCGGGCTTGAACAGCGGAGCGCCCGGGTGGACTGCTTTGCCACCTGCGAGCACACGGTGGAAGGCGCTTTCGGCTGCGGCAAGTCCACCGAGGGCTTCCCCAACGTGGTCCACGGCGGCATCGTCTCCAGCCTGCTGGACGGCGCCATGGCCAGCTGCATCCTGGCGAAGGGCCTGCAAGCCTACACCGTCGAGCTCCGGGTGCGCTACCGCGCCACCGTGGCCACCGGGGTCCCTGCCATCATCCGCGGGGAGTGGCTGCGCGCCGAAGGGCACATCCATCTCCTGCACGCCACCCTCGAGCAGGGTGGCCAGGTCCGGGCCAGTGCCCGGGCCAAGTTCCAGGAAGGAACCCCGGACCAGTCATAGATTCCATGTGATCTGTCAACCCAGTCAGGAGGCTGGCCATGAAGAAGATCGGCATCATCATCTGCAATCGCTATCACACCTGCGCGGGAGGCAAGTGCCTTCGTGCCTTCCACCAGCGCGAAGGGGCTTTCGCCCGGTACCGGGACGAGGAGGTCCAACTGGTGGGATACACCACCTGCGGCGGCTGCCCCGGCGGCAACGTTGAGTATGTGCCCGCCGAGATGAAGAAGAACGGGGTGGACGTGATCCACCTGGCCACCTGCATGCTCGTGGGCTATCCGCCCTGCGACCATCTCGACACCTTCACCCGGTTCATTCCGGCCAAATATGGGATCGAGGTCAGGGTCGGCTCCCACCCCATCCCCCAGAACTATTACCTGACCCACCAGGAGCTGAACACCTGGCAGCCCGCCAAGTGGCAGAAGCACATCGAGAACACCCTCACGGACGAAGCCACCCGGCTCGCCTACGATTGAACCTCCACCTCACTCCCACAGGTCGGTGCTGAGGTATTTAAGCCCTGAATCGTTCAGGAGGACCGCAAGGGTTCCGCCTTTCAGGTCGCCTTCCAGGAGCGCCACGGCGGCCGCCACGTTGGCCCCCGAGGAGAAGCCGGCAAACACCCCTTCGATGCGGGCCAGGTTCCGGGCCATCGCCCGCGCGGCGGTCCCGCTCACCTGCAGGTATCCGTCCAACAGTTCAGGGCGCACGAACTTCAGATGGGGAATGGCGTATCCGCCCCCCTGGATGGGATGGTTCGGCCTGGTCACCGGCTGTCCGGCCAGCGGGGCCGCTCCCTCCGGCTCCACCACATAACAGCGGGTGCGGGGGTCACGCTCCTTCAGGGCCGCCGCGCAGCCGGCGAAGCTGCCCCCGGTACCGGCGAAATCACAGAAGCCATCGATGGCGCAGCCGGCCTGTTCCAGGATCTCCGGCCCCGTTTGCAGGTAGTGGGCGCGGAAATTGCCGTCGAGCTGGAACTGGTCGGCCCGGAAGGCTCCGCGTTCCCGCACCAGTTCCTGGGCCACCTCCTCCACCCGGGCCAGATCCTCCCCCGAGACCTCCCCCACCTTGGATCCGGGCATCTGGTCCACCAGGTACTCGTAGGGGGTGAACCCTGTCGCCCGTTTGAACGAGCGCACCAGGTGGAACCGGCCGACGCCCGCCAGATCGGCCAGGTCCTGCAGGCAGACCCGGTCCCTGAAGTTCAGGCCCAGATAGCGGCGGACCCGTTCCAAACCGGGGCGGGCAGCGTCACGGTGGTCGCCCATGCCCCCGGCAAGGGCGAACCGGTCCGTGAGCGTCTCCAGGATCCCGCACAGCTCGGAACGGGCCCAGCCGGGGTCGGGGGCCTCCTCCAAGGCCGTATGGAATGGCAGAGGCGACGGAACAGTTCGGGGTCCTCCACGACCGGACGGGAGAAGGTGGGCCCCTTCCCGTTGAACCAGGAACGGCCGACGTACAGGGCCCGATAGGACCAGGGGGAACCGGTGGCCCCCTGACCCGTGTGGGGTTCATCCGGACCCACCAATACCAGGCTTCCGGGCAGCGCCGTGAAACGTCCACCCCGATAGTCGAAGGTCTCCCCACCGGTCTCCATGGCGGCGATGACGTATCCGTCATGGGCGTGGCGCCCGAACCGGTGGTCCTGGAAGTGGGGGTGGAAGGCCTGCACGTCCGGAAGGGCCCTGGGGGCCCAGAACAGGGGTCTCTGGTCGGAGGAGCCATCCATGGGAACGTCCTGGCCGACCCAAGGACCCGATGGACCAGGCCACCGAAAGCCTTGGGTTCGTCCTTCATCTTAGGAGTGTTTCAGCCCGAATGGCAGGCCGTGCCACACGTTGGGAAGGGGCGGCACCGCGTGGAGCAACTTCCACTGGAAATAGGTTTGACCCCGATCGCTCATTAACAGGCTATTAACAGGCTTCTGTTAGATTTTCCTCATGCACCCCATTCGGCTCAGTTCCCTAGTGTTGGTCATGCTTCTGCTGCCCCTGGGCTGGGTCGGCTGCTCGGGGGGCGGGGGGACGGCTCCAGTCCAGACGCCCAGGGCGGCGACGACTCTGGTCTCCATCGACGTGACCCCGGCACAGCCGAGCATCGCCAAAGGCACCACCCAGCAATTCACTGCCATGGGCGTATTCAGCAACGCCACCACCCAGGATCTGACGAGCAGCGTCACTTGGACCGCGGAGGATGCCAGCGGTGCCGTCACCATCTCCGGCACCTCGGGCCTGGTCACCGCCGTAGCGGCGGGTTCTGCCACAATCAAGGCCACCTATGGCGGTAGCCTTTCCGGTACCGCGAGCCTCACAGTGACCACGGCAACGCTGGTGTCCATCAGCGTGACCCGGGCGCAACCAAGCATCGCCCAGGGCACCACCCAGCAGTTCACCGCCACGGGGGTATTCAGCAACGCCACCACCCAGGACTTGACGAGCAGCGCCTCCTGGACCACGGACAACGGCGCCGCCGCCACCATCTCCAGCATCCCGGGCCTGGTCAACGGCGTGGCGGCGGGTTCCGCCACGATCAAGGCCACCTATGGCGGTCTTTCCGGCACCGCCAGCCTCGCGGTGACCACGGCGACGCTGGTGTCCGTGGGCGTGACCCCGGCGCAACCAAGCATTGGCCAGGCCACCACCCAGCAGTTCACCGCCACGGGCGTATTCAGCAACGCCACCACCCAGGACTTGACGAGCAGCGCCTCCTGGACCACGGACACCAGCGCCGCCGCCATCTCCAGCACCCCGGGCCTGGTCACCGGCGTGGCGGCGGGTTCCGCCACAATCAAGGCCACCTATGACGGCCTTTCCGGCTCCGCCTTCCTTACCGTGACTGCGGCCAAGCTGATGTCCATTGACGTGACCCCGGCACAACCGAGCATCGCCAAGACCACCACCCAGCCATTTTATGCAACTGGGATCCTGAGCGATTACACCACCCAGGACCTGACCACGAGTGTGCGGTGGACCAGCAGCGACACCACCATCGCCACCATCTCCAACCCCTCGGGCTCGATCTGGCTGGCCACGGGGGCAGGCGTTGGCACAGCTGCCATCAAAGCCACCTATGGCGGCCTTTCCGGCTCCACCGATCTGACCGTGACTCCGGCCACGCTGGTGTCCATCGCGGTGACTCCCGCAAATTCCACCATCTCTAGAGTGGACGGAAGTAGCATACAGTTCAGAGCCACGGGCACCTTCGCGGACCAGACGACCCAAGACATCACGGACAGTGTAACTTGGAGCAGCGATTTCACCGGGATCAACTGGATACCGGGGGCACATGGGGAGGCAACCCTCTCAAATGGTGGAAGTGCTCCGGTGCCCATCACCATCACCGCCACCTCCAGCGATGGCCGCATTTCCGGTTCCACCTCCCTTACGGTGGTCTGATCCAGGCTCTCCCGTAGCAACCTGCGTGAATGTCCCGGGAGCCACCACCGGAAATTTCGGTGGTGGCGGAACTCATCCAGCTCCGCCGGACCGCAGGACCTCGATCCGCCGGGGCGGCACCGCCAGGCG
>JARLGP010000191.1 GCA_031292735.1 Holophaga sp.
CGACGCCACGGGGCGGCCCCTGGTGCGGGTCTCCCTGGGCGGCGTCGGGGATGAGGCCGAACTGCGGGGCCATCGGCGAACCTACATCGGCGCCCTTCCCGGCCGCATCCTGTCGGCCCTGAAGAAGGCCAAGGTCCGCAACCCGGTCCTCCTCCTCGACGAGCTCGACAAGCTCGGCAGCGGCTGGCGGGGCTCGCCGGAGGCCGCGCTCCTGGAGGTCCTCGATCCGGAGCAGAACAAGAGCTTCACCGACCACTACCTGGAGCTCCCCTTCGATCTTTCGGAAGTGCTCTTCGTCTGCACCGCCAACGACCTGGGCGGCCTCTCGGCGCCCCTGCGCGACCGGCTCGAGATCATCGAGCTGGCCGGGTACACCCAGGACGAGAAGCTCCGGATCGCGCGCACCCACCTCATCCCCAAGCTCATCGCGGAACTCGCGCTCCCCCAGGGTTGCCTGTCCATCACCGACGCCGCCCTGGCCGCCATCGTGCGCGACTACACGCGGGAGGCCGGCGTGCGCCAACTCAACCGGGAGCTTGCCAAGCTCGCCCGCGGCGCGGCCCTCCAGGTGGCGCGGGCGGGGGACGGCAAAGCGCCCCGCCTGGAGGTGGACGAGGTGGACCTGCCCACCTCCCTGGGCAAGGTCCGCTTCTTCTCGGAGGTCGCCGAGCGCACCTCGGTTCCCGGTGTGGCCACCGGTCTCGCCTGGACCCCCGCGGGCGGCGACATCCTCTTCATCGAGACCTCGCGCATGCCCGGCAAGGGGCGCCTGGAGATCACCGGCCAGCTCGGGGACGTGATGAAGGAGTCCGCCAAGGCGGCCCTGACCTTCGTCCGCAGCCACGCCGTGGAGCTCGGGATCGCCGGGGACGGCGAGGACGCCCTGGAGGCCTGGGACCTGCACATCCACGTGCCCGCCGGCGCCGTGCCCAAGGACGGCCCCTCCGCGGGGGTCACCATGTTCACGGCGCTCACCTCCCTCCTCACCGGGCGGCGGGTGCGCCCGGACACGGCGATGACCGGCGAATGCACGCTGCGTGGCCGCGTGCTGCCGGTCGGCGGCATCAAGTCCAAGGTGCTCGCCGCCCACCGGGCCGGGATCCGCCGCGTCATCCTGCCGGGAAAGAACCGGCGCGACTATGAGGAAGTGCCGGCCGAGGTCCGGGAACAGCTCGAGGTGGTCTTCGCGGACGACATGCGGGAGGTGATCGCGGCCGCATTGGAGGAGGCGCCTGCGCATCTCGGAAACGGCGACGGCCTCCTCCGCCCGGCCCGGGAAGCGGAGATCCCGCTCGCGGGCTGATCCCCGGGCGCCGTTTTCCGGAGCCGGACCCGCTGCAGACTCGGCGGGTCCGGCTCAGGGCAGGTAGATCCGCGGCAGCCGGTCGTTGAAGCCGCACAGGATCTCGTAGGGGATGGTATCGCACAGCTCCGCCATCTCGCCCAGGGAGACTTCCTCGGCCCCGTCCCGGCCGACGAGGGTGACCTCGTCGCCCACATAGGCCTCGTCCTGGCCGATGTCCACCATGCACTGGTCCATGCAGACATTGCCGACGATGGGGTAGCGCCGGCCGCGGATCAGCACGCTGCCGCGGTTGGACAGGGCGCGCCGGAAACCGTCGCCGTAGCCCACCGGGATGGTGACGATCCGGGTCTCCCGCCGGGTGGTGTGGGTGTGGCCATAGCCGATGCCCTGGCCCGGACCCACCACCTTGAAATAGGAGATCTTGGCCTTCACCGCGAAGAACGGGGCGATGCCGGCCAGCCTGGGGTCGGTGGCGCCGGGGAAGTAGCCGAAGGCCAGCAGGCCCGGACGCACCATGTCCAGGTGGGATTCGGGGAAGTTGCAGACTCCGCCGGAATTGGCCAGATGGATCAGCGGCCGCCGGCCCGCCTTCAGGACCCAGTCCTGGATGAAGCCGCGGAAGGCGGCGATCTGCACCCGGGCGAACTCGCTGTGCGGATCATCGGCCGTGGCCAGGTGGGAGTATACGCCCACCACCTGGAAGCATCCGGCCCCGTACAGGTAGTCCAGCAGCTCCACCGCCGTCTCCGGCCGGACCCCGGTCCGCTGCATCCCGGTGTCCACCTCCACGTGGACCCGGCAGGAACGCTGCAGTTCCGCGCTCTTCCGGGCGGCCAGTTCGGCCTTGTAGCGGGAGGAGAGGGTGAACTCCAGGTCCTGCCGGATCAGTTCCCCGATCTGGTTTTCATGGATGGCCCCCAGCACCAGGATCGGACGGTCGATGCCGGCCTCGCGCAGCAGCACCCCCTCCTGCAGGCAGGAGACGGCCAGGTAGTCCACCCGGGCCTCCACCGCGGCCCGGGCGATGGCCACCAGCCCGTGACCGTAGGCGTTGGCCTTGACCGGCAGGCACAGCCTGCAGTCGCCCACGAACCGCCGGATCACCTGAAGGTTCTGCTTGAACTGCGCCAGGTTGATTTCGATCCAGGCGGGATGCCAGAAGGGAATGTGGTCCATCGTAAAGCCTCTGCCTTCAGTGTAGCCTCACCGGCGGCCCGTCCCCGGCGGAGCCGGACCAGCGATCTCCGGCAAAAACAAGCCTGTTCCAGGAAACCTGACTGGGATCGGGTGCACTTGATGAGCAGGTGAAGACGCTTGCCCTGTTCGGAGGCGCCATCTCTCTTTTGACCGCCGGGAGCATCCATTTGATCAAGACCAGCCTCTTTTTCCTGTCAGTGTCACTCGTGGCACCCCCCTCCTTGGCCATGGAGACAGGTTCGCCCCACCCGGCGGCGCCCTCGCTGGAGGGCAAAAGCCCCTCGGTTCTTCCGGCCCCACGCCCGGGTTCCGATGCGATCCCCAGGGGTGGGGAGAAGGAGTCGAAGGCGCCCCTGGAACCGATCCTGCCAGGCCCACGGAGCGTGGAGGCCCTTCCTGGAATTAATGAAACATCAGGCGGGATCCCTGACACACCTGAACCTCACCTCCCACTCACTATTTTTGATTCATTAATGATGTCCCCCGAAACCCAAGCGTTGATCCAACGGCACGAAGCCTATTTGAAAAGCCTGGGGGGAGCGCCTGGCCACGGCGCTGCCCTGACCAAGGAGGCATTGGGAACCCTGGGTGCACTCTCCCAGATTGTGACGATTCTGTACAGGCAGGAGGAGTTCCCAGATTATCCTCGCTCGCCAACGTGCTTTCACTTGGACCGGCGATTGCCCAACCAGTTCGTATATGCAGAAGTCAAAGTCCCGGAGCATTTGGATATTAAAGTCAAGAAAAAAAATGGTACCAGCAGGAAAATCAAGAATATAAGAATAATTGCAGCTAATCCGGATTTGCCTGTACTGAAACGCATGTACTTTTTCCAGGACTTTTTCTCGATTCGAAGGAAGCGTTCAGGCCCGAGTGGCATGGTCTTACAAATTTCATTTCATGAGGGGAAGGACAAGCACCTCATGGGGGTTCCCTCGGAATCACTCTGCACGGTCTTGGCTGATATATTTAATCAAGATCATTTTATCTATGAACAGGCATACATGAATGCTGATCGAGCCGCGCCTTCCAACTATTGGGTCGGGCTGGGATATAGTCCAGAAACAGAATGTTTTTACAAGAATACGCTTCATCCTTGGTTTGTGGCAAACGTGATGACCTATACCGCCGATCATCCGGGCGTCAGGGTTCTTGAGTTGGGCGCCGGGACGGGACAACTGACGATGGACCTGTTCAAGCATCTATCTGCGGCGGGCAAGGAAGCCGACGTGCTCGGCACGGAGCTTCTGGAGTGCAACGTCCTGGGTGCCATGGATGCCGCGAAGACGCTGGTTCGCGATGATCGGCGGACCTTGGCTTTCCGCGCTTGCGATTCATTGGAACTGTTGGCCCCCTGGAATTCCGGGGTCTGGGAGGAAACCGAGGCCGGAAACAAGACCTATCTCGAGCGCCACGGCAAGCGGAGGCCCCTGGTGGTGGTCGCCTCGGGTGCAATGAACAGGCTGGTCCTGAACGATCCTTTCGAAGCCTCCAGGGTTCTGCAGAGCCTGTTCCGCAAGGGACCCGACCTGGTGCTCGTCAGCGGAATCACCGATACCCTCCTGAGCGACCGCATCATCAGGAAAACAGGCTTCGAAAGCCTTTTCTTCGGACCCATCGCCCCGGGCGCGGAAAAAGGCTATTTCGGGTATAAATTCAAGGCTAAAACGATCCATGACCTTCTGGCCCGCCACGGGGCCAGGTTGGCGGCCGATCCCTCGAACCTGGACCTTTCCTTGAGCCCGGATCCCCTGGCCATCCTGCGGGGCTTGCCTCCAGAACGCCTTGGGCAGATCAAGTCCATGGATGTGTCCCATGCTTTTTTCATGAATATCGTCGAGGTCGAACAGTTCCTTGCCTTGACCGTGGCCTCCTGTCCGGCCCTCGAGCACCTCGTGCACCATTACGGGTTCCCCGCCGATGGATTGCTGATGAAGGAAGCCATCGGCCGCATGGCGGTTCCGGAAACCGGTCCGGCCGGCCTTCCTGGAAAGATCACGAGCGTGCCGGTGCCGGCCCAAAACCTCGCCTTTTCCAACGGCTTCATCCAGCGACTGATCGAGCACAAGTAGTCCTCACCCGAACGGCGCAAGGAACAATACCTTTTCCCGGACCAGACCCCGTTCGGCCCAGTGCGATGAATCTTTGGGCCGGTTCTTCGCATCCATGGGGGGTCGGGACCCCTGCCGCCTGGAACCGTCCCGGCGCTGTCCCCTGGAGGCCGTCCATGCATCCATTGATCCAGAAAATCTGTCTGGTCGCGTTCCTTCCATGGGGGGGCTTGGCCTTGGCCGCCTGGACCCCGGTTGAACTGCACAATGACATGGACCGCGCGCTGCACCTGTTCACCCATGGGGCCGCCGGCCCCCTGGTCGTGGTTCGCACCAGCGCGCTGGATGTGGTCCAGCCCGGACTGGTGTTCGAAGCGGGCGAAGCGGTGGATCTGCCCCTCCAGCCCGGGGAAAGTCTCATGATCCGGCTGCTGAACGAGCAGGTCTGGGCCACCCAGTCCTTCAGTCTCTTCTGCGCCGATTCCAACATTCTTTCCAGGCTGACCATCGGCGGCACCGGACAGCCCGGGGCCCTGGGATGGGGCGTGGAGGCGCCCCTGGACCCGCATCCGGAGGCCCATCGATACGATCTGGTGGTGTTTCCGAGCTCCCAGCTGGTCATCCAGCCGCCGCCGGTGGCCGACGACGGGCCGGAAGCCATGGCCAACGGCGAAGAGGGGCCGGCCTACTGAGGCGACCAGGGGGCAAGCCGAGTACCTGTGTGCTGCCAGTGGCCATGGAGAACGACCCTGGAGGCTTCGGGCGGCGGAGGCTCGGCCCCCACGTACCTAAGGTGGCCCTTTACAGCCTGAGGATGATCCAGGAAGGGGAGGAGGTCTGCGTGGTTTACCGTGGTTCCCCGCTCCACCCAGACGAACTCAATCTGTCCCACTAGCCAGGAGAATGCCTTGTCCCGCCCCGTCCTTCTCGCCGCCTGCGCCATCCTGGGTTCCGCCCTGATGTCCGGAGAGGTGAGCGTCAGCAACCGATCGTCGAACATCTGGACTCTGGAAAGGGTGCTGCAAGTCCATGAATCCACGTCGACCAGCAAGGCGACGGTCTGGGACCACTTCGCCATCGCGCCCGGAACGACGGCGCGCCTGGATGTGCGCGACTCCGGCACCTACGTCTTCAGGGTCCTGGACATGAACCAGGTGAGCGGTTCAACCATCACCGTCACTCAACCCGAAGGCGGGGAGGCCCAGCTCACCCTTTCCCGGGACCAACCCTCGAGTGCCTCCCCGACCACGCAGCCAGCCCTGCGCCTGGAATCCGGGTCGCGGATCGCGATCACCGAGTCGACCTTAACGGCCGTTCCCCAGCATGAAGGCGGGTCGAGGCGCTGGACCCCGCTCCCGCCGCCTCCCGCCATGCCGCCCCTGCCCACCCCTCCCATCGGCCCCATGGCCTCGACGGGGGCCATGCCACCGGCGATCCCGCTGGCGACAGACGACCTGGATTTGCCCATGGCCACCACCAGCGAACCGGACACATCCCGCGGAGAGGGCGGCGGAGCCCCGCGCGGAAGGCGCCTCCCGCCAGCCTCAGTTTCCGCGCCATCGGCAACCGCCACCCGCCATTTGATCTCCTTCCCTTTCAGCCACGCGGAGGAGGGCGAGCAGCGTATTCCAGCAACTTTGGCGGTTCTGGCCGGCACGGAGCTCATCGGCCAGTGCCGGTGCGAAGTGCAAAGAAGCGAAATCGCGATCCGGGACCGCAACCACGCGGTGTCGTTCGACGCAGAGGGACGCTTCCATTTGCAGCGGAAGGGCCTTGGCACACCGGACTTCCCGATCGTGCTGCGGGCTCGAATCCAGGCCCGCCCGATCGGATATTGCTCCATGATGCAGACGAAGCAAAAAGGCCAATACGTCAAACTGCAGTCGGAGACCGCGCGCTCCAAGGCCAACACCCAAGCCGGAATCGAACACGCCAGCAACCTGAAGATCATGTACGAACTCCAGGTGCCCATTCGTTATTCGGACCGGGCCATCACCATCGAATATCGAACGCCCCACAAAGAAAACGTCCGGCAAACGGGATGGCGGCTCATCGTGGGTGCCCCCGGCGGATGGGTCCCGATCTTCAGGCCGGAACACGGCGGGCCGTCAGCGTGGGCACCAGCATCTTCATCCATGCCGTCATCATCATCGTCGTCGTCGTCGTCATCGTCATCGTCCCGGCCGTCGCCGCACTCGGCGCGACCGTCCTCGACGCCAATCCCTGAGGCGCCCGCGTCAACCCCGGTTGACGGCGCTCCCCGATCCGTCCCGGCGGCCATGCCGGGCAAGCCGCCCCTGGTCCGTTCCTTGAGATATATCCGCCACCTGGCGCCGTTGGGAATCCCCCCGGTGGAAGACGCGGTGGTGATCGAAACCAAGAATGTCATCAACCTGTTCCAGAAGAACAAGGTCTTGATCGTGGACCTGGGCAACGAAAACTTTGAAGGCTTTGCCGGCCACATGGAAACCATGCTCTTCGCCTGGGAACGGGTGATGGAGAGCGTCAAGGAACGAGAGGACAAACATGGCGGATCGCTTTACGAATCCTGGCGACAGGCCTGGCACAGCCATGTCCGTGTCGTGCTTCCGCCAGACAGCAGGGTTCCCCCGCCCTCGCCGCGCCGGGTACGGCGCGATGACGTCGAGAACCTGGACCTTTCCGAGGACGGTCTCATGGGATACACGGTCGTATGGTCGTCGACCTACAGCCATGTGATCATCGGCAAGATCTCCGAGCAGAACCAGTTCGAGGAAAAGGCGTGGTGGAAGGAGCACGACGGCAAGCCCTTGACCCTGGAGATCGCGCATGATCTCTTGCGCCGTTACGTCTTCGAGCCGCAACCGGGCCGCGGACGGTGGGTCTCGTTCATGCCGGTTCCGGCACGGTTTCGGACCCAGCTGGTCGACCACTATGACGCCACGACGGCGGATGACGATCTGCTCTGAATCATCCGGCTGCGGCTGGTGCAGAGGTGGCTGGCAGGTCAATGGGTGGGGGGGGTCCATCCGCTGACGAATCGTGGACCGGGGCCTCCAGGGCGGGACCCCAGAAGCCTGCGGGCACTCGTCGCAGCACCGGATGTCCTGTGAGGGTAAGCGTGAAACCTTCCCCATCACTAACCAGGCGGCCCAGGCCACCCACAGGTAGTGAGGCCAGATTGGCGATGTGACCACAGGGAAGACCGGTGAAGAGCGGGATCCCCAGGCGGGCGCGAAACCGCTCGATCACGGTTTGCAGGGTGAATTCGGGGTGCTCCTTGTCCACGCCTTGCTGGGTGAACGCACCCAGGATGATGGCCCGCTGTTTCCCCAGGATGCCAGCGTGATAGAGCTGGTACAACATCCGTTCCACCCGGTAGGGAGCCTCGTCGACATCCTCCAGGAAGAGGATGCCGTCCTTGATGCTGGGCAGGTAGGGGGTGCCAACCAGGGAGACCAGGGTGCAAAGGTTTCCGCCCCAGAACAGCCCCTCATGGGTTCCCCTGACAGTTTGGGGCTCCTTCACCTTCACCTCGACCACTGGGCTGGTGATGGCGCGCCGGAAGCTTTGAATCATCTCAAGGTCTGGGATGGGAACCCCGAGATTGGTGTAGACCATGGGGCCCGAAAAAGTGATGACTCCCCCCTTGGCCAGCAGGGCCATCTGCAGAGCCGTGAAGTCGCTATACCCCACGATGACCGTGCCCGCCTCCCGCAGCCGAGGGCACAGGCGGGCATAATCAATTCGGTCCAGAAGCTGGATGGCGCCGTAGCCACCCCTGGGAAGCATGAGCACGTCCGGCAGGGGCGCACCTGGATCGCATAGCGCATTCAGATCATCAAGCCGTTCTGCTTCGGTGCCCGCAAAGCGGGAATCGCGGCGAAGACCGCAGCCTTGGTTGGCCACCTGGAACCCCGCCTCTTTCAGGCGCGTCAGTCCCAGTTCATACCGCCGCACATCCTTGGGCCAGCCTGAGGGGGCGATGAGACGCACCTGTGGGGCTGCCGGAACGGGTGTCTGCACCGCAAGGGAGCGGCATCCAACCATCAGGAAGCACAAGGCCCCGCCCAAAAGACCAGGCGCAGGGGGGCGAACAAGGCTGGATTGAGGCAAGGGAAGCTCCGGTGAGGGGGAAAAGGGCTGAATAAACAAATAATGGTAATTTCCCTGCATAGGTTCCCCGCCTCTTCATCGGTGAGGTTCGCGTTCAGGTAGGCCCTGGCTTCGGCGATCCCATCGGCCGTGGGCACCCGGGCGGTCTCGTGCGGTTCCGGGAACCGGCCGTGCCCGGTGGAGAACAAGCTGGTGTGCGGCGCCTTGCTGTGAGGGCGTCCGTGGTGATGGCATTTCCCGTTTGCCATGGCCAGTCATACCTTTTTTCTCTTTGATCGAAACCGGGTGTGCTCATATAATGAATTGTATATATTAAGCAACCGACGGATGCGCCGTCAGGTTGAACAACCGGCGACCGGACAACGGGCAAGGGAAACACTTTATCGGAGCGTGGTTCATGGGAAAAGCGGTTCGCGTCGGCGTCATGGCATGGCTCTGGTTGATGGCGGCGCACGCTGGCTTTGCGGGTCTGGTGCGGGTCAAGCTTGACGTGGACCATCAGATCACGCTGGGATTCGATTCAGACGCCAGGATTCTCTGTTTTCCTCAAGTTCATTACGCGGACGGCGTGGCCGGGAATGACCGGACCGAAATCCTGTGCTCTCAATACTGTCTGGCCACATTTCTGCAGGAAAACCCCAACTACGTGGTTTTCCAAGAGGGCGGAACGGATAACGGCATGCCTGCTATGTCGGAAGCGGTGACCGAGATCATGGAGCAGGGTTTTCCTGGCAAGGAGTTGCCTTCCAGCCTGGCCGCGATGACCTGGGGTCAGCAATCGTTTCTGCTTCGCTATGGGGGTTCCTCCCTTCTCTACCACCTTGGCAAACTCCCAAGATTTTATGCTGCCACTCCGGTAGCTGTGGACCAGGCAGTCCAACTCGAAAAGGCAAGACGACTGCCGATCATAAAGGAAATAAGGAAGGCCTTGGGTGAGTCTGCTGACGATGATGAAGAATACAATAATCAAATCACAGCCCTGAACGAGCAGATCGTGACCGTGCGCGAAAAAGCAGCCGTTGAAAACATCAATAAATTTCTAGCTGCGCACCCAACTCAGAAGGTTCTGCTCGTTTACGGCATGGGCCATCGTTTCAGAGAATACTTTCCTCATGGAGACTTTGCGGAGTTCACCGGCATGGAAGTATTCCCATCCTGGGCACGGGCCCGGCCCGCCAAGGAAGTGGAGTCGAAGGGAGAAAGCAAAGAAGAACGCAAGGACCCAAAAGCTGGCGGGATCCCCATCCTGGCCCGTAAGTTCAAGCTCAGCCCAATCGAAAAGCTCGAGGGCAAGCCGACCCTTCTGATGAAAGCGGTGACCCAGTCGAATCTGGATCTGGTCAAGATACTGCTGCAGGGGAAAGTGGATGCCAGGGTGAAGGATCCTGCGGGCTACACGGCTTTGCTCAGGGCGGCGCTGGCGGGCAACGAACCGATGGTCAAAGAACTACTTAAGCAGCTGCGCCCGAGCGATGTCCTGGCGCCGGTCCTCCTGTTCGAGGGGGACATCCTGCGTTCCTATGAAGATTCGCTGCTGGTCATCGAAGAGGCCAATATGGATCCGAAACGTGACCATAAGCGCCATGATTTATTCAACGTGATCCAGCTATTGCGGCAATTCACGGCCGGCAGCCCGCCGGTGAAATCTTATCCCGAGCCCTCCCCGGGCCTGCTCGGTACCGTGGAGGATTGGCTGGATCCTGCGCTTTAATGGAAACAACAGCTGCGCAACTTCTTCATGATCATCCTGCCCCGGCGGGGCATCCTCGATCCGGAACGGCTCGCGGACCACCCCAACAGCTGGCAAGCGGAACCTCTCCTGGACCGGGGACACCTGACGGGTGACCTGCGTGAAAGGGCCTTCATGATCGCACCCTGTCGATTCATCATCGCCTGGCTCTTCATGGCCGCAAGCACCCAAGCCTTCGTCGTCGTCACCCCCCGAACCGCCACCCTCCTGTCCGGCAGGACGCGCGCCTTCCAGGTCCAGGCGGCCGGCAACGCATCCAACACGGGTCCGACCAGCCCCGCGCCGGCCGAAGATTGGACCTGGCGGGTCATGGAAGGCGGGGTGGGGGTGATCGATGCGGCCACCGGGGTCTATGCCGCCCCAGCGGTGGCGAGCCCCAGCCCGGTGACCGTCCGGGCCATCTGCCGGCATGAACCCCGCACCAGCGCCGAGGTTTCGTTCCTGGTGGTTCCGGCCGAACCGTTCAACCTCATGGCTTCGGTACTGGGCGAAGACTGCCTGGAGACCTATTCCACCCGGCTGCCTTTTCTGGATCCATCGACCGGGATCCGGTTCGATCCCCAGGCCAGGGTCCAGCTCTCCGGGACGGGGCGGCAGTTCAAAACCCTTCTGGTGGGATACGGGCTCCCGTTCACGGTCCGGTGGCGGCCCCAGGGCACCCAGCCCCAGCTTCTCACCTACGGCCTGGGACACGACGTGGTGCGGCGGGATGTCTCCGGCGAGACCGCCAAGGTGATCATCCCCACAGACCGCATGCGCAGCCTCACCGTGGAGTCCTTGCAGCCGGCCGCCGGCGGCTCAAACTGGAAGAGCACCCAGGACTTCTTCCACATCCATCTCCGGGGCCAGGTCATCCATGCCGGCAACCCGCTGGCCGAGCCGGGCCACCGGGATGGTCGGGGCGTGTCCGCCCGGTTCCGGGAACCATTCGGTCTGGCGGTGATTCCCAGCCAGGACATCGCGCTCTGGAAGGCCCAGGCCTGTCTGGTGACCGATCCGCAGAGCCACGTGATCCGCCTCATCTCCCCAAGCGGGGAGGTGAGCACCCCTTGGGGCGAGGGGGACCGGAGCGGACATCAGGACCGGCCCCGGCGTTCCCTGCTCCAGCGGGCAGCCAACGCCCTGTGCTCCATCAACCGATCGTCCGAACGGCATGCGCGAACCCGCTTCAACGGCCCCACCTTCCTGACGTTCCGGGCACTCAGGCTCCCCAGTGGCCGCCAGTCCTGGGTGGCCCGGGTGGCGGACAGCGGCAACCATGTGATCCGGGAATTGCATCCGGACGGCACCGTCACCACCCTGGCCGGAACCCCGGAACGCGCCGGCCATCAGGACTCCTTCCTGGGCCTGCCCTTTTCCAACCTGTTCAACAACCCCCAAGGGCTGGCCGAGGACGATCCGGGCAATCTCTACGTTGCGGACCAGGGCAACTATGTCATCCGGGTGATTTCCCCCAAGGGCCGGGTGCGGACCCTGGCCGGGAGACCCGGGGTGGCGGGCAGCGCGGACGGTCCGGCGCACACCGCCCGCTTCACCATGCTGCGGGGCCTGGCCATGCACCGCGCGCCCGACCAGCACACCGCCTTGTTCGCCGTGGATGGCCACGCCATCCGCCGCATTGATCTGGAGGACGGCGAGGTGACGACCGTGGCGGGGGTCGTGGACACGCCCGGCTTCCGAGACGTGGGCGGGGGCACCGCGGAGGAGCGGCACGTGGTGATCCGTCAGCCCTGCCTGAATACCCCCTGCGGCATCGCCAGCATGGGCCGCATCCTCCTGGTGGCGGACCAGGGCAACCATGCCGTGCGCGCGTGCTCGGTGGAAGAGTCCAAGCTGCGGACCCTGGCCGGCGGCCCCGAACTGGCGGAGACCCGCCGGGGACTGGTCCGGGACGGCATGCAGGTCGGCCTGGACGAGCGCTTTGCCGGACTGGAATCGCCCCGGTGCATCGCGGTCTGTCCATGGGCACCACCTGAAGCCTGCTTCGTCAGTGCCGGCACCTGCGTTGCCGAAGTGCTGACGTCCATGCGGGGCCGGGACCAGGTGGCGGTCACGGAGGTGGACTGCCCGCTTCCTGTGTATGCGCAACAGCCCTGCGTGATCCGGGTCACCGCGTCGACCACCGCCCCCGATGGCCTGCCCAGCGATCGGGCGTTGAGCTGCAGCGTGGACTTCGTGGAGGCCGACGGCACCCTGACGGAGCGCCAGCGCGAAGATGGCGCCAGTTCAGCACCCATTGAGTTCGTGGGCTCGTTCGCCAAACCCGGAACCGGCACGGTGATGGTCCGGTGCACCACGGATCAGGGCGTCAGTTTCGGCTCGAGCCGCGAGGTCAAGATCGCCCCTTGATGGTGGTCCATGCGGCGAACTTTTCCAATCTGGCAAAATTGATTAATATTTCAAAATTTCATTTGTCGCTCAAGACGATCTGGCGGGAACTTTGTTTACATAAATAGCACATAAAAAGTAAGGCTGCCGTACGAAGGTTTCGTGTTGCAGCCCCAATGGTCGGGTGCTGTGGCTTCTTTTTGGAGGAGACTTTGAAGTTGTGGAATGGCTACTTTGGGTTACGAATCCCCGCGCTGGTGCTGGTGGTTGCCGCAGCCGGAAGCTTCGCGCAAGCTGCGATTACCGTGACCATTTCCGGTCCGACTGCGCTGGAATCGGGAGAACCGTGCCTGTTTTCTGCTGCGGTGGCGGGCACAGGACCTCAACCGGAGCTTGAATGGTCTGTGACGGAAGGAACGACCGCCGTGGACTGCTGGTTGAACTGCCATGACGGGGAAATCATTTTTGCCCCTCCCCAAGGGGAGGGAATTCGACGGTTTACGGTTCAGGCGAAATGTGGGGAAACGATCGCCACGCATGGTATCCAAGTGGGGACTCTTGTGCCCTCCGGCGAGGGTGGCGTTGGCGGAACGGCTGCCACCAAACGCCTGAGAGCATCTGGTCCTTCCCCATTGACTTCATCCTTGTCTTTGACATCTTCATCGTCTTCATCGTCATCCTCCTTGCACTCCTTGCCCTTACTGCCCGCGATGCATCCCGAGGGAGGGACGGCTTGGGATTTAACCCCGCCTGGCCCAACCCAGTACCTGACCAAGCTTCCGGGTGACTTGTTGATTCATGTAGGTGGATATTTGTCAGAGAAAGATGCTCTTGGGCTCCTGACTACGGGACGGCATTTTTCCGACCCTGTGTTGAAGAGGCCCACCATTACAGACATAAGAACAAGCAATAAATCATACGTTGATATTGATTTTTCAAAACCGCAAAGGAGGAATCTCTTTGGTTATCGGAATTTGTCAGTAAGAAATCTAGATCCAGACAACCTATCCGAATTGGATACAGCAGTTGATTTAATCAGGCTTGAGTTTGTTGCAGGTAATCACAACCTCTCAGACATATATAGCCTGTTCTTCCGTCCTAAGCTCGAGCAATTGACGCTAATTGGAGGAATAAGTAACGGAGCGAGTCTTGAAGATGAAAAATCAATCATTGAAGGTTTAAGAGATAAGTGGCACAGCTCCTCATTAGAACACTTGCAGCTGGGTGAATACGGCCTTTATGGCATTAAAGAAGATATGAATTTCGATCTAGCCCATATTTTAGATAAACTTCCGTTGAAAATTTTTGATATGGGAGCATGCTATATTGGTCAAGGCAATTGTCTGTTCCGAGCCAACCTAGTCAAAGCACTACCGAGTTTAGCCGAAACGTTGGAAGATTTCACTATCAATACAGAAGGCGTTACCAGTGCCGAATTTATAAAATTAGCAAATGCATTAAATACCCTTAAAAGTTTAAAATGCCTGAGCATTATTGATCGTGAGGGCAACGATCTTACCAGTGATGACTTTGGAAGACTTGGGCTTGCCCTCAGCAATACCAAGCTTGAAAATCTTGCATTCAGCATCCAGGAATGTCCGGACGACATGGACTCATCATATCTATTAAACCTACCGCCTACGGTTACCGAATTGGAAGGTGCTCTGGTTGGGGATGCTGACAACCCAGAAAATATCGATACCGTGATAACGGCCCTTGGCAGATTGCCACTATTAGCCTCTTTTAGTAATGAATGCAATTCAAATTTGACTGCCCATGGCGCAATTCGAATTGCGAACTTTTTAGTAAACAGAGATAGCATCAAATCAGTGGATATTATCGTTAATGATGCTGATGGTCTAGGTGAAGGTGATCCCGAAGTTGACGAGCAGATAAAATCACTCAAAAAGGCATTCACGGATGCAAACAAACATTTGAATATAAGTTTCAACTGATTGGATGCATAGTCGCCGGATCATGTTGTAACTTCGTTCGCTTTATGGTCCGCACAAAAATCACCATTGCTTGACCTCATCTTTCCGCTATGGCCCCCCTTGCGACGCATACGTCGCAAGGGATCTGTGGAAATTATGCCGGGGCCGGGCACGGCGTGGAGCGTGCGCCACCATCCACCCCATGGGCCCGGGTCACTTGAACGTGATGGAATTCTTGGTAAACGTGGCATTGATCAACTTGTGGCTATCCCTGTAAGACAGGACCTCCATTCGGCCACCTTTGCCCTGGAACGAGATAAAGCATTTTTTCCCGTTCCGTTGGATCATCACAAACCGATCGATCACGGTATTCTCGTCCAGCAGGACGGTCGACGGCCCCTTGACCTCGATCCCGTACTCATCGAGTGGCTTGACCACCGCCCCCCTCCGGATGTCCAGATCACCCTTTCCCTCTCCGTTGATCGTGAGGTCGATTTTCACGGTGTATCTCTCGCCGGCCGGGGCGGCGATCGCGAATTCGATCGGCTTGGCCCAGGCCGGGACCACGGGTAGCAAGCACCGGCGAGGATTCCTGGAACCGGATGGCGTTTGGGTCCCCAATCAGCCAACGGCCATTGCTAAGCCGTTGTCAAGGAATAGCCATTCCCGTTTCGTGCGGCCCCGGCAGCAAACGAGTCATGAGGTTCAAAGCGAAAAGGAGGAAATCCAAAGAAGCATTGACAACAAATATTAATACATAATATTTAAGCTGGATCTCCTCCTAGCGAAGGGCCCCGGTGCCATGAAAATCAAACATATCTTCCCATTGACGGCCTGCCTGCTTATCGCATCCCTTCCAGCCTTTTCGGGGATTGAGGACCTCAAGGTGCGAATGGATGACCATGCACCCTCCGGAAGACCGGCGAAAGGCCTCTTCGACGCCCATACCCACTGGCCCAATGGACTCCTGCCCTGGCAGAAGTTCTGCACCATGGACGAAACGTTCAGCAATGGCGACGACAGGGCGGTGATCGACGCCTACCTCGCCAACCCGGACGCAGCAGCCGGCGCCCCAGCCATGGAGCGCAGGCTGGCGATGTACGAGCACCTGTTCGCCCGGATCCAGGTCCTGATGAGTTCGCAGGACTCAAAGGCTGACCTGAGCCCCATGAACCCGGCCACCCGGGTCAGCCCCCTGGCGTTCGCGGTGGTGAGACAACGGGGCCCCAGTGTCACGGCCGCCAAGGACAGCCCGGACTGGGCCCCGCAGGTCCGCGCCAGACTGGATTTCCTGGATTCGGCCCTCACCCGGCTGCTCTCGGCCACGGAAGAAACGGCCTATGATAGCGCCTATGCCATCCGGGGCAGCCTGGTCGATGAATACGTCGGGCCGACCAACAACAAGGTGACGGAGGCCCGCGAGCTCATCAGGCTGAACCTTCTGGAACTGGCCAAGGATGACATCACCTATTCCGAGCAGTCCTGCAGCCCGCGGAATGCCGAATTCTGCTCGCCGTCAAACATGCACCTTGTGGCGGACACCCTCAGGGAACCCCTTGCGGCCCTTGGCAAGCCCATCCCCGAAGTCCATTTCCTGGTCATGTTCACCCAGCACATGAGCGCCTCCCTCGCGCCCCTGGGGAGCGCGGGAAGCGACACCTGGACCTTCATCAATTCCAGGGGAGAAAGGGAGAACGGCCCTGCCCCGGTCAACGCCAAGAACCAGACTCTCCTGGTTTCCATGGAAAAGGAGGCGGGCAATCCCCTGAATCAGGAGAACGTCGCCGGGGTGGACATCCTATCCCCCGAGAAGAATGTTGTGACCCCCTCCGGCCAGGAGAATTTCAAGCGCCTCATCAAGGCCGTCTATGCCACGGCTTTCCGAAACAAGCGGAGATTGCTCGTGCGTACCCATGTGGGCGAAGGCATTCCCGTGGAAGTTCCCCGCACGGAACTCAGCACACCGCGGAGGATCGAGACGCGGTCTGGCGGCAAGCCCCTCCATTACGAACTGGCGAGGGACAATGTCGAGCAACTGCTCCTGGCCGTGGAGGAATTCCGCGAGAGCCTGGGCTCCGACGGCGCCAGGGCGGATTTCGACGACCACGTCCGGATCCGGTTCGGCCACGCCTCCCATGCGACCGAGGAACAGGGCGCGAGGATGCGCAGGGCCCACATCTGGGCCGACATGTGCCTGACCAGCAACATCACGACCACCACCGTCATCGGGAACCACGACGACCACAGCCTCGCGCCCCTGACCAAAGCGGGGGTGTCGCTGATGTTCGGCTCGGACGGGAGCGGAGTCGAGCATGTGGTCTTCCGGGATGAGCCCACGGTCGCCTTGAGGATCCTCACGGCTGCCGGTTTCACGTCCGAGAATGCACTGGCTGCCGTGAACCGTATGCTAAATAATTCCAGGGATTACGCCGAATGGATGCGGACCCCCCCCACCCGGACGATTCCCACCCCTCCTGCACCTTGATGGCAGGATGACGGCAGTGCAGGCACCCCTCACGCCCTTCAGCTTCCTCTTTCCTATTTCCTTGAGTTGTCGGAATGAGGCTTCCGCCTGGGACTGGCCGCGGTGACCTCCTGCCGGTCGCCTGTCCCCACATTTCCAGGAAACCCCAGCCCCGCACGCCGCATCTAGATCAGCAAGGTGCCAGGGACCGGACGGGCCAGTATGCCCGTCCCCGCCCCGGGCGCTCCACGGGGAACCGATGCGCCCAAGCCACCTGATCCTTCATGCCGCGGCCCTCCTGGTGCTTGCCTGCCCGCTCCGGGCCGTGCGGATCACCCGCACCTACGCCCTGGAAAACCGGTCAGAGGCCCCGTGGCTGGTCCAGGCTCCGACCCGTCCGTCAGCGGCCGCTGGCGGCGAGATCGCCGAGGGCAGCGAGGGCGATGAGCGCAACGAGATCGTCGAGCGGGCTGAGATCCAGGTCACGAACGCAGGCCCCGGCCCGAACGCGTGGACCGAGGCGTCCCCGGCGCCGGGGTTCTCCGGGCAGCTCGAGGCCCGTTCCACCCTCACCCTGGCCGTCACCTTCGAAGCCTCCTCCGCGCCCCCCGTGCTTCATCTGTTCCGCACCCCCGCCGCCACCCAGGAGCCGGTGCTCCTGGATCTGGCCGGCCCCCGTTCCGGGACCGACGCCGGCGACGGGCTGGACGGCAGGTTCATCCTCCCCCTGGACGAAGCGCCGCCGGAACCGGTGGACGCCCCCACCGCCAGCCCGGCTCCGCGGTCCACCCCTTCCCTGCCCGGCGATCCTTCCAGCCATGCGGGCCCAGCTGCGCCGGGCCCGGACGAAGGTGGCGTCCCGGCCGTCGGCCCCGGTCGGCTGTCCCCGGCGACCTCCACGGCCGGCCCGGCCGAGGACGCGCCCGATCCCATCCTGGCGGCCACCGAGAGGATCCAGGAGTACTGCACCAAGGACCTGGTCGCGACCCTGGCGACCGGCTTCCCGGAGCCGGCCCTGGCGGCCCTGGCCGGGCCGTTGGGCGAACTGGCGGACTGCAGGAAGGCCTTCGGGGTCCAGTGGGCCGCCATGCACCAGCTGCTGGCGCGGGTCGCGGCCCCCACCGCGCTCACCATCCCCAATTATGTAAAGACCCTAAAAGTGGTCCTGGTCCTGCTGGAAGGTTGCGAAGACAAGGCGCGGGAAACCTTCGTCCGGCAGGCGGACTGCATCATGGTCCGAACGCAGCCGCCCATCCTCAAGGCCCTGGGGGCCACCCAGCGTCGGCTGGTGAGCCTGCCGGCCTCCCACACCCAGGAGACGGCCGAAGCTTTGGCGGCGGAGTACCGCCTGCTTTCGGCCCAGTGGCAGGCGACCCAGTGCCTGGCCATGGAATGGGCCGCCACCGCCACCAGCGCGCCGTGGTCGGTCTGGCGGGACGCCATGAAGCTGCCGCGCCGTACGGCCGCCATGGATCTGTACCTGGGCTGGACCGGGGCCCCGGCTCCCTTCCTGGCGACCCTGGGCCATGGCCCGGACCGGATCCGCTTCATCACCTCCGATCAGCGGATCCGGAACATGGCCCTGGCCTGCGGCCTGGATGCCGACACCTTGACCACCTTCGACCTGGAGGCCTGGATGCGCGTGCTGGACCAGCGGCGCGCGGACCATGGCATCCGGGTGAAGACCCTGGAAGCGCAACGGGTCCTGGCCGAGGCCGCCCGGGACCGCGAGCAGGCCGACCGGGCCCAGGCCCGCCAGGCCCACCAGGCACGGGAGGCCGCCCAGAAGACCACCCGCCGGCGATGCAGCAAAGCGCGCAGCGGGCCCAGAGGCAGGCCGCCATCCGGCGCAACCTGCTGCGCAACAGCCCCGGCCTGCCGGCCCCGGAGCCGCCGCCCGCCCCCGCGTTTTCCACGCGCCTGATCCACCCGCTCCGCGACCCTGCCCCCACCTCTTTGCCCAGGACCGTGCAGCGCTACGCCACCTCGCCCTACCCCGCCCCGGCCTCGGCCGAATGAAGACCGCGCCGGATTGGCCACATTCTCTATTCATCAACGGAGTTCCGAATGCGAAGGACCGCCCTGGCATTGAGTTGCGCCGCCTTGTTTGCGGCCCATGGGTTCGCGACCACGCCCGAATCGAAAAGTGTCCAGGTAGCCGGCACCCCGGGTTTGTCGGATGGAGTCCCTGGGGAAGGCAAGGAAGAAGCAAAAGCTCCGGTGCCAGCCCCGGATGTTCCAACCGGGCCAGGCAGGAGCATTTGGGAAACCTATATGGATCCCAGGTTCTCTGCCGAACTGATCGCAGCGCACCAGGCCCACTTGGCATCCCATCCTGATGCGCAGGGCGATGGCACTCGGATGAGCATCGGCAGGTTGAGAACCCTGGGGGGCTTGGCCCAGATAATAAAATATACATACAACCACAGAGAGGAAGTCAAGGGTTGGAACAATCTGTTCAACCAATCCAAGCGTCTACCATCCCGCTTCATACATGCCAAAGTTAATGTCCCTGAACATTTATCCATTTTGTATCCCAGCGGCGGGGAAATTAGAAATATCAGAATTATTGTCGGTCATCCTGATCGATCCACGGAAATGGAATACGATGAATCTGGCGCACCCTTTAATTTGAATGATTATTTAAACAATAAATGGGTTTTAAAACGGAAAGTAAGCCGGCTTGCAATTATCGTAACGATGCGTGATAATACAAGAAATATATTATCTGTTCAAGATAGTTCGATGGTAGAGGCGCTGGGTGGATTTTTTAAGCAAAATGGGCAATTCTATGAACAGGCCCATATGAACACCTGGCCCGCATTTGAATCTAAATATTGGATTGAATTACCTTATTCAGAAGAGGCAAGCGACTATTATGATAAAACTATCCATCCCAAGGTGATCGCGGACGTGCTCGAAGGGGTCTCCGACCACCCCGGCGCGATGGTCCTTGAGTTGGGCGCGGGGACCGGCGAACTCACGATGGATATCTTCGATCGCCTTTACCTTGTGGGAAAGGAGGCCTACGTATTCGGCACGGAACTTCTGCCTGAAAATGTGTACTTGGCCAAGAATGCCGCCAAGGAGTGCGTTCGGACCCCTACCCTGAGGTTGTCCTTTCACCCCTGTGATTCCATGCATCTGCTCGATGAGTTCAGCGCCAGGGTCGCGGACGAATGGAATGCCATTCATAAGCAATACCGCGAACGCCACGGCCAGGACCTTCCCCTGGTGGTGGTGTCGTCCGGCGCCCTGAACCGCCTCGTCCTGAACAACGTGTTCGAATCCTCACGGGTCATGCAGAACCTGTTTCGCCTCAATCCCGATCTCATGATCGCATCCGGGCTCACGGATACGCTTTTGACGCCGCACATCATCAAGCGCACCGGCTTCGCGCCCCTCGCTTGCGATGTCATCCGTAAGGAGACCGGTACCTTTTCCTATCGCATGAGATCGAAAACCCGCTCTGAACTGCTGAAATACCATGAAACCAAGCTGCGGACTGATCCTTCCAGCCTGGACCTGTCCCTGAGCCCGGACCCCTTGGGCGTTCTGCGCGGGTTGCGCCCGGAGCAGCTTGCCGGCATCAGGTTCCTGGACGTGTCCCATGCCTTTTTCCGGGGGGAAGCCGAGGCGGGCCATTTCCTGGAGCTGGCGATGGCCTCCTGCCCGGAGCTGGAAAGCCTGCTTCACCAGTTCGGCCTTCCCGGCGATGGCATCCAGATGGCCAAGGCCATGGCCGGCCTTTCGGCCAAGGATCCCGGTGCCGACTTCCTCATGAAAATAACCAGTGTGCCCATGGTCGAGGAGCAGAACATCGCCTTTTCCAGGAGCTTCATCAAGAGCCTGACCGGTTGCGACGCGTCCACGCTGCCCTGATGGCCAAACCGCACAGGGCCCCGGCCTTCCACTCAGCCGGGATCAGGCGACGGTTATCTTGTCCGGATTGGCCACCAGCCCGTTGAGCTTACCCGGAAACCAGGGGCTCCGCAGGATGGTCTTGAAGAGCTTGTCGGATCTCAGGCCCTTGAACTTCGGCCGGATCTTCAGCCCCGGCGTGCCCAGGGCGAGCCAGGCCAGGACGTGCCCAAGCCCGGTGGGGACCCACCGGTCCTGCTCGATCTCCTCCAGCAGATTATCGAATTTGATGAATTGAACACGCCCTTCCCAGGTGTGCATGCACCGCCCCTTCCTTTTCAGGTCGATGTTGTAGCCGATCCGGATCAGCTGGATGAAGCCGGTGGGCACCTCCTCGGCCAGCACCATAGGCAGCTCGCTGTCCTCGGTCAGCGCCAGGGTGGACTCCTCCAGCATCTCCCGCTCGAAGGTGGTGCGCAGATCCCGGTCCCCGATGCCCTTGGCGTGGGTTTGCGGGATGAAGGCACCGCCGAAGGTGTGCAGGTGTTCCGGGAAAGTGGCCACGTCATGACCGCGCCTCTGGATGACCAGCTCTCCCGCCTCCTCACAGACGATGACGGCATTGGAGCTCAGGATCGCAGGACGTTCCCCGGTGTCCCGGAGCGCACAGACACCCGCATAGTCCAGGTGCCGAACCTCCAGCCGGACGGGATCGAGCCGCCAGTCGGGCGCCTTCACCAGGATCGCATGGGCGTCATTGGGGATTTCCCGCTCCTGGATCCGGGCCAGATGGTCCTTCCTCAGCGCCTCCTGCGCCTCCGTGAGCTTGTAGTCCCCCAGAAGGACGATTTCCGGTTCCATCCGGATCTCGGAATGGAAAACGACCTTGCCGGCCATCGCCTCGTTGAGCTGTTCCACCCAGTGGTCGACCCTGGGGGCCTTGAGGAGATGCTCCCGGCCCTTTGCCTTGGCCCTTTCCCAACTTTTGCCCAAAAAGAAGTTGAGCGCATTGGTAGCGGCCCAGAGACCGACGGCCCCACCAAGGCTGGCGACGAGCGTCCATTTGTTCATGCCCACTTCCCCAGACAATTCATGACAGTGCTTTGAGAAAGTGTAGCTTAACCAGGTGCAGGTCCGGCACATGCTTGCCCCGGGCGATTGGGGGAGTTCCCTTGCTCAGTCCTCATCGGCTCCTATGGGTACGAAGCCTGAAGGCGGACCTCAAGAGGTGGTAAAAAAAATCCCTTTCCCTGTTGAATTCCCCTAATACACTCATAGCGTTTCAATGAGCAGACAGGAGGAAGCATGTCCATGCCCAAGCGACTATCCGCCGAATTCCTTGGAACCCTGTGGCTGGTGCTGGGCGGCTGCGGCAGCGCCGTCCTGGCGGCGGCCTTTCCCGGCGTCGGCATCGGCCTCCATGGGGTCGCCGTGGCCTTCGGCCTGACGGTGCTCACCATGGCCTTCGCCATCGGGCCCATCTCCGGCTGCCACCTGAACCCGGCGGTCACCTTCGGCCTGGCGATGGGCGGCCGGTTCCCATGGAAGGACCTGATCCCCTATTGGATCTCCCAGGTGCTGGGCGCCTGCGCCGCCGGGGCCATTCTCTACGCCATCGCCTCGGGCAAGCCAGGCTTCAGCGCCGGAGGCTTCGCCAGCAACGGCTATGGCGCCCACAGCCCCGGCGGCTACGGCCTGGGCGCGGCCTTCCTCACGGAAGTGGTCATGACCGCGTTCTTCCTCTTCGTCATCCTGGGGGCCACCGCGAAGAAGGCCGCGGCGGGCTTCGCGCCCATCGCCATCGGTCTCTGCCTGACCCTGATCCACCTGGTGAGCATCCCGGTGACCAATACCAGCGTGAACCCCGCCCGCAGCACTGGAGTGGCCTTCTATGCCGACGGCGGCTGGGCCCTGGGGCAGCTGTGGCTGTTCTGGCTGGCGCCCCTGATCGGAGCCGCCATCGCGGGGCTGGTCTTCCCGAAACTGGAGGACTGACCAGGTGTCGCCCACCACCGGTGGATGTGGATTGAATGGATGCAACTCCTCAGTTGGCCGGCACCAGGATCGGGTCGCTGGTCCCGAGCGGGGTCTGCACCCGGATGTTGCCGGTGGCGCCCACGGGCAGGGTCACCTGGACGATGGCGTCGCTTACACCCCGGAAGGCGCCCGCGTCCAGGGCGTCGCCGTCAAGTAGCACGGCGTCGATGTCGGCCAGGGAGGTGCCGGTAAGGACCACCAGCTTGTTGGCGCTGCCGGAAATGGCGGCCTGGGTGAACCCGCCGATCACGGGACGGCCGAGCGCCAGGAGCATCTGGACGCCATGGGAGGCGGCGAAGGAGGACTGGGCCAGACCGAGCGCCAGGCCCTGGACGGTGGTGACATTTTCCACAAGGGCATCGAGCTCCTCCTGGTCGGCGTCGTCGAAGAGCAGGTGCAGGGTCGCCGCGACCCGGCCCGTGGCAGGTTCATAGACCAGGCTCCACAGGCCCGTGCTGTGGTCCACATCGAAACCGGTCATGGGCAGGGTATTGCCTGAAGCCACGACCCGCGCATCCACTTCGTGGGTCCTGATGGTGAAGTTGAAAAACTGGCCGGGATCCTCCCCGGAGATGGTGACCGGGTCGAACGGATTGGACGGGCCCGTCTCGTAGATTCCGCCGGTCAGGTCATGGTTTTGATTGTAGCCGACGCCGTCGAGAGCGTTGGGATCGGTCCAGTAGTGCGGCCGGAAGAGATAGATTCCGGAGTCGGGCGTCACGCCGTCGTACTGGTAGTCCTGGCTGACGACCAAGATGTCGACGGCGGCGGGAGCGAGGTTCGAGGTCTGGAGCTGGTTCTTGATGGCATCCGGCAACATCGGGTAGTAGGCCGCAGTGGGAAGTTGCAGGTTCAGGGTGTACCGGGTGAAGAGATGGCCGTCCCGGTTACCGCTGACGCCAGCGTCGTCGAAGCCGTCCGGATGGTAGGCGTGGAAGACCGGAGCCTGGGGCAGTTTGAGATCCTCATTAATGGCCGAACGCCGGCGGGTGGGAAAGTTCACCAGTTGCCCGGTGTCGTCGACGCCAGCCTCCTTGAGCAAGGGCTGGGGCAGGATCGTCCGGCGGGACGGCGTCAGGTTGAAGGGGTCCGATGCCACCGGACCGCCGGCCGGGGTGGTCACGGCGATGGCGCCGTCCGCCTGGGCATCGTCCGGCACCCGCACCCGGAGCTGGGTGTCGCTGTCCACATCGAATCGGCCCGGGTCGAGCGGCACGCCGGCGTAGGTGACCAGGTTGGTCCCGGTGAAGCCGACGCCGGCCACGGTGACCTCGGTCCCCGGCACGCCCAGGGTCGGGGTGAGGCTGGTGATCCCCAGGTTCGCTGCGGGGACGGGGATGACGAGGCTGCCCCCGGGAACCGGGACCGGCCCACCTGGCGTGAGCAGGGTCAGCGGCCCGGTCAGGGCTCCGGCCGGCACGTTCACCGTGAGCGTGGTGCCGTTATTGCCCACCGTCGGGGTGGTGCTGTTCACCCCGCCGGTGAAGGCCACTGCGGTCACCGGGTCCAGATTGGCGCCGGTGATGGTCACGGTCTGCACGCCCCCGACCTGCGCCGTGGAGAAGCCGGTGACCGAAAGCGCCGGGGACAGGACGCTGAAGACGCCTCCCGGCACGGTGATGGGCCCCCCGCCGGTCTGGAGCGCCACCGGACCCGAGAGGGCGCCCGGCGGCACCCGGACGGTCAGGCTCGAACCGTCCGGGGCAAGGTCGATCCCGGAAACAGCCGCGCTCCCGCCGAAGGTCACCGCCGTGGCGAGCCCCAGGTTGGCGCCGGAGATGGTCACGACCGTGCCTTCGGGGCCCGTGTTGGGGCTGAAGCCCGAGGCGGAGAGCACCCCGGTCTGGATGGTGCAGACGCTGGGGGCTGATGAGACGGAGCCGTTCGGCGTCCTCACCGTGATGAAGCCGGTGACGGCCAGGGCGGGCACCCTGACCGTGATCTGGGTATCCGTGTTCGCCACGATGGTGCCGGCGATGCTCACGCCGGGGGTGCTGCCCGTGAAGTAAACCGCGGTGACGCCCGTGAAGCCGGTGCCGGTCAGAACCAGCGGCTGGCCCGGACTGGCTGGACTCGGCAGGAAGGAGGCCAGGGTCGGAGGGACGGTGACGGTGAAGTCGCCGTTGGACAGCCCGGTGCCGGCGGGGTTGCTCACCGAAATCAGGCCGTGTCCCGCGGCATTGTCGGGCACCGTGGCGGTGAGGATGGTGTCGTTGGACGCCTGGATTGTCGTGGAATCGGCCGACACCCCGCCGAAACTCACCGCGCTGACCGTGGTGAAGCTGGTCCCGGTCAAGGTGACCACCGTGCCGGGAGGGCCCTGCGAGGGCTGGAAGCCCAGCACGGTGGGCTTCGCAGGCAGGGCCAGGACCGTGAAGGTCATGGACGACGTGCTCGAACCGAAAGGATTGCGGACCGTGATGGCAACCGCCCCGCTGGGGGCGTTGGCCGGCACCGTGGCGGTGATCGTGGTGTCGTTGACGATGGTGAGAAAGGCTGCCGGGACCTGGCCGAAGGTGACCTGGTTCACGCCGGTGAAGCCGGTCCCCTGAAGGGTGATGGCCTGTCCCGGGTATTGACTCTGATGGTCGAAGGACGCCAGCACGGGCGCCGTTCCTGAGGGCCCCCCGCCTTTCCCGCCGCCGCCGCAGGCCGGCGCGCCCAGCAGGACGAGCAGGGCGAGGGCAAGGAAGCCGAACTGGAAAAGGCTCAGCTTCCGGAAAAAGACCTGGAAACAAAGGAAGGATCGCGCAGGGAACATGGGGGCACCCAAGAATTATTAATATTTAAAACATTGGTTGAGGCAAGCTCCAAAACCAATATAATGAGGGAATATGGGATAAAGCGCCGAAATCGACAAGCCGTAAATCTGTTCATTTTATTATTTTTTTATAAATAATTGAGAATTCAAAAACCTCAAACGGTTGCGCGGCCGGTTTCACGGCCAGAATCGGGACAGTGATCCCGAAGACGCCAATTCCTGCCATCCCATGCCTGCTTCCGGTCCGTTCCGTACAAGGCTTCGCCGGGGGTAGTCCCCAGGTTCCCTCTGGCCTCGCTCCCACACGCAGCCCCTAATGAGGCCTTCGGCGCCAGGTTCGAAGCCCTGTACTGGGAGGACAGTGTTCCATCCCCCGCCATCGAGGCGGTCAGCTTCAGCCGCGGTCTTCCCAGCCAGCAGTGGGGCAGGGCGCCACCGGACATGGTCAACCTCCCCGCACTCGAACTCACCCAATATAAGTTCATAAATTCAATTTTCGAGCCGGTCCAGGTGCCGGTCCGCGCGGCCGGACTGCCCGCTCAGCGTTCCGCCAGCCCGGCGATGAACGTTCTGCGCATCTGCTCCATGGCCTGGGCGATGTATTCGGCCTTGGAATCCGGGTCGGCCTCGGGGTCCTCCTCCCACTGATCCTCCGCCCATAGCCGGAAGGTCGGGTGCATGGTTTCCGCCAGGGACTCCTTGGAGGCTGCCTCGAACGGGCCGCTGGCACCGTATCGGGAATTGGTGTTGTAGAAGCAGGGCATGCCACTCCTGACCTGGATGTGGGGGGTGGCATCAAGGATATAGGCAAACCTCCCGGCCCGAAACCGCGGAGGATCGCTCGACTCCTGCTCAACGCGGCGCACAAGGTCACCAAGACCCACACCTCCAGCGTCAACATGAAAGCCTCCGTTCGGGCTTTCCGGTGCAGTCAGTGCTTTATGACTATTTTCTGGTCGAGGGGATCTACCCCTGTCGGCAATCCACCGCTGATGCTGTCCAGTTCCTGGTCTTCCAGGGCCTGGGCCTCGGACGGCTGCGCGGGCAGGACCAGGGTGAGGCCCTTGGGCAGTTCCTCGAGCACCCGGATGCTCGCGTCGTCGGGCAGTTTTTGCCCCAGGAACGCCTCGACGGCTTCCCGTGGATCGCCCAGGAGCTGGGACCGGAACACCTGGTCCGTCATGGCTTTGGCGATGATTGCATCGGCGAGCTGATTCGTTCGGGAAGGCATGCGCACTCCTTGGCAGCGGGACTAGGCCGGCTTAGCCATATATTAATTAATTATTTAATTGAGACAAGGGGGGGCCTGCGCGGATACCGGGCCTTTGGATGCCGTCATGGAATCAGGAAAGCTCCGGTTCCAAATGGCCCCGGATGGAACAATCTATGTGGCGGATCGAAGCTGCGGGGTGATCCGGCGGATCGACACCACGGGCCAAGTCACCACCTTCACTGGCAGCGCGCGGGAGTACCGCCGCTCCAACCAGCATCGGGATGGACCGGCGACCCAGGCCTTGTTCAGGAGCCTGGGCGGCATGGCTCTGGATCCCCTTCACGGAGATCTTTATGTCATCGATGGGGGCGGCATCTGCATCGAGCGGGACCATGACAGCCACGCCCTGGGCTGGCTGCGGCGCATGGGACGGGCGGAGCCCTCCATGCAACCGTCTTCACGACCTTCCGCCCTTCGGTGGAGAATCCTCATCCCGTGCCTGGCCCTGGGCCTCGCGGGCTGCTCCAGCGGCTCCTCCGGCTCCTCGGGCACCGCCCCGAAGCTCACCAGCGCCAGCACCATCCGGTTCCATGAAGGCACCGCCGGGTCCTTCACCGTCACCGCCAGCGGGTCACCTGCGTCCACCTTCAGTGAAAGCGGAGCCCTGCCTTCCGGGGTGAACTTCAGCACCTCCACCGGCGTGCTGGCCGGCACCCCGGCCACCGGCAGCTACGGCAGCTACGCCCTGTCCCTCACGGCCACCAATGGCGTTTCCCCCGATGCGGCCCAGACGTTCACCCTGTTGATCTCCCAGGCCATCGGGACCATCCGGGAATATGCCATGCCCACCTCGAGCTACGATGCCTTGGGTGACCAGCCGTGGGGCACCTGCGCCGGGCCTGACGGCAATGTTTGGTTCATGGAACGGATGGCCCGGAAGATCGGCGTCATCGCCCCCTGACCGACGGGCCTCCGGGCACCCATCCCGGCAGCAGCCACCGGCGCGGCGCGGGCCTTCGAGTCCGCGCCTTTTTTTCCCAGGCACGCGTCCCATCCGGGACGTTTCAGAACCGAGTGAAATCCCCATTCTGGACCTTGCCAGGGGTTCTCTGGATCCCTGGCGCGACTGGCCCTCTGTTCTGGGCCGCCGGTTTCAGCACCAGGCTCCCCCCTTGATCCTGACCGCCGGTGAGGGTGAAGAATGCCATCAGGGATTGGATTCCCTCGGCCTGGGCATTCATCTCTTCGGAGGTGGAGGCCAGTTCCTCGGACGCGGCGGCGTTCTGCTGGATGGCCTGGCTGATCTGGCTCATGGCGTTGTTGATCTGGCCCACGCCGGAATTCTGCTCCGCAGAGGCGGCGGAGATCTCCTGGACCAGATCGGAGGTCTTCTGGATATCGGGCACGATCGTCTCCAGCAGGCTGCCGGCCTGTTCGGCCTGGTCAACGCTGGTACTGGCCAACTGGCTGATCTCCTCTGCGGCCACCTGGCTGCGTTCGGCCAGCTTGCGCACTTCCGCGGCCACCACGGCGAAGCCCTTGCCGTGCTCACCGGCCCGTCCCGCCTCGATGGCCGCGTTCAGGGCCAGAAGGTTGGTCTGGTAGGCGATGTCATCGATGATGGCGATCTTATGGGCGATCTGCTTCATCGCGGCGACGGTCTGGCGCACCGCGTCCCCGCCCTTCACTGTCTCCTTGGCCGTCTTCCCGGCGATATCTCCGGTCACCCTGGCGTTCTCATTGTTCTGAGCGATGGAGGCACTCATCTGCTCCATGGAGGCACTGGTTTCTTCCACGCTGGCGGCCTGTTCCGAGGCGCCCTGGCTCAGAGTCTGGGAGGTGGCGCTGACCTGGTGGGAGGCGGCCACCAGATTGGTGGCGCTTTCCGCCACGTGGCCGATGGTTTCGCTCAGTTTTTCGACCGTCGCGTTGTAGGTGCTCTTGAGCTGTTCGAACACGCCTTCGTAGCTGTTGCTGATCCGCTGCCGCAGGTCCCCTGCGGCCATGGCCTCGAGGGCGCTGCCGACGTCCGCGATCATCACCTGGTTGAGCTTCTGGATGGTGGTGTTGACCGCGTCCTTGAATTCCTTCAGTTGACCCTGGTAGTCGCCCTCGATCCGGTTGGAGAGATACCCTTTCTCCATCTCCTCGAACACCGCCATGGCCTCGGTCAAGGGGGTGATGACGGCGTCGAGGGTATCATTGAAGCCCTTGACGATGGTGGTCCAGCCGCCCGAGTAGATGCTGAGGTCCGCTCGGGCGTCCAACTGGCCATTGACTCCGGCCTTGGCGAGGCGTGCGACTTCCTCGAACAGCCCGTAGAGCACTCCATGGAGTTTGTTGATGCTGTCCTTGACCAGTTTGTAATCGCCTCGAAAATCCTCGGTGACGGGTTCCATGTGCTCTCCACGCGCGCAATGGGTGAGGAACTCGATGGCCACATTCATCGGCTTCATCACGGCGCCCAGGGTACTGTTGATGCCTTGGATGATCATGCGGTACTCGCCCTCGTGCCTGGATTCATCGGCGCGGGTGGCCAGCTTGCCTTCCACCGCCGCCTGGCTGAGCCTATTGGCGTCGATCGCCAGGGCCTCCAGGGCCGCCGCCACGCCCTGGAGTGCGGCCAGCAGGCCCCTGCCCTGGCCAGGCGCCAGGTTCCGGACCCCGGCAGGATCCCCGGCCACGAGCCGGTCGGCGAGCGCACCGAGCAGGGCCGGCTCGGCTCCCAACTCCCTCCGCAACTGCCAGGCCATCAGCACTCCGATGCCGACCGCGAGGACCAGGGCAGCCAGAAGCCAGGCCGCGGCCACGGACCGGAAGGCGCCGACAGAGAGGCTCGCCCCCAGGAAACCGAGAACTGCGGCGAAGCCAAAACCGAGGCCTAAGCGCAGGTTCAATCCGAGATGTTGGTGGGGCTGCATACTATCCTCCATATGGGACGAGCGGTTCGGTCTACCGGCTTGGCGCCGTGGCTCCAGGCTCGGGTTGCGATGGACCTGCCGGCACCGGCCGAAGCCCGAGCTCGGTTTGTCCAACGCCATGGGTTTCGCCGGGAGCGGGAACCAGGGGGATGCCCGAGGACCTGGCTTGGTTCCGGTCGACCAGGGCCGCCAGTTCCTCCACGGACAGGACATGGTTCACATCCAGGAGGATGACGAAATGGTCGTTCACCCTGGCCACCCCGGCGAGGAACTCGGTGCGAAGGTCGCTGCCGAAGGTGGGCGCGGGCTCCACCTCACTGGCGGCGATGGACAGGACTTCGCTGACATTGTCGACGAGGATTCCCAGTTCGGCCGTGCATTCCTCCTGGACGAGTTCCAGAATCACGATGCAGGCACGTTGAGCCACGGTGGCGGCGGGCCGTCCAAAACGCACGAGCAGGTCGATCACCGGCACCACCGAGCCGCGCAGATTGATGACGCCGCGGATGAAGGGGGGCATCAGTGGCACCTCGGTGACGCCCCCGAACTGGATCACCTCCCGGATGGAGCGAATGTCCATGGCGAAGGTCTCCTGGCCAAGGGTGAAGGCCAGATACTGCGCCCGCTGTTCCACCGGAGCGGCGGCGAGGGCCTGGGTCTGACGTTTGCTGAACTTGATCAATTCCGCCATGACTTACTCCTGAATTTTCCTTTGGCGCAGACTTCCGAAATGGGTAAACGCCCCATCGACCCTGTTCGTCAGGTGCGGCTCCTGGGACGCTCCGGACCGCGGAGCTGGGGTATTGGCCGATCGATTTTGGCTGGCCCTCCTGCTCGAAGCTTGGGCGTCGCCCGCGACCTTGAAGAAAGCCATCATCAATTGCAGATTCCCGACCTGGGCGTTCATCTCTTCGGCAGTTGAAGCCAGTTCCTCGGAAGCCGCAGCGTTGCGCTGGGTCGCCTCGCTGATCTGGCCAACGGCGCCATTGATCTGGGCCACGCCGGAGGCCTGTTCGCTGGAGGCAGCCGAGATCTCCTGGACCAGGTTCGAGGTCTTCTGGATGGAGGGGACGATCACTTCCAGCAGGGATCCAGCCTTCTGGGCCAGATCCACGCTGCCGGCGGCCAGTTGGCTGATCTCTTCCGCGGCCACCTGGCTGCGTTCGGCCAGCTTGCGCACTTCGGCCGCCACCACCGCGAAACCCTTGCCATGTTCGCCGGCCCGGCCCGCCTCGATGGCGGCGTTCAGGGCCAGCAGGTTGGTCTGGTAAGCGATATCGTCGATGATGGCGATCTTCTTGGCGATCTGTTTCATGGCCGATACCGTCTCCTTTACCGCCTGACCTCCCTCTTCGGTCTCCCTGGCTGTCTTGGCGGCGATTTCGCCGGTGACCTTGGCGTTGTCGTTGTTCTGGGAGATGGAAACGCTCATTTCCTCCACGGAGGCACTGGTCTCCTCCACGCTTGCCGCTTGTTCGCTGGCGCCTTGGCTCAATGACTGGGCCGTCGAACTGAGCTGTTCCGCCGCTGTCACCATGTTGACGGCGGTCGCCGAAACCTGGGTGATGGTTTCGCTCAATTTATCGGCAGTGATGTTATAGGTGCTCTTGAGCTGCTCAAAAGCTCCCTCATAGGTGTTGGTGATTCGCATGCTGAGGTCCCCGGCGGCCATGGTTTCCAGGACCTGTGCCAAATCCTTCAAGGGAAGGGCGATGGCCTCGAGAGTGTCATTGACCCCCTGCACGATCCGGCGGAACTCCCCCTGGTGCTTGCTTATGTCGGCCCGGGTGGCCAGTCTGCCCTCCACCGCAGCCTTGGCCAGGGTTCCAGCGTCCTCGGTCATGCCCTGGATGGCGTCGATCATGGTGATGAAGGCCGGGATGAACTCATCGGCCTCGCTACGCTTGCCGACCTTCTTCAGGGCCGGCCCATCGCTGAGGTCGCCGCGGCTGATGTCGCCGGCAATCCTCGTGGCATTGGCAATCCGCTCGTTCAATTCGTTGACGGCGCGCGCGACCTCTTCGTAGATGCCCTTGTAGCGGCCTTCCACCTTCTTCCGCAGGTCGTTCATGGCCATGCTCTGCAGCACCCGGTTGGCCTCCACCAGCCCCTGCAGGCCGTCGACGCAGGCGTTCAAGCTGGCCTTGAGGGTGTTGTAGTCGCCCTTCAGGTCCGCAGTGACTCTATCGGGGATCTCGCCCCGGCTGATCTGGTCGGTATAGTCGGAGGCCAGGTTCAGCGGGCCGACCACGGCCTCCAGGGTATCGTTCATGCCCTGTACGATTTTCCGGTACTCGCCCTCATGCTTGGAGGCGTCGGTACGGACGGCCAACTGGCCCTCCACCGCGGCCTTGGTCAGGGTTCCAGCGTCATCGGCCATGCCCTGGATGGCGTCGATCATGGTGATGAAGGCCGGTATGAGCTCATCGGCTTCGCAACGCTTGCCGACCTTCTTCAGGGCCGGACCATCACTGAGATCGCCGCGGCTGATGTCGCCGGCAATCCTCGTGGCGTTGGCAATCCGTTCGTTCACTTGGTTGACGGCACGGGCCACCTCCTGGTAAACGCCCTCGTAGCTGCCTTCCACCTTCTTCCGCAGGTCGTTGGCGGCCATGCCCTGCAACACCCGGTTGGTCTCCTCCAGGCCCATGCCCTGGGCGGCCACGCCTTGGAGCGTGGCCAGCAGGCCGCTGCCCTGGCCAGGCGCTATTGCCAGGGCCGCAGCCGGATCCCCAGCCGCGAGCCGGTCGGCAAGCGCGCCGAGCAGGGCGGGCTCGGCTCCCAACGCTCTCCGCAGCCGCCAAGCCATCAACACCCCGAAGCCGACCGCGAGGACCAGGGCGGCCAGGGGCCTGGCCGTGGCCTCGAGTCGGAAGGTAACGGAAGAGGTGTTCGCCCCCAGGAAGCCGAGGACGGCGGCCAGGGCGAAGCCGAGGCCGAAGCGCGGGATTATTCCAAGTTTTCGTTGTGTTTGCATGCTGTCCTCAACAGGGAAGGTCGGTTCGGGTTACAGGCTTGGTGCCTTGGTTCCGGACTGGGGTGGGGATGGACTTCCTGGCACCGGCCGACTGAACTTGATCCATTTCGCCATTCACGCTCCCTGCTATGGCGTTGCGGGCAGAGCTGCGGTCCGTTCCGGGGGCGAGACGTGGCGTTCGGTGGCCAGCTGCACCATCTGGGCCACGTCCAGGATGAGGGCCACCTCCCCGGTGCCCAGGATGGTGGAGCCGCCGATCCCTTTGGTGCCGCGGAACAGCTTGCCCAGCGGCTTGATGACGGTCTGGAACTCGCCCAGCAGGCGGTCCACCACGATGCCAGCCCGCAGTTCGCCATGCTGGATCACCACCACCCGCTCCCGGGCCGGAATCTCGCCGGCGAGCTGGAACACCTCACGGAGCCGAAGGAACGGCAGGACTTCACCCCGCAGGTTGACCAGGTGGTTCTGCTCGGACTCCAGGAACGGGGCCAGGTCCAGGCATTCGATCACCACGTCCAGGGGCACCACGTACGAGGCGCCGGCCACCTCCACCCGGAACCCGTCGATGATGGCCAGGGTCAGCGGCAGCCGCATGCGCATGGTGGTGCCCAGGCCCTGCTCGGTCTCCACCTCGATGGTGCCGCGCAGCTCGTCGATGTTGCGGCGCACCACGTCCATCCCCACGCCCCGGC
>JARLGP010000192.1 GCA_031292735.1 Holophaga sp.
CTAGCAGATCCTCCATCTGGACCGTGCCGGGATTGGAAAATCCCGGAATGCCGGAGCCCAGGGCGCGGGCGACAAGCAACGGAACCTGACGCAGGAGGAGGGAGGGCCTCAGGGCTGGCACTTATTTATTAATTATATATATTGGGGAACAGCCAAGGGACTGCCATGCTCCTGCTCAAGCATCACGCCCGAACGTTCTCTTTGATCCTGGTTTGCGCCCTGTTCGGTCTGGATGGCTGCGGTGGGGGTGGAAGCGGCGCCCAGCCCGCCGTCACCACCGTCCAGCCTCCGGCGGGCCGGCCTGGCACCGCCGTGGCCTTGGCCGGTTCCGGCCTGGGCGCGGCGACGGAGGTCCGCCTGGGCGCGGTGGACCTGCCCATCGCCACCTTGAGCGACGACCAGATCACTTTCCTCGTGCCCTCATGGATGCCGTCCGGACCCTGGCCGGTGCAGGTGGTGCTGGCGGACGGGGATTCGTTGAACGCTGCCGCGGGCTTCCAGGCGCTGGCAGCGCCGCCGGTGCTGTCTGAGTTCATTCCGGCCAGCGGTGCCGTGGGCCAGAAGGTGTACCTGGTCGGCTCCAACTTCCCGCCGACGGGCCTCAGCGTGAGCTTCGGCGGGCTCGATGCACGCATCGAAAAAATCGAGAGCGAAATAATCACCACGGTGGTGCCTCCAGGCGTCAAATCCGGCCCCATCACGGTTACCGGTCCGGCCGGCGCCGCCACCTCGACCACGGACTTCCAGGTGACGGTGCCGGTGCTGCTTCCGCAGGTTGACAACATGCAACCGGACCCGGCTGTTCCCGGAGCCATCATCGATGTCTACGGTTTCGATCTCACGGGCGCCACCGCCGTCACCTTTGCCGGAACCGACGCCCCGGTGCCGGCCTCCGCATTCACCGTCGAGGACGATGAGTGGATCCGAGCCACGGTGCCCACCGGCGCCAGCAGCGGCTACCTGACCGTGGCCACCCCGTCGGGCGCCGCCATTTCCGATTACCCGTTCACGGTCCTGCCCGCCGCCACCGCGGCTCCGGTGATCACCCGCATCGATCCGGCAACCACCTTCGAGGACCAGTACATCTACATAACCGGAGCCAACCTGTCGCCGGTGAGCCGGGCCACGGTGGGCGGCCAGGCCATGGCCTTCACCCGCTACAGCGACACGGCGCTGGAGGTGTATCCGCCCCCGGACGGCGCCCTGGTCTCGGGACCGGTCGTGCTGACCGCTCCGCTGGGCGATGGAACCTCGCCCGCGCCCTTCACCTTGCTGCCCCGGGTGCCGGAGGTGGACAGCCTCATGCCCCGGAACGGCGGGCCCGGCACGGCGGTGGTGTTCCTGGGCCGCAATCTGGACCAGGTGGCCTCGGTCCAGTTCGGCGGGACCACCAGCACGGATATCCAGAACCGTTCGGTGGACAGAACCCGTTTCACCGTTCCCCTGCCGGCCGACGCGCAGACCGGCGCAGTGACCGTCACCAGCCTGAACGGGACCGTGGTTCCGGTCGCCGGCACCTTCAGCGCGGGCACCGGCGCGCCGCTGGCCTACGCCCTGGCCAAGGCCTACCTCACCCAGGGCATCCAGGACGGCACCGTGTCCCTGGTGGCCGGCAAGCCCGCGGTGTTCCGGGCCTTCCCCCTGGCCAACCAGGCCAACGGCGCGCGACCCGCGGTCCGGGTCACCCTCAGCAACGGGGGCGCTTCAGTGTTCACCCAGGACCTCCCGGGCCCGGCCGGGGGCGTGCCCCAGGACCTGGACGAGAACGCTCCGGGCGGCTACACCGTGGCGGTGCCCGGCAACCTGGTTCAGCCGGGGCTGACCCTGTTGGCGGAACTGCTGCCTGATCCCTCGTCGCCGCCCGCCCCCGGCACCCCCACCACCTTCCCCTCCTCGGGCAGCCCCGTGCCCCTGCAGGTGGATGCCTATCCGCAACTGGACGTGGTGCTGGTGCCGCTGCAGTTCCTCACCAGCTCCGGCGGCACCCCGGTCACTGGCCAGGTGAACCCGTCCACGGCCTTGTGGCAGGCGCCGATCCAGGCGAGGTACCCCTTGAGCACCATCCAGATCAGCATTGCTCCGACGGCCCTGGTCACCGACGTGGTCGTCAGGCCGGGCGAAGACGAAGGGGTCGAGCAGCTTCAGGCCGCCGTGGAAGTGGCGCGCCGGGCCACCCGGGGAGCCGAGTACCAGAACTGGCACGGGGTCTTCACCATGCCCGCCCATGGCAGCAGCTCGGGCTATTCCACGGACGGCACGCCGGGAAGTCCGGAGAACCGTTCCAGCGTCGGCTTCGACGGCACCATGAGTCCCTACTACGACTATGCCAAGACCCTGGTCCACGAGATCGGCCACAACAAGGGCCGCGACCATGCGCCCTGCGGCGGCGCCTTAGGACCAGACCCGGCCTACCCCTATCCTCCGGCGCGGCTGGGGGGCGCGGCCTACGATGTGGCGGGCGGAGCTCCGGTGAACAGCCAGGATCACTTCGATATGATGAGCTACTGCTACCCTTCCTGGATCAGCGTGTACACCTACAAGGCCCTCCAGGACTGGTTCCTGGCCGACCAGACGGCCCGGACCGCGATTCCCGCGCCCCAGTTCCAGGACAGCCTGGCCATCTCCGGCCGGATCCGGGACGGAGTGGTGAGCCTGGACCCCGCCCTGGAGTTCTCGGGCATTCCCGCAATTCCGCAGCCGGGGCCCTATACCCTCCGCTGCCTGGACAGCACGGGAGGCACCCTGCTGGCCCTTCCGTTCCAGCCCAAGAGCGGCGCCGACGACCATTCCCAGACCTTCGTCCTGCTGGTTCCCATGACCCCCGCGCTCAAGGCCGGGCTGGCTTCGCTGGTGGTGGAGTCGCTCGCCACCGGGACCGCGCGGCCGGCTGCCGCCCGGCGCGACCGGGCGGCGCTGGCCCTGCCCCGGGAACCGGTGGCGGTGGCCTGGGGCCCCGGGACCGTGCACGTGGGCTGGGATCGCGGCAGCCATCCCCGGGTGCTGGTGCGCGATGACTCGGGACGGGTCCTGGCCATCGCCGGAGCCGGCGAAGTGGAGGTGGCCACGGGTGCCAAGGAACTGGAACTGCTCATGTCCGATGGGGTGCGCACCACGGTCCGGCGCATCCCGGTGGGGCCGTGAACGGGGGCGCGCTGGAGGTGGAGCTGCCGGCCGGGCCGGTGGCTCGAGGTCTGAGTCCCGCACGCAAATCCATTGAGCACGGTGGATTTTGTCCCCAAGCCTCGCCGGCATTGCTGGTAGGATATTTTTAATAAATACAAAACCAGGGCATTTCCAAGGCCCAAGTATTGTTCCGAAAGGATCCCTATGATGGATCGAATGGGTTGGACTCGCGGTCTGCTGGTGGTCATGGGGCTGGTTCTCCCTACCGTGGTCCAGGCCAGTTGGCGTCCCACGCCCGACGCTCCTGAACCAGGGAAGGGCGGTTCCGCCGCCAAGCCCATTTCCGTCGCGGACAAGACCGGGCTGCCGACGGTCTCCTTCAAACGCTACCGGGCCAGCATCCAGGTGGGCGAAGTGCTCGGCCCCATTGAAGCCGGCATTTTCGGCTCCAATGTCGGCACCTACAAATGGGAGCCCAAGCTCAACAGCTATCTCCAGGGCCAATTCAATATCCTGGTGGACCGGGAACTGGAAGCCGCAGGCTATCCCGTGGCCAAAAAGCAGGAGGACATCTTCGAAACAGGGAACAAGCCCGAGGACAATTCGCTGGAGATGGGCGTCATGGTCAGGGGGATGAAGCTTCATATGGGCTTCATCGGCCGGTTCCGCAACGGCAAGGGGGAAGTCTCCCTGGATGTCAAATGGGCCTTGTTCGATCCGAAAAGACAGAAAGTGGTGTTCGAACTTCCGGTCAGCGGCAGCTTCCAGACCGGCTCCAACACCATGCCGCTGGATGATGTGATCAGCCAGGGGGTCATCGCGGTGACGCGCAAGCTCCTTGCCGATCCGACCTTCGTCGCCGCGCTGGAGGCCCCCCCCGAGCCGGCCGCGTCCCCGGCCGCCGATACGCCGGCGTATTCCATCACCAACACGGCTCCTCCCAAGGGGGGCGTGGCGAAGAACAACACCTTGCTGCGCTCCGCGGTGGTCACCCTGGAAACCAGTTCCCACAGCGGTTCCGGATTCTACATCAGCCAGGAGGGCTACCTGCTCACCAACCATCATGTGGTCGGAGATTCAAAGTTCGTCAAGGTCCGGACCGCGACCGGGCGCGAACTGCCGGGAGAAGTGCTGGGCTTCGACAGCAACCGGGACGTGGCGCTGGTCAAGACCCAGAAGACCTCTTTCGACCCGCTGGCCTTGCGCCTGACCGACCCCGAGGTCGGAGAGGAAGTCTTCGCCATCGGCTCGCCCCTGTCGGATCAGTTCAACGGGACCGTCACGCGGGGTGTGCTGAGCGGCTTCCGCGACAGCGGCAAGAAACGGTTCCTGCAGAGCGACGTGTCCATCCTTCCCGGCAACAGCGGCGGACCGCTGGTGGACGCCAACGGCGCAGTGATCGGCATCGCGGTTTACCTGGGGGTCGTGAAAGGCGGAAACATGAATTTCTTCATCCCGATCGCCGACGCTCTGGCCCAGCTCTCCATTAAGGTGAACCCGCCGGTTCCGGAGCCGGTCCCGACGGCCTCTGCCGCGGTCAAACCCCCGGTCGTGGCCAAAGGGGCCAAGAAGAAGTAGTCGCTGTAGCCCGCCACCCGGACGATCAGGTCGCGGTACTGCTCGGGCCGAACCCGGGATCCCGCCGGAGCATTTCTCCGCCCGCTGGAGCGGGACGGTCACCCACGACCGCCCGGTCCAGCTGGGATTGCGCGTGGAGGAGGGCGGCCGCCTGTGGCTGGACGGGGACGTGCTGGAGGTGGATCTGCCGGCCGGGCCGGTGGCGCGGGGCCGGCTGGTGGAAGTGGGGTAGCGGCATCCCGGCTTCTGGTAGATTTAGGCACCGCCAACTCAAGCATGGAGAGCCGATGCCGCTTCCCCCAGGATCGCCCAGGCAGGTCCGTCCGCGGTTCTCCGCCGGGCCGGGTCTGGTTCGCCTGTTGCTGGCGCTGCTGCTGGTGGGCTGGGGCCGGTACGGCCAGGCCCAGCCCCAGCCCCAGTCCGGACGACCGGTGGTCATCGTGGGCGGCGGCGACCAGAATCCCCCCTATGCCTTCGTGGACGCCCAGGGCGAGCCCGCGGGGTACGACGTGGATCTTTCCCGGGCCATCGCCGACACCATGGGCCTGAGGATCACGTTCCGGCTGGGCGAATGGTCCACCATCCGCCAGGCTTTGGCGAACGGCCAGGTGGACCTGCTCCAGGGCATGTACTACTCGGAGGAACGGGCCCGGTCCGTGGATTTCTCAGTGCCCAACTACGTGACCAGCTACGCCGTGTACGCGCGCAAGGGGGCGGCCAGGATCGTTTCCATGAACGATCTGCGCGACCGGGACATCATCGTCCAGCGCGGCAGCCTGATGGACGACTACCTGGCGGCCCACCACATCGGCAGGCACGTGGTGGCCGTGGCCAGCCAGGCGGACGCCTTGCGGCTCCTGGCCTCGGGCCAGGGCGACTGCTCGGCGGTGGGCATGCTCGCGGGCACCTACATCCTGCAGGCGTTCAAGCTCACCAACCTGGTGCCGGTGGCCCGGGGCATCGGCCCGGTCCACTACCACGCCTTCGCCACCCGCAAAGGCGATTCGGCACTGCTGGACACGTTCAACGAAGGGCTGGCCATCCTCAAGCAGACCGGACGCTACCAGAAGATCCGGGACAAGTGGCTGGGGGAGCAGGAGCCCGCCGGAATCCCCTGGAAACTTCTGGTCAAGTACTCCATGGTGGGCTTCATCCCCCTGCTGCTGCTGCTGGCCTGCGCGCTCCTGTGGTCCCGGACCCTGAAGCGCCAGGTGGACCGGCGGACCCTGGACCTGGAGCGGGAAGTGCAGGAGCGGCGCCTGGCGGAGCACCGGCTGCTGCTGCACCAGCAGGAACTGGTCCAGGCTGACAAGATGGCGGCGCTGGGCGTCCTGGTGTCCGGAGTGGCCCATGAGATCAACAATCCCAATGGCCTGATCCTCATCAGCCTGCCCTTCCTCCGGCGCTACTTCCGGGACGCCCTGCCGATCCTGGACGATCATGCCCGCAGTGAAAGCGAATGCTCCCTGGCTGGCCTGCCCTACGCGGAAACCCGCGCGGAAATCCCCAAGCTGATCGACGAGATGCTCGACGGGGCCAACCGGATCAAGCGGATCGTGAACGACCTCAAGGATTTCGCCCGGAGGGACGACGCCGGAGGAAAGGTCCCGGAGGATTTCAACCGGATCGTGGAGGTGGCGGTCCGGCTGGTGGAGCCCACCATCCGCAAGGCCACCCACCAGTTCTCCCTGGAGCTGGGCCCGGAGCTGCCCCTGGTCCTATGCAACACTCAGCGGGTGGAGCAGATCATCGTGAACCTCATCCTGAACGCCTGCCAGGCCCTGCCGGACCCGGAGCGGAAAGTCCATGTGGCCACCTGGTTCGACCCCGCCGCCGGCGCCGTCCGGCTCACCGTGGCCGACGAAGGCGTGGGGGTGGCGCCGGAGGACTTGGGCCGGCTCACCGATCCCTTCTTCACCACCAAGCGGGACCGGGGCGGCACCGGGCTGGGGCTTTCGGTTTCCGCGGGGATCGCCAAGGAACACAACGGCAGGCTCGATTTCCAGTCCCGCCCCGGGCACGGGACCACGGTCACCTTGAGCTTGCCCGCCGCCCCCCAGGACTGTGACCCATGAGCGATTCCCTGTACCCCAACTTCGGTGTGCTCCTGGTGGACGACGAGCCGTCCTGGCTGAGAACCCTTTCCCTGGTCCTGCGCAGCAGAGCGGGCATCAACAACCTGACCGCATGCGAGGATGCGCGGGAGGTGCTGGGGCTCATGGCGCACGGCGGCTTCGGCCTGGTCCTGCTGGACCTGAACATGCCCTGCCTGTCCGGCGAGGCCCTGCTGGCGGGCATCGCCGAGCACCATCCGGAAGCCCTGGTGATCATCATCAGCGGGCTCAACCAGCTGGAGGCCGTGGTCCGCTGCATCAAGATGGGCGCCTTCGACTACTTCGTGAAGACCGACGAAGAGGAGCGCATCGTCGGCGGGGTGCTGCGCGCGGTGCGGATGCTGGAGATGCAGCGGGCCAGCCGGGACCTGGCCGACCGCATGGTCTCCCGGGAGATCAAGCACCCCGAGGCGTTCGCCGCCATCGTCAGTGCCGACCGCGCCATGCTCTCCATCTTCTCCTATGTGGAGTCGGTGGCCGCCAGCCCCCACCCCCTGGCGGTGCTGGGCGAAAGCGGCACCGGCAAGGAACTGCTGGTCCAGGCGGCCCACCAGCTCAGCGGCTGCAAGGGCAAGCTGGTGGCCGTCAACGTCGCCGGACTGGACGACACCGTGTTCGCCGATACCCTGTTCGGCCACGTCAAAGGGGCGTTCACCGGCGCCGAGACCCCGCGCAAGGGCATGGTCGAGGAGGCCGCCGGCGGCACCCTGTTCCTGGACGAGATCGGTGACCTTTCGCTGCCTTCCCAGGTGAAGCTGCTGCGGCTGCTCCAGGAAGGCGAGTACTTCCCCCTGGGCAGCGACCAGCCCAGGCGGCTCAGGGCGCGGATCATCGTGGCCACCCACCAGGACCTCAAGGCCAAGGAAGCCGACGGCCGGTTTCGCAAGGACCTCTACTACCGGCTGCGCACGCACCATGTCCAGCTGCCGCCCCTGCGCCAGCGGATGGGCGACCTCGCCCTGCTGGTGGACCATTTCCTGGCCGATGCCGCCCGGACCATGGACCGGCCCAAGCCCAATCTCCCCAAGGGGCTGCTGACCTTCCTCGGCGGCTACGGGTTCCCCGGCAACATCCGGGAACTGAAGTCCATGCTTTACGATGCGGTCAGCGTCAGCCATTCGGCCTTCCTGAGCATGGAGCGCCTGGTCGCGCTCATCCAGCCCGCTCCCGGCGCGGCCGCCCCGGTCCCCGCCGCCCCGGGCCAGAATCCCTTCGCCGGCTTCGACACGCTCCCCACCTTCAAGCAGAGCGCCCAGTTCCTGGTGGCCGAGGCCATGGCCCGGGCCGGGAACAACCAGACCCTTGCCGCCAGGCTGCTGGGCATCTCCCAGCCCGCCCTGAACAAGCGGCTCCGGATGATGCGCGATGAGGAACCCGGATCATAGCCTCCGGTTATGGCCATAACCTTGAGGAATTGGTCTAAACACTTATATAAAAAGGCTTGATCTCGATACCCAGCTCCGTCATAACCTGTGGCTATACTCGGCTGGGCTGCCGGATGACGGCTTCGGCGAGGCCATTGCCTGGTCCCGCAAGCCGGTTTCGGGATCAAGAGATATTGGCATCTTCTATGCCTTGACCAGACATGCCCGTTCCGCCTCCAGGCGGCCGAGCGTGGCGAACGCATGCCTGCATCCAGCCTTCCACCCCCAACCAAGGAGACCACCATGAGCTTGTTCCACCTCAAGGGCGCCGCAGCCCTGCTGTGCTGCCTCGCCGGCCTTGCCGCGCCGGCCAAGGACCGCACCATCGAAACGGAGGTCCTGGTCGTCGGTTCCGGCGGCGCGGGTCTGGCGGCCGCGGTGAGCGCCTCGGCCAAGGGCGCCAAGGTCCTGGTGCTGGAAAAGCTGCCGGTGATGGGCGGGCATACCATCATCTCCGGCGGTTCGGTGAACGCTCCAGACCCGGAACGCCAGGTCAAGATGGGCATCAAGGACTCCCCGGACCTGTTCTTCGAGCAGACCCTCAAGGCCGGCGACTACCGGAGCGATCCGGCCCTGGTGCGGGCCCTGGCGGACAACGCTACGGACATGATCAAGTGGTTCGAGTCCATGGGCCTGAAGTGGGACGACCGGGTGTTCGAAGCCTGGGGCGGGCTCTACCCCCGCGGGCACAACTCCGGCGCCGCGGCAGCCGGCCGCGACTACATCCGGGTGCTCTACGCCAGCGCCCGGAAGCAGGGGGTGACCCTCAAGTACAACACCAAGGTGGTGGAACTGCTGCGGGAGCCCAACGGTGGCCGGGTCTACGGCGTCAAGGCCACCACCAAGTCCGGTGACAGCGAGACCTACCTGGCCAAGGCGGTGGTGCTTGCCACCGGCGGCTTCACCGCCAACATCCCCATGCGCATGAAGTACTACCCCCGGCTGGACGAGAAGTTCCGCACCACCGCCAACCCCACCGGCAAGGCCCTGGACGGCAGCACCGGCGACGGCATCCTCATGGCCAAGAAGATCGGGGCCGATGATGTGGGCATGGACTACATCCAGCTGATCCCCTTTTCCGGGGGCCGGGTGATCGACTACGTGGGCGGGGACATCTTCGTCAATTTCGACGGCAGGCGCTTCGTCAATGAAGGCGGCCGGCGCGACGCCATTTCCGATGCGATCCTCAGCCAGCGCGGCCAGAAGATGTGGGTGATCACCGACGAACAGTCGATCAAGGGCGCCAGCCTGCAGACCAAGCTCGAGAAGGGCATCGTCTTCAAGGCCGACACCGTGGAGGAGATGGCCGCCAGGATGAAGGTGGATCCGGCCGTGCTGAAGGGCACCCTGGACCGGTACAACACGTTTGCCAAGAACAAGCAGGATCCCGATTTCAGCAAGATCACCTTCACCCAGACCATCGACAAGGCGCCCTACTACTTCGGCATCGAGACCGCCGACGTCCACTTCACCTGCGGCGGGCTGCGCATCAACCCGAAAACCGAAGTCCTGGATCTGGACGGCAAGGTCATCCCCGGCCTGTACGCCGCCGGCGAAACCACCGGCGGCATCCACGGTACCAACCGCGCCGGCGGCAACGCCCTGACCAGCAGCTTCGTGTTCGGCCGCATCGCCGGCGCCAACGCCGCCGGCCTGGTCAAATAGCCGTCCAGGAAGAGGAGGTCCACCCATGATCAGCAAGATTCTCGCCGTGGCCGGCGCCGCCTGGATCATGACCCTGGCGGCGGTCGCCGGGGCCCCCGCGGCTCCCCAGAAGGCCCAGAACTTACTTTCCGACCAGCACATCGCCCTCGGCCTGGGCTGCAAGGACTGCCACGGCGACGCCGACAAGGCGGACGGGGTGAGCATGGACCAGTGCCTGACCTGCCACGAGTCGTACGAAAAGCTCAAGCAGTCGCCACGCACCCGCAAGCTGCATCCCAACCCGCACGACGGGCACTACCCGGACCTGGATTGCAACACCTGCCACCACGGGCACAAGGCGCAGGAAAACTACTGCGACTCCTGCCACAAGTAGAGGTTCTCCCGTGACCCTCGCCACCTCCCTGCGGGCCCTGCGCCACCGTGACTTCCGCCTGTTCACCGCGGGCCAGGCGGTGTCCCTGGTGGGCACCTGGATGCAGATGGTGGCGCAGGGTTGGCTCATCTACCGGCTCACCGGCAGCCCCGCCGTCCTGGGGCTGGCCACCTGCCTCGGCCAGCTGCCGGTCCTGCTGCTGGCCCCGGTGGGCGGCCTGCTGGTGGACCGGATCCCGGCCCGGCGGCTGCTGCTGGCCACCCAGACCCTCGCCATGCTGCTGGCTTCCGTTCTCGGCCTGCTGACCCTGGCCCACCGGGTCCAGCTCTGGCAGGTGCTGGCCGCGGCCTTCGCCCTGGGCCTGGTCAACGCTTTCGACAACCCCGGGCGCCAGGTGTTCGTGTGGCAGGCCGTGCCCAGGGAAGACCTCCTGAACGCCGTGGCGCTCAATGCGTCGGTGCTCAACGGAGCCCGCATCCTGGGCCCGGCCCTGGCGGCCATCCTGGTCGCACTGGCGGGCGAGGGATGGTGCTTTCTCCTGAATGGCGGCAGCTACCTGGCGGTGATCGGCGCGCTCTTGTGTCTGCGCAGCCGGCCCAGGCCGGTTCGGGATGCGGCTGCCGGCTCGTCCCTGGGCCAGCTCCGTGCGGGATTCGCCTTCGCCGGGCGCACCCTGCCCATCCGCAACCTTCTGCTCATCCTGGGCTGCCTGAGCCTGGCCTGCACGTCCTATGTGGCGCTGATGCCGGTGTTCGCCGGCCGGGTCCTGCATGGCGGGCCCGGCGCCATGGGCCTGCTCATGGGCGCCTCAGGGGTGGGCGCCCTGGTCGGATCCCTGGCCCTGGTCCTGCGCAAGCAGTCCGGCGGCCTTTCCGGCTGGGTCGCGGGCGCGGCCGTGCTGTTCGGCGCGGGCCTGCTCGGCTTCGCCTGCAGCCGTTCCCTGATGCTGTCCGCCCTGCTGCTGGTGCCCGTGGGCTGCGCCTTCATGGTGGCCACCGCCTCCATCAACACCTTCATCCAGATGATGGTGCCGGACCGGTTCCGGGGCAGGGTCATGGCCCTCTACACGGTCATGTTCCTGGGCATGGTCCCCGTCGGCGGCCTGCTGGTGGCCGGGCTGGCCCGGTGCCTGGGGCCCGCGGGCACCGTGGCGCTGGCCGGCGCGGGGGCGCTCCTGGCCGGGGCGGTGTTCGCCTTGAGCCTGACCCCGGCCTGGGGCGCCCCCGGCCCAAGCCTCATCAAAGCCCTGTAGGGGACTGGGCCGGGCTGGCGGGAGCCGCGCGGAACGCCCGCCAAGTCTCCCGCTGCAGGAATCCAGGTCAAGTCGTGACCCTCCAGGCGCAGGGAATCTACAACGGGGCCCGGAACATTCTCGTCGGCAAGAATCCTCATGAATCATGCGGGGATGGGATAGACCCGGACATCCTTCAACGTTTCCGCCACGAACGCGTAGCAGGCCTGAAGGTCTTCGTGGGACAGCCCGGGGTAGGAGGCCAGAAGGTCGGCCTCCGTCCAGCCATTGGCAAGCTGCTCCATGAGGTGTTCAACAGTCAGTCGGGTCCCCTTGAGCACTGGCTTTCCGGCCATCACTTGGGGGTCCGAAATGATTCGACCGTGCCAGTCCATGGTGACCTCCCCAGCATAAAGTATGCCCCAGGGTCGTGGCGAATCCAGTGCCGGGAACGGAATTCAGAACTGCGCGTGCTCCGTGCGCTGGATGATCTCCTCCTGCAGCGCCGGGGACAGGTCGCAGAAGTAGTCGCTGTAGCCCGCCACCCGGACGATCAGGTCGCGGTACTGCTCGGGCCGGGCCCGGGCCTCCCTCAGCTTCTCCGCCCCCACCACGTTGAACTGCATGTGGTGGCCGTCCAGCTTGAAGTAGGAGCGCACCAGGCTGTGCAGGTTGTTGATGCCGGCTTCGCCCTCCAGCAGGCTGGGGGAGAACTTCATGTTGAGCAGGGTGCCGCCGGTCTTCACGTGGTCCATCTTGGCGGCGGAGCGGAGCACGGCGGTGGGGCCGTTGCGGTCGGCGCCCTGGACCGGGCTGATGCCCTCGGACAGGGGCAGGCCCCTGCGCCGGCCGTCCGGGGA
>JARLGP010000193.1 GCA_031292735.1 Holophaga sp.
AGGAACTTGTTCTCCCGCTCCGGGTCGAAGCGCTTGGCCGCTTCGATCAGCCCCAGGTTGCCCTCGGAGATCAGGTCCAGCAGGTCCAGGCCCATGCCCTGGAACTTGCGGGCCTCCTTCACCACGAAGCGCAGGTTGCCTTCCACCAGCATGCGCAGCCCCTCGGGGTTGCGGTCGTTCTGCCACAGGCGGCCATTGATCCGCTCTTCCTCTGCCGTCAGCAGGGGCAGATCCCGGATCGAATCGAAGTATTTGTCCAGTGATCGTTCTTCCAGATGCCGTTGGGGCACGTTCCACCTTCAAGGAAGGGTCAGGATACCAAAAAGGGACTCCAGCTTAGCGCTTGCGAAGACCTTGAGACGTGAGTTTCACCAGTCCTGTTGAAGGAATGCCTTCCCGAGCCCTTTCGGGTTCAATGCCGGCCGCCTTCATTTTCAATTCATATGTTTCCACAAATCGCTGCATTTCCTCCTGCATATTTTTCATTCTTTCACGAAGATTCAGGACCACCTCGACCCCGGCAAGATTTACCCCTAGATCCCGGGTGAGACTGAGGATGAACTCCAGCCGCTCCAGGTCGTCCTCGCTGTAGAGGCGGGTCTTGCCTTCGGTGCGGGACGGGAGCAGCAGCCCTTCCCTTTCATAAAGCCGAAGGGTCTGGGGGTGGATTTCATAGCGGGCGGCCACCACCCCGATCATATATGAACCGCTTTTCGGATCCCGACGCATGCATTACCTCCAGGCGTTCGCCCGAATCTCACCGTCATTGAGCTCGCCCAGTTCCCGCAGCAGTTCCTTGCTGCGCTCGTCCACGATCCTGGGGGTGATCACCTTGATGCGGGCGAACAGGTCGCCCCGCTGGGCGCTGCCCGGGATGGGCATGCCCAGGCCCTTCAGGCGCAGGTTGGCGTTGCTCTGGGTGCCGGGCGGGATCTTGATGGTGGAATGGCCCTCGGGGGTGGGAACTTCCACCTTGGTGCCCAGGGCCGCTTCGGAAAAACTGATGGGGAGGTCCAGGTAGAGGTTGGGGCCCCGGCGCTCGAAGCGGGGATCCGGCTCCACCTGGATCTGCAGGTAGAGGTCGCCCGGGCCGCCGCCGCGCCGGCCGGCTTCGCCCTTGCCGGCCACCCGCAGCCGGGTGCCGTCTTCCACCCCGGCGGGAATGGCCACGGTCACCGCTTCCGACTTGGGCACCCGGCCCCGGCCCTGGCAGGCGGTGCATGGGGGCGACTTCTTGCCGGTGCCGTTGCAGGCCGGGCATTCCTGGCGGGTGCGGAAGAACGAGGCGCCGTCCTCCCGGTAGCCCCGGCCGCCGCAGGTGGTGCAGGTGCTCGGCCGGGATCCCGGCAGGTCGCCGGTGCCCTGGCAGGTGCGGCAGGTTTCGCTGCGCTGCAGGCTGAGCGAGAGCTTGGTGCCGTGGAAGGCTTCCTTGAAGCCGATCCGCACCGGATGCTGGGTGTCTTCGCCGGGCTTGGGCCCGCCCCGGCCCCGGGCATGCCCGCCGAAATTGCGGAACAGGTCCTGGAAGGTGGCTCCGGCGTCGAAACCCTCGCCGGAGAAGCCGGGACCGGCCTGGGCGGTGGGCCCGGAGGGATCGCCGTAGGTGTCGTAGTTCTTCCGCTTCTCCGCGTCCGACAGCACCTCGTTGGCCTCAGTGAGCTCCTTGAACTTGGCTTCGGAAGCCTTGTTCCCGGGGTTCAGGTCCGGATGGTACTTGCGCGCCAGCTTCCGGTAGGCCTTCTTGACGTCGTCCTCGGAGGCCCCCTTGGGGACGCCTAGGATCTTGTAGTAATCGGGATGGGCCATGGCAGCAATCTACCGTAAATTTGCGCCAGCAGGACTCATGTTTTTTTCGGGTGGAAAAAGAGCCGGAACGAATGTCCCGGCTCCGGTCCTGCTCGGGCGGTCTAGCTGACCACTTCGGCGTCGATGACGTCGTCGTCCTTCTTGTTGTTGTTGCTTTCGCCGCCGGGGGTGGCGCCGCCGGTGGGCGGGGTGGGCGGGTTGGTGTCCTTGTAAATGGATTCAGCCAACTTGTGCGACTTGGCCTGGATGTCGTCGAGGGCCTTCTGGATGCGGTCCTTGTCCATGCTGGCCAGCGCTTCCTTGCCTTCGGCCAGGGCCGTCTCGGCCTCCTTGCGGTCGCCTTCGGGCAGCTTGTCGCCGTTCTCCTTGATCAGCTTCTCCACCTGGTAGATGGTCTGGTCCAGGGTGTTCTTGTTCTCCAGCAGCTTCTTGCGGTCCTCGTCCTCGGCCTTGTGGGCCTCGGCCTCCTTCACCTTGGCGTCGATGTCCTCCTTGGACAGGCCGGTGGAGCCGGTGAGGGTGATGCTGGCGTCCTTGCCGGTGCCCTTGTCCTTGGCCAGCACGTGGACGATGCGGGTGGCGTCGATGTCGAAGGTCACTTCGTTCTGGGGCAGGCCCCGGGGCGCGGGCGGCAGGCCGCCCAGGTGGAAGTTGCCCAGCAGCTTGTTGCCCTCGACCAGCGGCCGCTCGCCCTGGAACACCTCGATGTCCACGCCGGGCTGGTTGTCCACCGCGGTGGTGTAGACCTCGGAGCGCTTGGTGGGGATGGTGGTGTTGCGCGGGATGATGACGCTCATCTGGCCGCCGTTGGCGTTGATGCCGAGGCTCAGCGGGGTGACGTCCAGCAGCAGCACGCCCTTGATGTCGCCGGCCAGCACGCCGCCCTGCACCGCGGCGCCCACGGCCACCACCTCGTCGGGGTTGACGCTCTTGTTGGGCTCTCGGCCGAAGATGGACTTGACCAGCTCCTGCACCTTGGGCGAACGGGTGGAACCGCCCACCAGCACCACTTCCTCGATCTCCCGGTGGGAGAGCTTGGCGTCCTTCAGGGCGTTCTCGCAGGGCACCCGCAGCTTCTGCAGGATCGGCTCGATCATCGCCTCGAAGCGGGCCCGGGTGAGGGTCTGGGTGATGTGTTTGGGACCGCTGGCGTCGGCGGTGATGTAGGGCAGGTTGATCTCGGTCTGGGTGGTGGAGCTCAGCTCGCACTTGGCCTTTTCCGAGGCCTCCTTCAGCCGCTGCATGGCGTCTGCCTGCTTGTGCAGATCGATGCCTTCGCTCTTCTGGAATTCCTCCACCAGCCAGTCGATGAGGATCTGGTCGACGTTGTCGCCGCCCAGGTGGGTGTCGCCGTTGGTGGACTTCACTTCCACCACGCCCTCGGACACCTCCAGGATCGAGATGTCGAAGGTGCCGCCGCCGAAGTCGAACACCGCGATGGTGCCGTCCTTCTTCTTGTCCAGGCCGTAGGCCAGGGCGGCCGCGGTGGGCTCGTTGATGATCCGCTTGACGTCCAGCCCGGCGATGGCCCCGGCGTCCTTGGTGGCCTGCCGCTGGCTGTCGTTGAAGTAGGCCGGCACGGTGATCACCGCCTCGGTGACCTTCTCGCCCAGGTAGGCCTCGGCGCTGTCCTTCATCTTGAGCAGGACCATGGCGCTGATTTCCTCAGGGGTGTAGTGCTTGCCCATGATGTTGACGGCGCAGCCGCCCTTTTCGCTGCGCTCCACCAGGTACGGCACCAGGTGCTGTTCCTTTTCCGATTCGTTGAAGGGCAGGCCCATGAACCGCTTGATGGAGGCCACGGTGTTCTTGGGCTGGGCCACCGCCTGCCGCTTGGCCGAGGCGCCCACCAGCCGCTCGCCGGTCTTGGGGTTGAAGCCCACCACGCTAGGGGTGGTGTTGGAGCCTTCCGCATTGGGGATGACCTTGGGCTGCCCGCCCTCCATGATGGCCACGCAACTGTTGGTCGTGCCCAAATCGATGCCGATGATCTTGCCCATGCCTTGCCTCCGTGAATGGTCCGGGATGACCCCTGGGCCACCCTTATCCATCCAGTTTAGGCTGGTGGTTCAGCGTGTCAATGCAATCTTCTAAATTTGACTCAGATTTGTTTAAGCTTCGACAAGCAAGGTGGTGGATGGGCATATCCCGCCCCGGGGCGCTAGACTTGGAGCATGTCCCAAGGCTCGCCCATGCTGGTTCGTCCCTGCCCCGTCTGCCGTAAACCGGTTTCCTGGGAAACCACCCCCTCCCGCCCCTTCTGCTCGGAGCGGTGCCGGATCATGGACCTGGGGGCGTGGAGCGCGGAGTCCTACCGCATCGCCGAGGAACCCGAGGAGGAACGGGGCGAAGGCTGGTCCGAAGAGTCCGGCCAGTGAAGGGTCACTCCTTGGCGAACAGGCCCCATAGGATCTGGACCACGGTGAGCACGGCGATCAGCAGGCCGAGGTAGTCGAACACCAGGCCTGGCAGCATGAGGGCATAGCTTAAACGGAACATGGGATCCTCCCGGAGAACGCGGAGCCAGGCGGGGCCGTGGCTCAGCCGATGACATGGGAAAGCAGGCGAAGGAGCTTCAGGATCAACGTGGCGATAATGCCAAGACCCAGACCATCTTTCACCTCAAGGCCGAAAAACAAGGGTTCCATGGGGGCCTCCTGGGCAAGCGGCGTGGTTGCCGGGTTGCCCATTGGATGCAGGAACCGGCCGATCCATCTCTACCTCCGGCGGCCACTGCGGCAGAATGGGGGAACCGCGCCCGGATCCGGGGCGGGCTCGCCAAAGGCCGTCCATGCGCTTCGATGTGCTCACCCTGTTCCCTGAACTGTTCGACGCCGCCCTGGTGGGCGTCACCGGGCGGGCGTTCCGGGAGCTGGGCCACGAACTGCAGGCGTCCAACTACCGCCCCTTCGCCGGCAACCCGTTCGGCCACGTGGACGCCGCGCCCTTCGGCGGAGGCCCCGGCATGGTGCTGCGCCCGGATGTGCTGCGCGACGCCCTGGCCTCGCTGCCCCGGCGGGGGGCCTCCCGGGTCATCCACTTCTCGCCCGCGGCGCCGCCCCTGGACCACCCCAAGGTGCTGGAGCTGGCCGCCCTGGACCAGCTGATCCTGGTCTGCACCCGGTTCGAGGGCCTGGACCAGCGCGCGGTGCAGCTCTACGTGGACGAGGAGCTCAGCGTGGGCGAGGCGGTCCTGTCCGGCGGCGAGCTGCCCGCGCTGTTCCTCATCGACGCCGTGTGCCGCTGGCTGCCCGGGGTGCTGGGCAACGAGGCCTCGGCCGAGGCGGACAGCTTCGCCAACGGCCTGCTGGACCATCCCCACTTCACCCGGCCGGCCAGCTTCGAAGGGCTGGAGGTCCCGGAGGTGCTGCTGGGCGGCAACCACGAGGCGGTCCGGCTCTGGCGCCTGCGCGAGGCCATGGAGCGCACCCGGCGGCTGCGGCCCCGCCTGTGGCAGGCGTTCCTCCAGGAGCGCCTGGCCGCCCTGCCCCGGCCCGACCAGTGGTGCGCCTGGCAGACGGAGCACCCCGAAGACCGCGACCGGGCCAAGCCCAAGGGGTGGAAGGGCTGGAAGGTTTGACTTTCATTTGGGCCGGGTTCCGTTAAACTGGAAGGCCCGCGTTCTGGGTTCGGGTTTCATGTCCCGCCGTTGTTGGTGAATGGACCGCTGGCCCCACAGGAGATGTCATGGCAAACATTATCGATCGTCTCGAGGCCGGCATGGTCCGCAGCGACCTTCCCAAGATCGCCCCGGGCGATACGGTGAAGGTCCACGTGAAGGTCAAGGAAGGCGAGAAAGAGCGCATCCAGGTGTACCAGGGTGTGGTGATCAGCATCCGCGGCGGCGGCATGCGCACCTCCTTCACCGTGCGCAAGATCAGCGTCGGGGTCGGGGTGGAGCGGATCTTCCCCCTTCACAGCCCCTCCATCGATCACCTGGAAATTCTCCGCAGCGGCAAGGTTCGCCGCGCCAAGCTCTACTTCCTGCGCGACAAGCTCGGCAAGGCCGGCCGCCTCAAGGAGCGCCGCCGCTCCGAGGAAGTGGGCGAGTAGGCTTTCTCCCAACCGGAAAATGCCCGGCCTCGAGCCGGGCATTTTTTTCGCGCCGCCCGCGTGAAGCCCAGGCCCTTTTTGCGCTGAAGGCCTCTCGCCTGATGGTACGCTATGGGATTCAGCCATGGAGTCTCGATGCGAATGAAGATGCTGTTTCCTGTCCTTTTCCTGGCCGCCGGCATGCTGCCGCTCGCCGCCCAGGAGACCGAAGCGGGCATCCAGGGTGCCCTGGTCTTTCCCCAGAGCGACTTGCGCAGCGCCACGGACGGCAGGATCGGGTTCACCCTCGGCGTGCACGGCGGGATCGACCTCCAGGGCGGCAACGAACTGCGGCCCCGCATCGACTACACCCGGGTGGACGGCGGTTCCTTCAGCCTGTCCTCGCTGAAGTCCACCACCACGGTCCAGGCGGTGGGCATCGGGGTGGACTACCTCTACTATCTGGAGCATCGCCGCCGGGGCTCCTACGCCGTCGGCGGGCTGGAGTTAAACTGGTGGGAAGCGCAGTACCGGTTCCGGAGCAGCGAGCGGGAAACCTCCCCCAGCGTGATGATCGGGGTTGGGCATCGGTTCAATGCCTCCGTGGCCATGGAGTTCAATCTGGATTACGGCCAGTTCCGACCATCCATGGGCTCGGCCAGCTCAATCAAGGGCGGGGTCTTCTATCGGTTCTGACCGCCGCCCTGCAGTCCAGGAGATTGCTCATGAGTATCCCAGTTAAACGAGACGAAGGTGCTGATCTGGGCAGCCCGTGGGACACCAATGATCCACCGGACACCCAGCACCTGAAGCCCACGCTTCTGTTCATCGACGACGACGCCTACATGCGCCGGTTGATGACCCAGCGCCTGGTGCACCTGGGCGCCGAGGTGGAATCCGTGGCCGGCTCCCAGGACGCCCTCCTCTACCTGGAAGGCCACCGCCCGGACCTCATCATCAGCGACGCCGTGATGCCCGGCATGGACGGGTTCGACCTGTGCCGGCAGATCAAGGCCAACCCCCTGCTGCAGTCCATTCCCTTCATCATCCTCACCGCCCTGCGCGGGGATCTGCGCCAGCGCAGCATCCAGGCCGGGGCCGACGATTTCCTGTCCAAGCTGGAAGACCCGGTGGTGTTCCGGCTGCGCTCCCGGCTGGCGTTCCAGCTGGGGATCCGGCTGGCGGCCGTGGCCGAGGAGCCGGCTCCGACCCAGGAGGCCAGCCTGCTGGTGATTTCCGGATCCCGGGTGATCCATGCCCAGCTGGAGACCCACCTGCAGAAGGAGGGCATCCAGGTGCGGGGCGCCGCGACCCTGGCCGAGGCGCTGCCGCTGCTCCAGGCCGGGCCGCCGGACGTCATGGCCCTGGACCTGGCCTTCGGCCAGGAGGCCCTGCTGCCCTGGATCACCCAGGTGCGGGCCCTTCCGGGCTGCGCCACGTTCCCCATCCTGGTCCTGGCGGCCAAGGCCGAAGAACCGGCCCTGGAGGCCCTGGAACCGCTCATCCAGGACCGCCTGCCCAAGCCCCTGGACGGTCAGGAAAGCCGGCACCGGGTGCACCTGCTGTTGAGGATCGCCCGAATCTGAAATCCGGGGAGTGGGCTACACTCTTTGGATGTCCATTCGTCCGTTCCGCACCGTCACCCCCCACGGCACCGAGATCCTGGTGGAGCCCTTGCCGAACGTCCGGAGCTGCTCCGTGGGGTTCTGGGTGCGCCGGGGCTCCTGCTGCGAACTGCCGGAGGAGGAGGGCCTGGCCCACTTCATCGAGCACACGGTGTTCAAGGGCACCGAACGCTACCCCGGGCCGCAGGTGATGGCCGAGGCCACCGACCGCCTGGGCGGCAACGTGGACGCCTTCACCGGCAAGGAGACCGCCTGCTTCTACGGCAAGGTCCTGGCCGAGCAGCTGCCGGCCCTGGTGGACCTGCTGGGCGAGCTGGTGACCACCCCCCGGTTCAACCCGGACGAACTGGCCCGGGAGCGCAAGGTGATCCTGGAAGAGATCAGCCAGAGCGAAGACCAGCCCGATGACTGGGCCAGCGAACTGTTCTACGCCAACTTCTGGCCCGGCGGCACCCTGGCCCACCCCATCCTGGGCACCCGGGAGCAGGTGGCCAGCTACGGCCCGGACCAGGCCAGGGCCTTTTTCCAGAAGACCTACCGGGCCCCCAACCTGCTCATCGCCGCGGCCGGGGATATCCGGCCCGAGGCCTTCATGGAGCTGCTCCAGCCGATCCTGGCGCTGCTGCCGGATGGGCCGGCCGGCGCCTGGCCCAGCCCCAACCAGCCCGCGCCGTTCCTGCTGAACACCCCCCGCAAGGAGCTGCAGCAGGCCAGCCTGGTCATGGGCTTCCCGGCCTGCTCGCACCAGCATCCGGACCGGTCCGCGGTGAACCTGCTGGGCTACGTGCTGGGCGGCGGCATGTCCTCCCGGCTGTTCATGGAACTGCGGGAGAAGCACGCCCTCTGCTACCAGGTGGGCAGCTACCTGAGCCAGTACCGGGATACCGGCGCCCTGCAGATCGCCGCCAGCTGCGCCCCGGAACGGGCCCAGGAACTGGTGCGGCGGACCGTGGCGGAGTGCGCCTCGGTGCGCCGGGACGGGGTGACCCAGGACGAGCTGGACCGGGCCAAGCTGCAGCTGCGCACCAGCCTGGTGCTCAACCAGGAGTCCGCCAGCAGCCGCATGTTCGCCCTGGCCCACCAGGCCATCCACATGGACCGGCTGCTGGACCTGGATGAACAGATCGAGGAGATCGACCGGGTGGATCTGGCCCAGGTCCACCGGGTCGCCAGGGAAGTGCTGATCCCCGAAGCCTTCGGGGTCTCCGCCCTGGGCACCAGCCGAGCCACCGGGATCCGGCGCCGGGATCTGCTGGAAGTCATCTGAACCAGCTAAATAGGAGTTGAACATGAGAATGGCTACGCCATGGATCGCAGTGGTGATGGTGAGTGTCGGCTTGGCGGCCAAGCCGCCCCTGCCGCCGTTCACCACCACCCCCAGCGGCCTCCAGTTCGTGGATATGCGCCCGGGGCACGGCAAGTCGCCGGCGCCCGGCCAGGTCTGCTCGGTGCTCTACCGCGGCTGGCTGTACAACAACAAGCAGCGGGGCACGCTGTTCGATTCGGCCCAGAATGCCGGGCATCCGTTCCGCTTCCCGGTGGGCCAGGGCCAGGTCATCCCCGGCTGGGACGAAGGGGTGCAGACCATGAAGGCCGGAGCCAAGCGGGTGCTCATCATCCCGCCGGCCCTGGGCTATGGCGAGCAGGGTTCGGGCACCACCATCCCGCCCGGGTCCACCCTGCTATTCGAGGTGGAACTGCTATCCTTCAAATGACCGCCTGTGCTTTTGGGCACAAACCGACCGCACTGCGGTCTGCCTTGGCTTGTACCATTACCCTTAAATAGTGACATTTTTCAATAAAAGATCCAGACTTTGGGGGTCATGGCATCCACCCATCCCCTCAATCCCGAAGCCGCCAGCCCTCTCTATCTCCAACTGCAGAGATCGCTGCGCATGCTCATCCAGAAAAGCGAATGGCACCCGGGCATGCGCCTGCCCGCCGTGCCTGAGCTGGCTTCGCGCTTCCAGGTGCACCGCCTCACCGTGCTCAAGGCCCTGGCCGGACTCAAGCGCACCGGCTGGGTGCAGACCGTCACCGGACGCGGCAGCTTCGTCGCCGACCACCTGCCGGAAGCGCCCGCCCTGCGCGACCCGGAGAACTTCCCGTTCGAGGGTTCCTCGCTCAAGGTGCGCGAACATGAACTGGGCCCCTGGCTGGGGGAGACCCTGGGGCTGGCCCAGAACCGCGACCTGCTGAGCTTTTCCGCCAACTTCCCGCCCGCCGACCTGCTGCCCGGGGAGGCGCTGCGCCGGCTGACCCAGCAGACCATGAAGGAGCTGGGCGCCGATGCCTGGGCCTACGGCTCCCCGGCCGGATACCAGGGCTACCTGCGGGCCATCGCCCAATGGCTCACCAACGAAGGCGAGCCGATCCCCGACGACTGGGGCATCCGCGCCGTGCCCGGCGCCCAGGCCGGCCTCGCCCTGGTGGTGGAATCCCTCACCGTCCCGGGCGACCGGGTGCTGGTGGAGAGCCCCTGCTACGTGGGCGCCCTGGCCCTCATCCAGACCCTGGGCCGGGAGCCGGTGCCGGTGGCGGTGGACCGCAACGGCATGAACACCGAACGGCTGGCCTCGCTGCTGCAGAAGGGCGACGCCAAGCTGCTGTTCACCGTGCCCACCTTCCACAACCCCACCGGGCTGACCTTCGGCCGCACCCGCCGGGAAAAGATCCTGGCCCTCACCAAGATCTTCGGAGTGCCGGTGGTGGAGGACGACACCTACGGCGACCTGCGCTTCATCGGCGCCCGGATCCCCTCCTGCCGCAGCCTGCCCTCCGCCGACCACGTGATCCAGCTGGGCAGCTTCTCCAAGTCCATCGCGCCGGGCCTGCGACTGGGCTACATCATCGCCCCGAACCGAGTGCTGGACCGGTTGAGCCCGGTGCAGGACGTGCACAACATCTCGGTGCCCACCCTGTCCCAGGCCGTGGTGGGCCATTTCCTGGCCGACGGCGGCTTCAAGCGGCACCTCTCCCGTCTGCGCAAGGCCATGCGCGAGCGGCGGGACGCCATGCTGGAAGCCATCCATGCCAGCTTCCCGCGGGATTCCGAGATCACCGAACCCAAGGGCGGCATGCACCTCTGGGTGGTGCTGCCCGAGGACCTGTCCGCCACCGAACTGCATCACAGCGCCATCACCCATGGGCTCGGCTTTGCCCCCGGGCCGCTGTTCTTCCCCGACGGCAGGGGCACCAACTGCCTGCGGCTCAATTTTTCCACCCATGAGCCACGCGTGACCCGCGAGGCCATCGCGCGCTTGGGCGGGCTGATCCAGGCCCACCCCACCGCCTCCACCTGAAGGAGATCCCCGTGAGTCCCCTCACAACGACCCCAGCCCACATCGATATCCAGCTGGCCAAACAGCCCATCACCCCGGCCGAACGGGCCGCGCGGATGCAGAGCCTCGGCTTCGGCAAAGTGTTCACCGAGTACATGGTGGTGATTCCCTACAACGAAAAGACCGGCTGGGGCCGGGGCGCCCTGAAGCCTTACGGCCCCATCAGCCTGGATCCGGCCGCCTCGGTGCTGCACTACGGCCAGGCCATCTTCGAGGGGTTCAAGGCCTACCACCAGCCCGACGGCCACATCAAGAGCTTCCGCCCCGAGTCCAACGCCAACCGCTTCAACGCCTCGGCCCGCCGTTTGGCCATGCCGGAGATCCCGGTGGAGCTGTTCGTGGAAGCTGCCGACACCCTCATCCGCCAGGAGCGCGAGTGGGTGCCCAAGGCCGTGGGTGAAAGCCTCTACCTGCGCCCCTTCATGATCGCCAGCGAAGCCGGCCTGGGCGTCAAGCCGGCCCACGAGTACCTGTTCATCCTGATCGCCTCCCCCTCCGGGGCCTACTTCAGCAAGGGCGTGAAGCCGGTCACCGTCTGGATCTCCGAGAACTACGTGCGGGCCGCGCCCGGCGGCACCGGCTCGGCCAAGTGCGCCGGCAACTACGCCGCCAGCCTCATCGCCCAGAAGGAAGCCTCGGCCGAGGGCTGCGACCAGGTGGTCTGGCTGGACGCCATCCATCGCAAGTATGTGGAAGAGATGGGCGGAATGAACATCTTCTTCGTGTACCAGGAAGCCGGCAAGACCGTGCTGGTCACCCCCGAGCTCACCGGCACCCTGCTGCCCGGCATCACCCGGCTCACCCTGATGGAGCTGGCCCGGAGCCTGGGCTTCGCCACCGAGGAGCGGCGCGTCTCCGTGGAGGATTGGCAGTCCGCCCTGAAGTCCGGCACCATGACCGAAGCCTTCGCCTGCGGCACCGCCGCCGTCATCACCCCCATCGGCACGGTGAAGTCGCTGCACGGCGAGTGGACGATCAACCGCGGCGAATCCGGACCGGTGGCCACCCAGCTGCGCAAGGCCCTGCTCGACCTCCAGCACGGCCTGGCGCCCGACCCCCAGCACTGGCTGCACGAGATCTGCTGACCGGCCCGACGGGCACACGAAAAAGAGGACCCGAACGGGTCCTCTTTTCTTGAAGCTGTTGTGTGAAGCTTAGGCGGCGGGAGTGGTCGCGGGCTTGGCTTCCTTCTTCGCCTTCTTGGCCTTCTTGGCGGCCTTGGCAGGCTTGGCGGCAGGAGCGGCCGCGTCAGCAGGAGCGGGGGTCGCGGCAGGAGCCTGGGTGAACAGGGCGGGAGCGGCAGGAGCGGCTTCCTTCTTCACGGCCTTCTTCTTGGCCTTCTTGGCGGGCTTGGCGGCAGGAGCGGGCTGGTCGGCAGGAGCGGGGGTCGCGGCAGGAGCCTGGGCGAACAGCGCGGGAGCGGCAGGAGCGGCTTCCTTCTTCACGGCCTTCTTCTTGGCCTTCTTGGCGGGCTTGGCGGCGGGAGCGGGCTGGTCGGCAGGAGCGGGGGTCGCGGCAGGAGCCTGGGCGAACAGCGCAGGAGCGGCAGGAGCGGCTTCCTTCTTCACGGCCTTCTTCTTGGCCTTCTTGGCGGGCTTGGCGGCAGGAGCGGGCTGGTCGG
>JARLGP010000194.1 GCA_031292735.1 Holophaga sp.
CCAGGCCTCCGGCCGCGCCATGGCCGGCAGGGCGGTAGAGGCGGGCGGCCACAGCCGGGCCAGGGTGGCCCATCCGCCGGCATGGTCCAGGTGCGGGTGGCTGAGCACCAGATGGACCGGCTCGCGCACCCCGCGCCGGCTCAGCACCCGGGCGATGCGGCGCGCGGCGCCCGGATCCGGGCCGGTGTCCACCAGGGTGGCATCGCCGCCAGGCACGCGGAGCAGCAGGGCATCGCCCTGGCCGATGTCCACCGCCTCCACGCTGAGGGCGGGCGGGGCCCGGCCCACCCCGCCCGCGGCCAGGAGGCCCAGGGACGCGGCGGAAAGCGCCGCGCACAGCCAGCGGGTGCGGCGCATGCGGGAATGCAGCTGGGCCAGCAGGATCCAGCCCAGCAGCAGCGCGATCCAGGGCCACAGGTGGCCGGTGGCCAGCGGCACGATCCGGGCGAAGGCCGGCACCAGACGCTGCCCGGTCCAGCCCAGCAGGCCGCCCAGCGCCGGCACCACGCCGGGCACCGGCAGCAGGATCAGGGCCAGGCAGGCCGGCGCCAGGAGCGCCACCAGGGGCAGCAGCAGCAGGTTGGCGGCCACCCCCCAGAGCGGGGCGCCGCCGTGCAGCAGGGCCAGCAGCGGCAGGGTGGTGAGCCAGGGCGCCAGGGCCCGGGCGAAGGGCAGCGCGGCCCGCCCCAGCAGCGGCGAGCACAGCCCGGCCATGGGTTCGCAGCCCCAGATCAGCCCGGTGAGCGCCAGCCAGGCCAGCAGGAATCCCGGTTCGCAGCCAGCGGCGGGGTGGCTCAGCAGCCAGGCCAGGAGCGCCCCGTGCAGGGTGGCGGCCGGCGGCAGCTTCCAGCCGGTGCCCTGGCCCGCCGCCCAGGCGAGGCCCATGAGCAGCCCGCGCCACACCGGCGCGGTGAAGCCCACCACGGCGCAGTAGAGCATGGCCCCGGCGGCCCCGGCCAGACTCCCCCCCAGGTGGAACAGGCGGCGCCAGACGGCGGCCAGGAGGCCGGTGACCAGGGTCACCTGCAGCCCGGAAACCACCAGGGTATGGATGGTGCCGCTTTCGGCGAAGGGCGAAAAGAGCTCGTGGTCCCCGGGCGGAATGCCCAGGGTGAGGGCCCCCCACAGATCCCGCGCGGCGCCCGCCGGCAGCGGCAGGGCCTCGAACCGGCGCCGGGCGAACAGGACCAGGCGCAGCCTGGGCCATGGCCTGGCCGGGCCCAGCGGTTCCATGACCAGGGCGGAAGGGAGGTGGATCCGCCGGGGCGCGCCGTCGCTGCGGGCCCGCCACAGCGGTCGTTCCGGCAGGAACGCCGGGCGCGGCTCCACCGCCAGCAGTTCCCCGGGAAAGCGCACCGGGGTGCCGGGCTCGGGCGGCGGCGCCCCGCCCGCCGGAAGGCTCAAGGGCAGCACGGCGCCGCGCAGCGGCCCGGGCGACGCCACCCGGATGGCGCCGTGGCGGCTGGCCCCGGCCACCGTCCAGGGCGCCGCCAGCACCCCCTCGATCCGCTGGAAGCCGATGGGCAGCGCCGCTTCCCAGCGGGCCAGACGGCCCAGATGCCCCAGGGTGCCCCAGGCCAGGGCCAGCGCCAGGGGCAGCCAGGCCCAGCGGGGCCGCAGCACCAGCGGAGCGCTGGCCGCCACCGCCAGCCAGCCCGCGGCCAGGGCGGTCGCCGACAGCCGGCCGTCCCAGGTTTCGGGAACGGCCCAGGGCAGCGCGGAGGCGGCGGCCAGGGCCCAGGCCAGGGGCCAGAAGGCCTCACCGCTGATGCGCTGCCAAAGACGTTCCCGGGAATACATGGCAGCGATGATCCACAACCGGATTCCCCCCGTCAACCGGCTTCCGCAAGCCCGCCGATTTCAGCCACAATGGTGGCCATGAGATACCCCAGTTTCCGCCGACTCGGCCTGATGGTCCTGCTCGCGCCCCAGCTCGCCGCCTGGAGCCCCCGCTTCCACGAAAGCCAGACCCTGCTGGCGGTGCGGCTGGCGCCCAGGCGCATGAGCGCCTTCCTGGAGGAGCACCCCAACGACCTGCTCCAGGGGGCCCGGGGCCAGACCAACGACCAGGTGCCCACGGTGGAGGAGGTCCAGGACCAGTTCCAGCGGGTGATCACCCTCTCCGAGGACAACGCCCGGCCCGAGCGGGTGGTGCGGGAACTGGGCACCCTGGCCCACCAGGTGCAGCTGCTGCTGGACCCCTCCGCCGTGCGCGGCGCCACCCCCCTGCGGGACACCTTCGAAACCTACGCCGACCATAACCTGCCCAAGCTGATCCTCAGCCGCGAGCCGTTCTGGGCGGTGACCGCGCCCCTGGATCCTCGCCCGCCCCTGCTCCGCTGGGCCAAGATCAAGTACGAGCGGCACCAGGCCCTGCTGGAGTGCTTCGACGAAAAGACCTCGCGCCGCACCGGCTCCTGGGACGATCTGTCGGTGCCCTTCGCCCAGCTCCAGCTGGCCTACTCCAACGGAGTCAACGCCACCGCCAACCTTTGGATCCAGCTCTGGCGCGCGGTGGGCGACCGCTGGCAAGATTAGGGGCCGTTGCGCTTTGCCATCCCGGGGATCGGCGTTATCGTAGGAGTACGATAATCATTGGGGGAATGGCATGGCTTCATATGACCGCCTGGGTTCTTTCCTCCTGGCCGATGTACTTGCAGCCGCCCCTTACGGTACGATCCACCGCGCCCTTTCCCTGGCTGGTTCCAGCTTCGAGCGGCACCATCTGGTGTGCACCTTCACGGACGAGCTGGTGGAGGCCGGGCTGGCCGCCCACGGGGCCGAGATCCAGCGGGTGGCCGCGGAACTGGGCACCCTTCGCGGGTTTCCCGCCAACTGCCAGTTCGAGTCCGGCAAGCCTCCCTTCCTGAGCTGCGATTACGTTACCGGCCGCAGTCTGGCCCAGGTGCTGGACAAGACCCGGGAAGAGCAGGTCCCGCTCGGAGTCGACCACGCCCTGAGCGTGGTGCACAGCATGGCCCAGGCCATCATCCAGATGCACGACCGGGAGCTGCGCCACGGAGCGCTTTCTCCGCACAGCGTGTGGGTCAGCAACGACGGCGCCGTGCAGATCCTGGACGCCCCCATCGGCCCCGTGCTGCGTGAACTGCTGCCCAGGACGCCGGCCCTGAAGGCCGCGCTGGAACCCTATCGGCGCGCCGGCGAGGGCACTGCCTTCCAGCAGGACCTGTTCTCCCTGGGCGCGGTGCTCTACGAGCTCCTCACCCTGGAGCGGCTCCCGGCGGCCATTCCCGAGGCCCTCGGGCACGCCACCCTCAAGGCGGCCCAGGAGGAAGGCGGCATCCCGGAGCAGATCCTGGGCTTCCTGCAGCGCCTGCTCATGGTGGGCCAGCCGTTCACCAGCGCCGCGGAACTGGGCGGCGTGCTGGAACAGGTGCTCTACGACGGGGACTACAGCCCCACCACGTTCAACATGGCCTTCCTGATGCACACCCTGTTCCGGGAAGAGAACGAGGCCGACACCCAGGCCATGAAGCAGGACCAGGGCACCAACTTCGCCCCGTACCTGCCGGCGGTCGCCCCCCTGGCGGCGCCCAGGAAGTCCGGCCGCGCCCTCTACTACCTGCTCGCGGCCGGAGCCGTGGTGGTGGCCGGCCTGTTCGGCGGCCTGTACTACCAGTTCCAGCAGGCCAGGCTGGAGTCCCAGAGCCAGCAGGCCAAGCTGGCCGCGCTCCAGCGGGACAACGAAGCGGCCACGGCCAAGCTCGCGGATATCGCCAAGCAGGAGGAGGCCCAGAAGGCCCTGGAGGACATGTTCGGCAAGCAGGCGGAACAGGCCACCACCCAGGAAGCCCGGGCCAGCGCCCAGAAGGAGCTGGAGGCCGTGCGCCAGAAGACCAAGGACCTGGCCAAGCAGCGCGCCGACGCCCTGCGCGAGCGGCAGAAGCTCGCCCAGCAGGCCCAGAACTTCCGCGCCCCCATCGCCATCACCTACCAGCCGGCCCCCACCCCCGCCCCGGCCCCCGTGGCCGCGCCCAGCGCGCCGGTGCAGGATTCGCTGCCGGTGGTGACCCAGAAAGGCAGTCCGCAGATCCCGCGGGGGGCCAGGGAGTCCCTGCCCGCGGACCTGCGCGACTCCGAGATCAGGGTTTCGCTCAAGGTGTTCGTGGACGGCACCGGCCGGCCCCTGAAGGTGGTGATCCTCAAAGGCGTGGACGGCGGCTACAACGACTCGGCCCAGAACGCGGCGCTGGCCTCCACCTACGCCCCGGGCAGCAAGAACGGCAAGCCCGCCTCGGGCTGGCTGAACATGGAATTCAACTTCGGCAAGCCGCGCTAGCCTAGGAGCCCAGCTTCAGCGGCTCGTCGTCATCCTCCTCCACGATGCGGATGTTGCCTTCCGCGCCCAGCAGCACCGCGTCTTCGAACATGTTGTGCAGCTTGGGCTCGAACTTCTCCGCCTGGAGCAGTCGGGGATCCTCGCCCAGGTCCACCGCGGTGCGTTCCAGGCCCTGGATCTCCAGCCCGGGGCCCAGGATGGCGGCCAGCAGCTTGCGCGGGTTGGCGGCCTCGCCCGGGGCGATGCGGGTGCGGAACAGAAGGTCGCCGCCCGCCCAGCGGCAGTCCTCCAGCAGCGGACGGATATCCACCCGCTTCAGGCCCTTCTGGCCGCCGATCTTGGCGGGCTTGTCGATCTCGAACCGTTCGCTCCGGATGAAACCATCGATCCGCTCCCGGGCCTGGTCCAGCTCCGGCTCCGGACAGGTCCAGCGCCAGTGTGCGGCCCGGCACAGCTCCGCCACCGGCGAAGCGTAGTTGGGCACCTGCAGGCACTGGAGCACCGCCAGGCCCTCAGGCGCGTGGGCGTTGATCAGCGCCGGCAGGTCCCCCAGCGGCACCGGCGCCGCTTCCAGCAGGACCGCGTCGGCCCACTCCGAGCAGCCCTCCACCAGGGCCGGCAACGGGTGCCCCAGGCGGACCGCGGGCCGGGGCGATTTCTCCAGCCCCGCGGCCACCGGCAGCCCGGCCTCCATGAGCGTCCGGACCAGGAGCGGCAGCGCCGGCTGGGCGCAGGCCGGAGCCCGCAGCGCGAAGCGCAGGCGCAGGGTCACCCGGTCGGGGTCGGTCTGCCAGAGGCTCATCCGCCGCCGGCGCGAGGCTTCCAGCACGGTTTTCATGCGCGCCTGCAGCCGGCCCCACCGGGCCGGTTCCAGCCGGGCCTGGCGCAGGAGGAGCCAGGCGTGTTCCAGCCGCCGCTCGGCTTCCAGCGCCCCGAGCAGCTGCTCGAACGGCTCCGGTTCCGGCGGCTCCGCGGTGAGCATCCGGGCGAAGGTTTGCAGTGACTGGGGGCCCTGGGCGGGCACGGAGGCAGGGTTTTCCATAGACTTCCAGTCTACCTGGGCGGGCCCCCGTGGCGCGCCGGAACCGAGGCGCCGGGGACCCGGAGGTTTTCCGCGAAGCCTGCTGATTTCGCGGTGGGGAATTCGGTAGTTCCTATGAGAATCATGTGATCGGGGGACTGCTGAATTCCCAGTGCAGGGCGCAATGAGCCGATCGATATCAGGTTTTTACCAATGGTGCCGCGCCTCTCCACGGACGCCCTCCGGGCCCGGGGCCATTTTTTTTCCCTGCCCGATACAAATAATTAGACACTTTGCCAGGCCAGCGCGCCGCCCGCCTCCATACCCGGTCCGGCTGGCGGAACACCCCGGTCCTTCCCCTGCCGCCGGGCCGGATGGCATGCTAATGCAGTGCCTTGATGGCGAGGTAGCGCTTGGCTTCCCGCCGCAGGATTTCCGGGACGTTCTTGTCCCGCACCAGGATTTTCAGGTCCAGATCGATGAGACGTTTGAAGAAGTTCAACGAGAGCGCCAGCGGGGTCTTCGGGTTCATCACGATGTTCTTGAGGATGGTGTATTTCTTCATCCAGTCGCGGTTGGCGGCGATGATCCGGATCACTTCGTCGCTGATGGTGCGCATCTGCGCGATGAAGGCCACCTCCCCTTCGGTGATCCGCCCGTTGCGCACCACGTTCACCTGGATCAGCCGGTTGGCTTCCCGGATCAGCAGGGTGCGTTCCTCCTTGCCGCCCTTGATGGCCAACATGATCTTCTGGTTGGTGCGCAGCTTCATGACCCGCTGGGTCAGGCGCAGCGGGATCTCCTCGCCGGTTTCAGTCACCACATCCCGGTGCAGCCGTTCGGGAGTCAGTTCCGCCGCCGGCTCCTCCTGGGGCGTTTCCTTGGGCAGGGGCAGCTCCGACCAGGCGCGGTCGAGCCGGCCGGCTTCCACCTCGTCGATCACCTCCAGCCGTTCCTGGGCCACCTCCTCGGGGATCAGGCGCAGGACGTCGCGGCGGAACTCGTTGACCCGCCTCTTGATGTGGTATTCGGCCTCCGGATGGGCCTCCAGCAGATCCAGGATGGCCGGGCGTTCCAGCCAGAGCACCTGGTTGTTCAGCGGGATTTCCAGCAACGCGCCCGGCAGCTCCGGCACCGCCCGCTCGATCCACTCCGCGGTGATGTCCTCGTGCAGCAGCGCCGTTTCCAGCAGGCCCGGCTCCTTGCGGTGGATCAGGATGAGGCCCAGCGGATCGGCGGGCCGCACCGGCCCGACGATGGCGTTGGCCAGGAAGCTTTCCGGCATGGCCTGCAAGGTCGCCAGCGCCCGGGGGCCCTGGGCGGTTTCCTGGAACACCGCATGGGCCAGGGCCTGGAGCAGGTCCAGCGGCGGCACCGGCAGGTTGCCGGCCATCAGGGTGTCGACCAGGGCTTCGGGCAACTGACCTGCGATGAATTTTTCGACAATGGGGTTCATGCCTACTCCGTTTGCAGGTCAGCCGGGTCGGTTTCCGGGGCCGTGGGGGGATTCTGGGGGGTCGTTTCCTGGGGCTGGATCCACTCGCCCTGGGGCCCGAACCGGCCCTGCCAGGGCTCACCCACGGTGTGCCCGTGGCGGATGTGGTGGCCGGCCACTTCCAGCGCCACCACCCCGGCGTTGTCCAGGGAGATGGTGAACGGGCCTTTCACCCGCAGGCGCCAGGGTTCGGAAACCCGCAGGGTCCGCTTCTGCACCGGCCCTGAGGCGCCCTGGAGGTCCTGGGGCCCCTGGTGGGACCCCTGGGCCCCCTGGGGCAGGCCCTGGATCACCGCCTCGCAGACGTCCATGGCGCGCATGGAGACGAGCACCCCTTCCTCGTTCACCGGCACCTCGGGCAACACCTCGCCCACCACCGGGTAGGGGCCCGCCGGGTCCTTGGGCACCCACGGGGTGGGGGCCACCTCCACCTCCCGGACCGCCGCCGCGCTGGGCGCCCGCTTGAGGCTGCGGCCGGGCACCACCAGCCAGAGCAGCAGCGCCACCGAGCCCACGGTGATGGCGCTCACCAGCACCCGTTCCAGGGACTCCCGGCGGGGATCGGGCGGTTCCTGCTCCAGGGCGCCGGGCAGCAGGCTCCATTGTTCCGGGAACGAGGCCAGGTCCACCCCCAGCCGTTCGGCGATCTGGCGGGTGTGCGGCCGTTCCCGCCCGGGCGGCAGCCGTTCCCATGCCTCGGCCTCCACCGCTTCGATGATCGGCACGCTGAGGTTGAGTTCGTGGGCCAGGACGAACAAAGACAGCCCCTGGGCGATGCGGGTCTGCCGCAGCACCGCGCCGATTCCGGCGGGGCCGCCGGCGCCATGGCTCGCGTCTTGATTGAATTCCATATCCTTCAGCATACTTGCTACGGCTTCCAGCCCACGGGTACTTCGTCAAGAAGCCGGGCGAGTTGTTCCCGGCGGTCGTCACGGTTGAGCCGGCGGTCGTCCATGGTGCCCCGGTGGGCCATGACGTCACCCAGGGTCGACTGCAGGTCGTCGGGGGTGATGAAATCGCGGCCGTCCAGCCAGGCTTCGGCCTTGGCCAGGGACAGCCAGTGGCCTGCCGCGCGGGTGGAGCAGAACCCCTTCTCCTTGCGCACCCTCGCCACCACCCGTTCCACATAGTCCATGGCCGGTTCCGACAGGTGCACCGCGTGCACCAGGCCGCGGGCCAGGCGCCAGCCGATCAGGTCCATGGCCGGGCCCAGGGAGTCCAGCCGTTCCGCCCCGGCCTCGCCGCGGAACACCAGCCGCTCGGCGGCCGCATCGGGATAGCCCAGGTGCAGCACGCAGGCGAACCGGTCCATCTGGCTTTCCGGCAGCGGGAAGGTGCCGGCGTGGTCCATGGGGTTCTGGGTGGCGATGGCGAAGAACGGGTCCGGCAGCGGATAGGTGGCCCGGTCCAGGCTGACCTGGCCCTCCACCATCACCTCCAGCAGGGCGCTCTGGGTCTTGGGCCCGATCCGGTTCAACTCGTCCAGCAGCACCACGTTGGCGAACACCGGCCCCTGCTGGAAGCGGAACGCGTGATCGGCGGCGTCCCACAGGTGCACGCCCAGGAGGTCCGAAGGCAGCAGGTCGTTGGTGCCCTGCACCCGCTGGTAGCTGCCGCCCATGAGCCGGCTCAGCCCCTTGGCCAGGGTGGTCTTGCCCACGCCCGGCAGATCCTCGATGAGCAGGTGGCCCCCGGCCAGCATCACCGCCACCGAGCGGCGCACCGCCTGGTCCTTGCCCACCACCACCCGGCACAAGGCCTTCAGCCCGGCGTGGACGCACTCCCGCAGCGCCTGGACGGCGGCGGCGGAGGGGATGGACCCGGGCTCACGATCGTTCATTCTTCCTCCATGGAAATGTGGTGGTCCCGCAGCATCCCGGCCAGCCGCCGGGGCGCCAGCCCCAGACCGTGGGCCACCCGGGCGGGATCCTCACGGTGGCCTTCCATGGCCTTGCGCAACAGCGCCGCCTCGGCCGACTGGGTCACCGAGACCAGCATGGCCGCCAGGGTTCCCGGCTCCGGCCAGGGCAGGACCAGGGCGCCGGCTTCCGGGCCGAAGTCCGGGAGCGGCGCCAGCAGCGGCCCGGAACTGGCCCGCCAGGCCTGGGCCACCGCCCAGGCCAGCTGGTTCAGGTTGCCGGGCCAGGCGCCCTGCAGCACGTCCTTTTCCACCCCCCGCGCCAGCCCCGGCACCGGCCGCCCGTCCTGGCGCGCCCGGGCGTCCAGGAAGGCGCGGAACATCGGCAGGATGTCCTCCCGGCGTTCCCGCAGCGGCGGCAGGGACAGCACGATCACGCCCAGGCGCAGGCGCAGCGGCTCGGCCAGCGTCTTCTGGTCCAGGCACGAACCCAGCCAATGGATGCCCTGGCCCAGCTCGCTGTCCATGGCCCGCACCAGCGGCCCCCATCCGCCCTCGGCCAGGTCCTCCAGCTCCGACAGGAAGATGCTGCCCCCCTGGAGCAGGGCCAGCCGGCGCGGGTCCGGGCCTTCCGGCGGCAGGCTCGGCGCGGACAGGCACAGGTACGGGGCCTGGGGATGGCGCAGGGCATGGAGGCGCCGGGCCGAGCGGCCCTTGCCGGTGCCCGGCTCGCCCTGGAACAGCACCTTCACATCGGTGTCCGCGGCCCGGGACAGGGCCAGGTCCAGTTCGCGCATGGCCGGGGAGTGGACGATCCAGGGCTCGCGGGGATCCGGGGGCGGCGCCTCGGCCAGGGCCCGGGTGCGCTCCAGCACCGCCTCGAACTGGTCCAGGTCGAACGGCTTGGGCAGGAAGTCATCGGCCCCCCAGCGCATGGCCTCCACGATGTCCCGGGGCTCGCCGAAAGCCGACATGAGCACCGCGCGCAGGGCCGGGTGCCGGCGCTTGGCCGCCTTCAGCAGCTCCAGCCCGGACATCCCGGGCAGCCGGAGATCGGTGACCAGGATCTCGAAGGGGGCCTGGTCCATGGCCGCCAGGGCCGCGGCCGGATCGCCCACCGCGGTGACCTCCCAGGCGGAGCCCAGCGCCTGCACCAGCAGGCGCCGAAAGCTGTCCTTGTCCTCCACCAGCAGCAGGCGCATGGGCCATTATCCCCCGCATTCCCGGATGAACGCCGCCGATTGCGCCGCGGCCTGGCCCTCGAACAGCGCCCCGCCCGCCACCAGCCGGCGCCCGCCGTCCCGCACCCAGGCCGCGAAGACCGTGTCCTCCTTGTAGATCCACTCCACGCCCCAGCGCACCGAAGGCTCGGCGGCAGCCAGCAGTTCCGGGAACGGCGCCGGATCGCCCGGTTCCATGCCCAGCCGGGTGGCCTGGATCACCCCCACCGGCCGGAGCCCGCGCACCGCGTCGGCCGGCACCGGGGCGCTGCGGGATCCCTGCAGGCACGCCCAGCCGCGGGCCTGGAGCACCCGGCGGGAGGTCTCGGCCACCCCCCCGGCGCCCAGCAGCAGCACCGGGCCCGGTTCCAGACTGTCCAGGGCCCCCTCCAGGGCGATGGCGTCGGTGTTGGCGCCCTGCCAGGGTTCCCCCGGCCGTCGGCGCCACAGGGTGTTCAGCGGCCCCGCCAACCCCAGCAGGGCCGGCAGCGAGGTCTTCAGCGGCGCCGTGAGGCTGGCCCCCACCAGGTCCAGGGCCTCCAGGGCCGCCATGGCCTCCCCGGGATCACCGCACTCCAGGGGCAGGTAGAGCAGGTCCTTGAAGGCCCGCTGGAAGCGCGGGTTGTGATAGCCGGGTCCCAGGGAGTGCAGCGCCGGCTGGCCCAGCACCCCGCACAGCCGGTAGCCCGCGTGCAGCTTGTGGCAGCGCCAGCCCAGCATCCGGCCCAGGGTGACCTGGCCGGGGGCCGCCGGCCCGGCGTCGTCCGGCTGGGCATAGGTGAAGCAGCCGCCCCAGGCCGCCTGCATGCAGCGGGACGCCATGCCCTTGGGCCCCATGAGGAAGGCCGACAGGGCCACCTCGTGGTCCCGGGCCCAGGCCAAGGGCGCCCGCATCCGGGCGTTGTCGGTCAGGCTGTGCGCGTGGCCCACCCACTTGAAGGCGTCGCCCCGGGGCAGCCGGCGCAGCCGTTGCTCCAGGTCGAACACCCCCGGCGGCACGTGCACCGAGCGCAGCAGGCGCACATGGGACAGGCAGTCCTCCAGGGCCGGCGGCACCTCCAGGTCCCACTCCAGGTCCACCCATTCCGGGCGGCTCCGGGCACCCCGCAGCAGCCGCTCCAGGCGCCCGGCCTCATCCCCGGTCCAGGCTCCGCCCTCCTCGGCCCGGCGGCAGGTGACCAGACAGCGCCCGCCCAGGTCCCGGACCATGGCCTCCGGATCCTCGTCCGGAAACAGGTCCAGGCGCAGCTCGGCCATGGCTTCCGGCGGCAGCCTGCGGGCGCAGGCCAGGGCCTCGGCCCAGACCGGGTGGGTGATGGGGACGAAATAGAAGGGCGGAGCCGCCATCAGGCCCGCTCCAGGCGCTTGGCGTCCTGCCAGGCCCCCTCCATGCCCTCCAGGTCCTGGCGCTCCCAGCCGCCGTTGTCCGCCGCGAAGTCCTCCACATGGCTGAACCGGGAGCGGAACCGCACCATCTGCCGGCGCAGCGCCCGGTCCGGGTCGATCCCCTTGTAGCGGGCCCACTGGATGAGGCTGAACAGCACGTCGCCGTACTCGGATTCCACCCGGTCCAGGTCGGACTCGGCCTGGAGCTCCTCCACCTCCTCCTTCACCTTGTCCAGCACCCCTTCCATGTCCGGCCATTCGAAGCCCACCTTCGCGCAGCGCCGGCCGATCTCCAGGGCGGTGTCCAGCGGCGACAGGCTGCTGGGAATCCCGTCCAGCAGCCTGGGTTCCGAAACCTCCCCGCGTTCGGCCTTCTCGTCCCGCTTGATGGCGGCCCAGTTCACCAGTACCTCCTCGGCCCCGTCCACCGCCACCTCCCCGAACACGTGGGGATGGCGGCGCACCAGCTTCTCCACCACCATGGCCTCCACCTCGTGCAGGTCCCAGGCGCCCCGGTCCCTGGCCAGCTGGGCGTGGAAGGCCACCTGCAGCCACAGATCGCCCAGTTCCTCGCACAGATGGCGTTCGGTCTCCGGATCCCCGGGCGCCAGCTCCGCCAGGGCGTCCAGCACCTCCGCCGCCTCCTCGCGCAGGTAGCGGGCCAGCGACTGGTGGGACTGTTTGAGATCCCAGGGACAGCCGGTCCCGGGGGTCAGGAGGGCGGACATCACGGCAGAAAGGGTGGTTGGCGTCATCCCCCCAGTTTAAGGCCGAACCCCGCCCAGAGGGACCGGGTAGCATGGGGGATGGCCAAGCCGCGCATCTCCCCCGACATCCTCAAGAGCATCACCACGGCCATGCCTGGAAAAGAACCGGGCGCCGCCGTGGGGGGCGGCCCCCCCCCCCGGGGCCCCCCCCCCCACCGGGGCACCCACGATCAACCCAAACACCCCCGC